>CAZVEV010000109.1:0-17341 GCA_964625865.1 uncultured Planctomycetaceae bacterium | reverse complement strand
CCCCCCCCCCCGCCCCCCCCCCCCCCCCCCCCCCCCCCCCCCCCCCCCCCCCCGGGCACCCTTCACACACATCCCTCAGTGCGCTTCGGCCAAGATTGCGTCAGGAATAGGCCTTGGCGATCTCCTGGAGCGACGTCGCGAGGGTCCTTCCGCCGAAGGCGACCAGCTTGCTGCACCGCTCGGCCTTGACCGACGCCATCAGTTTCTTCCGTCCGGCCAGCGTGGTCAGGTCCAGGCCGCAGAGCTTGCGGCAGTCGGAGCAGCCGAACTTCTTCTCGAAGGCCTGGTAGAACTGTCCGACGGCCTTGAAGGTCGCCATTTTCTTCTTCTTGTAGTCGGTCTCAACGCGGCCGATGGCCAGGCCGAGCACCATCGCGGCCCCGGTCAGCACGCCGCAGGTCTTGCCCTGCAACCCCACGCCCCCGCCAAGGCCCAGGGCGATGTCCGGTGCGAGCTTGCTCTTGAGGTCCATCGACTCCAGGCCGGCCAGCAGCATCGATTCACCGCACGTCAGCTTCCCGGGCAGGAAGTGTTTTACCGCGGACTTGGCCATCGTGTCGGGGTCGCACGTGACGCACACGGCGCACGGTGCGGCCGCAGAGGTCTCCAGCGACGTGCCGGCCACTCCCGCAACGCCCAGAGCAATACCGGCCTTCACAAGTTCTCGTCGTTTCATCTGCCGTCTCCTGTATTCGTCTGGTGTTCTGTCTTCGCTCAATATGCCCCCCGCGGTTACTCCGTGACTTCGTAATTGTACCGTTCCAAGACGCGGCCCATCGCGATTGAGGTGACGATGATCAGGGGGATCGACACGCCCAGCCGCACGGCGGTGAACGTCGGCCCCATGAATGACAGTTCGAACATCGTCATCGGGATGCGACAGACACCGGCGAAGCCGACGTAAGCAAGGACAACGCTCACCTTCGCCCCTTTCCGAAACAGCGAGTACGCCACCGGGAACGACAGGTACAGCCCGCCGATGGTCATGCCGCCCAGCAGGATGCCCCAGAGGTATCCTCGCACGCCGGACCCGCGCCCGAAGTGCCTCACCACCGTCTCTCGCTTGACCCACACGTCGAACAGCGCGATCAGCACGAACGCGCACGGGAGCAGCTTGAGCATCTGCAGCAGCGTGGTGGCGAACGTCTCGCCCATCGCCTGCCCGAAGGGAATCCCGGCGATGAACGAAACGCCCACGAAGACCGCGAAGCCGCAGACGATCGCCCCGTAGACCAGTTGTCTTCCGGTAAGCTTCACAGGCTGACCTCCCCGAAGACCAGCCCGGTCACGAATGCGACGATCAGGGCGATCAGCAGACTGATGCCGTTGCGAACCAGCGTGACCTTGGTGCCGAAGTACTGGCGCTCCAGCGGATAGGTCAGCACGCCGACGGACATCAGCGTTGTCGAGAAGGCCGCAAGCACCATGTAGGGCACGCCGCGCTTGAGCAGCGCCCCGCACAGCGGAAACGCGATGAAGCCGGGCATCAGCGCGGCCGAGCCCAGGCACGAAGCGACCGCCACGCCCTGCCAGCCGCTGTCCTTGCCCAACACCCGCATCAGGACATCGTGCGGCAGGAGCGTGATCGCCGCCGAGAACAGCACGATCATCGCCAGGAAGGCCGGCAGGATCCTCGCCAGGCGCCGCCCGGCCAGTTGAATCGCCGCGACAGTCCGCCTGCGGTCGGCCAGGCCGGATGCTGCCAACGCCACCGCCGTGACGATGTACAGCACGATCATGCGTTCACCGTCGCGATTCTAGTCCTCCGCCGGCTTCTCGCAGCAGGGGTGGTCGGCGTCCGAACCGTGACAGATCTTGATCTGGTCCGGCGAGCAGTTGGTCGGCTCATCGGTCAAGTTCTCCGGCTTCTGGCATCCAGCGGTCTCGTTACAGCACATCGCCCTGGTCCTTTCTTCCGCCCTGTGCGGTATCGGGCGCGCCGTCTCCATCGGCACGCGCATTATACAGCCCTTCGCGCCGGCAGTCGCGGATGAACTGCCGGCGCACCTGTGTCATCCCGCACACAGAATCGTCAGCCCTGTGTGAGTCAACAGCCGATAGCCGACTACGCCGACATCGTCTCTTTCTTGATCCTGCAGCATCCGGGCGAGCCCTTGTCCAGCCCGCACTTGCTGCATTTCTCGGCGCCTTCCTTGCAGCACTTGTCCGAGCCCTTGACCTGTCCGCAGAAGGTGCAGAGGCACACGTCCTTGCCCGGGTTCGCGTCGACGATGGTCTTGATGCGGCAGCAGCCGGGCGAGCCCTTGTGCAGGCCGCAGTTGGTGCACTTCTCGGCGCCGGCCTTGCAGCACAGATCCGAGCCCTTGACCTGCCCGCACTTGCAGCACAGGACGCACGTGCCCTTCGCCTGGGCCCCGCTGCCGTTGCCGTTGCCGTTCTTGTCACCGCACCCAACCAGCAGCGCTGCCGGCACGATGGCGCCCATCTTCAATACGTCTCGTCGTGATCTGCTCATTCCTGGTCCTTTCCGTTCGTCCGTCAGTCGCTGTCGGGCAGACGGGGCAGTCATGCGCCACTGCCACGCGCCTTGCATGTATTATCCGACATCCCACAGCCGGCTCCATTGCCGGCATCTCTTCAGTTTCTCCACGTCAACCGCAGTCCACGGGGCCCCTGCCCATCGCTGTTACGTCGCGCCGGTCTGCCCCGAGCGCCTGACGACCAGGGCTCCGACGGGACAGTCGAGTCCGGCGGCGATGATGGCGCACTTGACCTTGAGGACGAAAAATACGTCACGATCGACGTCGCTGAGCGATTCGTAGTTGCCTTGCCCCTTGGCGATGACCACGTCGGCACGGTCAAAACGTTCGCGAAACGCGTCGCTGCAATCGGCCAGGAGCGTTCCGGGGGCGTCCGAGCCGTTGTCGATGACCTCGACAAGATCGGTCAGGCCCGCCGCCTCCGCGTCGGCCAGCGTTGCATCGTTGATCACCGGCTTGCCGCGCACCGCAACGGTCACGCGATCCGGCGACATCTGTTCGATCAGGAGGCGATCGAAAACGATCTCGCCGGCGTTGTCGGTAAGATACAGAACCGACCCGGCCTGCGAGACCGCCTCGGCCAGTTCCGCGACCTCCCCGTTGAACGGGGCGGCCAAGGCATGCGCGATCGCGTCCTCGACGTCCGACCTATCAATCGCACTCCGCACGCCGAGATCGATCACGTTGCCCGCGACGGCCAGCCTCAGGGCCATCTCCATCGCATCGTCAGCCTCAGCAATCATCGCCGCCAACCGCGGATACAGTTCCAGCGCCAACTCGTTGGACCGCGCCTTGATGGGCTGATATGGGTCCGCATTGCCGGCCAGTTCCCGCACCACGCGATGAATCGTCTGTGCCATCACCAGGGGCGATTGCTGCAGCGACATCTGGCTGAGCCGCCACAGGACGCCCTGCAGGACCTGCTGGTGCACACTGGTGTTGTCAGTGACCGTGCGCACCGCGTCCAGTGTCTGTCGGATGAAGCATGGAATGCAGTCGAAAGCCGTTTGCATCGTCTTGTGTGACCTCTTGAGTCTCTGGGGAAATCCGCGGTCCACGGCGGATCGTCTTAGCCCGGCGCGCACACGTTCAAGAGATTGGGGCAATCCATGTGCCACCGGGCACGCAACGGGAAGAGTCTCTCACAACGCATTGAAAATACAGAGGTTCGGACAGTCCGCCCGGTCAGGCTCAACCGGACGCAACAATGCGTTATGCAATTGCGGCATTCCACGCAATTGCATCTTGCAATACTACGTCCGCCCCTCTGCTCGTGGTCTGAGCGGCGGAGTTCGCGTTCCCGCCGACTTCAAGTCGAGAATCGGCGTGCCGTCGAACGCATCAATGCCGTCGATCGTGACGATGCCCCCCTTGACCGAAAGGATCTTGCATGTCGTGATGGCGATGAGGTTGGGGCGCACAGGCGAATGCGTCGCGAACACTCCGGTCAGCGGGTTCCGCTTGTCGCCGCGGGGATGGACCTTGAGGATCCTCCGCCTGGCCGGGGTATCGTTCTTATGGAACCACCAGACGACCACCACGTGCGAGCAGCACTCCAGCCTCAGCAGACCGGGGATGTACTTCTCGTAGATCTGCAGTTGAACCGGCTTGCCCTTGGTGTTGTGGATGCGACCGATCGGCGAGACCTTGTAGACCGTATCCTGGCTGTAGCCCTCCGCCGTGGCCGCTTTGACCGCCTGACTTCCCGCCGCTCCCAGAATGCCGCAAGCAGCCAAGCCCGCCGCCGCACCCACAATATCACGCCGTGCCGTGGCCATCTGATACTCCTTCCGGTCGCTGTCTGTCCTTCTGTTCCGGCATATCAGGCCATCGTCGCCCCATATCGTCAAGCACATTGCTCAGTCAGTCGGGTCGTCGCCGACGCGACGATGGCGATGGCGGCCGCTGCAGCCCGGCATTACATAGGCCCGATCCCCCAGACGCCCGCCTGCGAAGGCCTTCAGTACCTCATCAACCTGCCCGCACGTATACGCGATCACCTGGATCCCCTCCGACCGCAGCGCCGAGACCAACGGACGAGACACCGCTCCACAGATGATGACTTCAACGTCCAGAGACCTGAGTTCTCGGGCGCGGCTCAGAGGGCTCGTCTCCTCAAGAAACACCTCTTGACGGGTGGCCTCAGTTCCATTGTCCATCGTCACCAGCAGGAATCGCACGGCAACGTCGAGAACCGGCGAGATACGTTCGTGCCAGTATGGGAGCGCGACCTTCATCGTAACGATGAACTTCAAGAAGCATGCCAAAGCCGGGAACCGTTGTGTGACTATGAGCTAAGACATTCACACTGGGGGCCTTATGCGACTGGATATCACGGCGCCTCATTTCCAGATAATGCACACTGCATTTCCCAAAGGCAGGCATGATTGCATTATGCATTATTTGGTGATATGCTTGGACGGAACCTCCTGTGGAGCTCCGCATGAAGCATGATACGGGCGACAACCGTCAGGACGTTATTCTTGACTCCATTAACGAAGGTGTATTCACCGTCGGTCTGGACTGGAAGATCACCGGATTCAATCGTGCCGCCGAGCAGATCACCGGCGTGCCTCGCCAGGAGGCCATGGGCCGGCCCTGCTGCGAGGTGTTCCGCGCGAGCATCTGCGAGAACGCCTGCGTCCTGAAGAAGACGCTTCGCACGGGCCGCCCCGTCATTAACGCCACGGCCGCCATCATCACCGGTAGCGGCGAGCGCGTGCCCATTCGCATCTCCACTGCCCAGTTGAAGGACGCCGAGGGGCAGGTCATCGGCGGGGTCGAGACCTTTCAGGATCTCAGCCAAATCGAGCAGTTGCAGAAGGAACTGACCAAGCGATACACGTTCGAAGACATCGTCGGCCGAAGCTCGGCCATGACGCAGTTGTTCGATATCCTCCCGCAAATCGCCGAGAGCAGTTCCACCGTGCTGATCGAAGGGGCCAGCGGTACGGGTAAGGAACTGTTCGCCCGGGCCATCCACAACCTCTCGCCGCGCAAGGGCAAGCGTCTGGTCACGGTCAACTGCGGAGCCCTGCCCGATACGCTGCTGGAAAGCGAGTTGTTCGGACACAAGGCCGGTGCTTTCACCGACGCCAAGCGAGACAAGCCGGGTCGCTTCGCCCTGGCCGACGGCGGGACAATCTTCCTCGACGAGATTGGCGACGTCTCACCGGCTATGCAGGTCCGCCTGCTCCGCGTCCTGCAGGAACGCCTCGTCGAGCCGCTCGGGTCCGTCGAGCCGCTCCCTGTGGATGTTCGCGTGGTGGCGGCAACCAACAAGGACCTCGCCGCGCTGGCCCGCGAGGGGACGTTCCGCGAAGACCTGTTCTATCGCGTTCGCGTCATCCGCCTGGAATTGCCCGCCCTGCAGCAGCGGCGCGAGGACATTCCGCTTCTCGTGGACCACCTGGTGGCCCGGTTCAACCGCCTCCAGGGCAAGGACATTGCGGGGGTCTCGGAAGACGTGCTGGCCCGACTGATGGACCACGATTATCCGGGCAACGTCCGCGAACTGGAGAACATCATCGAGCAGGCCTTCGTCCTGTGCCGCAGCGGAATGATACAACTCCACCACCTGCCCCCCGAGCTCCGTCCGGCCACGACCTCCGCTATCGGCCAGCCCGGTCCCAGGACCCTCAGTGCGATGGAGGAGTATCTGATCACCGAAGCACTGTGCCGGCACAAGGGCAACCGGAAGAAGGCCTCGCGCGAGTTGGGCATCGATACCAGCACGCTGTATCGCAAGATCAAGGCGATGGATATCGACGTCCCGCAGACGGACGGGCGCGGTCAGCGCCGGTAACGCCCCTGTCAGACCTTGCGCTGAACGCGGATGCCGTCGATCCCATGGTAGGTTATCAGGACGGCCCCCACCGCCGCGTAGTGCTCGAACAGGTTGTCGATCACGTCCTCCTCGCCCGGCCAGGGGAAAGCGAAGATCACGTCGAAGTCGTCCACGTCCAGGCCCAGTTCCTCGTACGCGTCATGTCCCCCCATCGACAGCCACGACATCTCCGACGACGCCGTATCGGCGTACGCGTCTCCCCCGGTCGGAATCATGTTGCCGCAGACGAAGTCGATCGACAAGCCGAAGTCATCGGCCAGACCTCGCGCCTCGTCAACCAGTTCGTGGTTAATCTCGATCCCACAGGCCTCGTACCCGAGCATTGCCGCCATCGCCGCAACCACCCCCATACCGCATCCCCATTCGCACAGGGCGTTTCCGGGCGCAACGGCCAGCGCCGCCACATCGCGCAGGACGTCGTAGACCAGCACGTAGTCGCTGGGGACGAAGGCATGGACCTGTCGGGAGGCGAATCGTTCGATGCGCCCGTCGGCATCGGCAAGAAACGCAGCGACATCTTCCGGCAGCGGCGCGGCGTCGATCTTCAGTTTCACGGGCGTCAGAGGCATCGCGATATCATAGCATTCCGCTCTCGGCGGGCGGTACGCAAACATGGGGGCGGTCGGCTTTTCGTAGCGGCTGGCCGTCGTACGCCACAGCGCGGGGGCCTTCCCACCCAGCCAGAGGCTCTGGCACGCACGAGGCCGCGGCCTAAGCGACGATCTGACGGCCGAAGGGGTAACAGGTGGGTAGAGGCGCGGCATGCGGCTACGGGGCGTTTATGGAGTCTGGCCTGCCTGCCGGCAGGCAGGCCGGGGCGCAAGGGGCCGCCGCCTGACCGCGTGCCACGCTCTCCCGACCGCACCGGCAAACGTAGACACGGCACAAAGTTCTTGACGTGGACAGGCACGCCGGGACATCCTAGTTCTCGTGAGCGAGACGCCCGACAAGCACGATGGTGCGACGATTGACGGCTATCTGCAACAGATGGACCGGATGGGCGCGTCGGACCTGTTTCTCCGCGCCGACACGCCTCCGGTCTGCCGTGTGGACGGACGCATCGTACGGACCACCCTGGACCCGCTGGATGCCCAGACCCTGCAGCGATGCGTTGACCACGTCCTGACGCCGCTGGCACGGCGCAAGTTCACCGACTCGCCTGACCTCGACATCGCGTACACGACCCCCCAGGCCGGGAGGTTCCGCATCAACGTCTTCATGCACCAGGGGCGTCCGGGCCTGGTCGCCCGGGCCATCCCGTCCGGGGCAATGGACATCGAGGCGTTGTCCCTGCCGCCGGTGATTCGCCAGATGGCCGACTCCCTCAGCGGCCTGGTGCTGATTGTCGGGCCCACCGGGTGCGGCAAGAGCACGACGCTGGCGGCGATGGTCCACCATATCAACGCCACCCGCGACGGCCATATCGTCACCATCGAGGACCCCATCGAGTTCGTGCATGACGAGATCAGGTGCCTCATCCACCAGCGTCAGGTCGGCAGCGACACCGAGTCGTTTTCCACCGCGCTGCGTCACGTGGTGCGTCAGAGTCCGGACGTGATCCTGGTCGGCGAGATGCGCGACGGCGAGACGATGCAGACGGCCCTTTCGGCGGCACTGACGGGGCACCTGGTGCTGACGACGCTTCACACCGCCTCGGTGGTCCAGTGCGTCGACCGCATGCTGGGCTACTTCCCGCCCGAGGCCCGGAACCAGATCCGCGCGGACCTGGCGGCCACGCTGGTGGGAATCGCCGCCATGCGCCTCGTGCCGCGCACCGACGGCGCCGGGCGCGTGCCGGCCGTCGAAGTGCTGCGCGCCACCCCCACGGTCCGCCGTCTGATCGGCGCCGGCGAGATGGCTGAACTGCACGACGTGATGAAACGCGGCGAGGCCGATGGCATGGCGACGCTGAACCAGTCGCTGGTGGGCCTCTGCAACGCCGGCCTGGTCGATCCGGCCGTCGCAGCCCGGTACGCGCCGAACCTGCACGAGTTCAGCCTGAACATGCAGGGCATGTTCACCGGGATCGACTCGATCGATCTTCGCACGAGAGACCCGCAGCGCGAAAGCGACAAAGAGGACGCGTAATGCCGAACGTCGAACCGTCACCGCCGGCCCTGCTCGACGTGAGTTCGGGCGGGCAACTGAGCATGAAGGCCCTGTTTGAGTACGCGGGCGAGTACGATGCGAGCGACCTGCTGATCACGGCCGGCGCCCCGCCGATCGTCCGGCTGGACGGGCTGCTGTTTCCCGTGCTCGACCACACGCTGACGCCGCCCCAGACGAGGCAGTTGATCTGGTCGCTGCTGAACGAGACGCAGCAGGAGATGTTCGAGCGCAACCGCGAGTTGGACTTCTCGCTGGCCATCACGGGCGACCTGCGGTTCCGCGCCAACGTGTACTACCAGAAGGGCACGGTGGCCGGTGCGTTCCGCGTGATCCCCCGCGAGATCCCGGGTCTGGGCGATCTGGGCCTGCCCGCGGTCGTCTGCGGCCTGCCCGCGCGACCCAACGGGCTGATTCTCGTCACCGGGCCGACCGGCAGCGGCAAGAGCACGACGATGGCGGCCATGATCGACCTGATCAACACGACGCGCCGCTGCCATATCGTAACCATCGAGGACCCCATCGAGTTCATCCACGCGAACAAGCTGGCCATCGTGGACCAGCGCGAGGTCTACGCCGACACGCTCTCGTTCGCCAACGCGCTGAAGTACGTTCTGCGCCAGGACCCGGACGTGATTCTCGTCGGTGAGATGCGCGACCTGGAGACCATCTCCGCCGCCCTGACCGCGGCGGAGACCGGGCACCTGGTCATCGCCACGCTCCACACCAACGACGCGATCCAGAGCATTGACCGGATCGTCGACGTCTTCCCGCCCCACCAGCAGGAGCAGATCCGCGTGCAGTTGGCCTTCTCCCTGCTGGGCGTGATCTCGCAACAGTTGATCCCGCGGCGGGACGGGCTCGGCAGGATTCTCGCCACCGAGGTCCTGCTGAAAAACGCCGCCGTCGCCAGCCACATCCGCGAGGGCAGGACCCACCAGACGCGGTCGATCATGGAAACCGCCCGCAAGGAGGGCATGGTCACGATGGACCACCGCCTCAAGGAACTGTTCGAGGCCGGTATGATCTCCTTCGACGAAGTCGCACGCCGCGTCACCGCCCCGTCCGTTCTGGAGCACATCTCCCCACCGAAGCCCCCTGCCTCCAGACCGCCAAGCCCGAGAAGATAGCCCGGGAAAGGGGTCCCCCCGTGTGGACGAAGACCGCTCATTCGCAGAACCCCATTTGGCCCCCGGTGAACACACCGGGGGCCTGTCCACCGCACGATCAATGTCAGTACGCCCGAAGGAAGTCCTCGCGGGAGATACCGGCTTGCGTGCAGATCATCCGCAACGTTGAGCCTTTGATTGTTCTGTGGGAGGGCATGGTAAGCGGCGTGACCGAGCCGTCAGGATTGCGGCGCCGCATCTGGATGTGCTCACGGTCCCGGACAAGTTCGAACCCCAGGGCCTCCAATGCTCGTATCACACGTCGCTTCGGCGCGTCACGAGGAAACTTCGCCATCAGAGGGCGACCTCAGCCTCCGCGATGAACGCATCAATAACCGGGCCGTCGGGGTCGAGGGCGTCGGCGCCAAACTCGCGCAAGTGTGCCCTGATAGCCGAAGTGATGTCGGACAAAGCCTCCTCGTAGGAGTCGCCCTGGCCAACCACTACGCCCTTCATGCCCACAGGATACGCGACGTACCCATCGGCAGCGTGTTCGATAATGACCTTGACGCGACGGATCTTGTCATCTCGATTCGTAATCATCGTATTCCTCATTTCGGCCCGCTGGCAAGCAGTCAGCCCGAAAGTCCGCCAACGTCCTTACGTATATCATAGCCATCACAATGCCGCCGGACAAGACGGACGTGACGATGCTTGCCGCTTCCCGCCCAACGTACTACAATCGTCCCTCAGGCGATACGGTGTTCCGACGAGATCGGAGAGGACCAACCCGTTGAATCCAGTAACGTTATTAATCGTGGGAGCCGGTGACCGTGGCAGCGGATATGCGACGTACGCCCGGGAGCATCCGGACCTGGCGCGGGTGGTCGGCGTGGCCGAGCCGCGCGACTTCTACCGCAACGAGATGGCCGCGACGTACGACATCGCTCCGGACAACGTCTTTACCGACTGGCGCCAGGCGGCCGAGCGGGACAAGTTGGCCGACGCGGTGATCATCGCCACCCAGGACGCCATGCACACCGAGCCCGCGCTGGCCTTCGCGGCCAAGGGCTACCACATGCTGCTGGAAAAGCCGATGGCCCCCAACGCCGCCGACTGCCGGCGGATCGTCTCGGCCGTCGAGAGCGATGGAACGATCTTCGCCGTCGGCCACGTCATGCGCTACACCGCGTACACGCAGACACTCAAGGCCCTCCTCGATTCGGGACGGATCGGCGAGGTGGTGAGCATTCAGCACTTCGAGCCGGTGGGGTATTGGCACCAGGCGCACTCGTTTGTCCGCGGCAACTGGGGCAATGAAGGCGACTCATCGTCCATGCTGCTGGCCAAGAGCTGCCACGACCTGGACTGGCTTCACTACATGATGGGCGTCTCGTGCACCCGCGTCTCGTCATTCGGCTCGCTGATGCACTTCACTCGGGACAACCAACCCGCCGGCGCCGCCGACCGTTGCCTGGACTGCGCCGTCGAGCCGACGTGCCCCTATTCAGCAAAGAGGATCTATCTCGGCCGCCTCGCCAACGGGCAGGCCGGATGGCCCGTCGACGTGGTGACGCCCGATCTGACCGCCGAGGGCCTCACCGAGGCCCTGCGCACAGGCCCCTACGGACGCTGCGTCTACGCCTGCGACAACGACGTGGTCGATCACCAGGTGGTCAACATGGAGTTCGACGGCGGCCGGACGGCCACGTTCACCATGACGGCCTTCAACCAGGCCGGTCACCGAAAGACCCGCCTGTTCGGCACGAAGGGCGAGATCACGGGGGATGGCAACACGCTGCACGTCTTCGACTTCCTGACCGACCGGACGGAGGTCATTGACACCGAGGCTCCCGAGGCGGGAATCCTGGGCGGCCACGGCGGGGGTGACTACGGCCTGATGTCCGCATTCATCGATGCTGTCGCCTCCGGCGACCGGACGCGCATCCTCTCGGGCCCGGCCGAGACGCTCGAAAGCCACCTCATGGTCTTCGCCGCCGAACGCGCCCGCCGCAACGGGACGGTGGAAACCGTCTCGGACGGCGAGGCGTAGACGCACCATCCCTGCCGCCGGGTGCCATGAGGCGCGGCTCCCTGGAATTCCTTGAAGCGGCGGGGACGGCGCTTCTACACACCCCGGCCAAGCCCCGTAGCCGCCCCTGGCCGCCTTCGGCCGACGAAAACGACCTCTGCCCCCTCCGCCGGTCCGATCGTCGCTCAGGCCGCCCCCACGGGCGGCCTCGACGGTCCGGCTGAGTACGACACGATGTGCCCCGCCGACGTGGGTGTCGATCAAGACAAACGGGGCGACCCCGCGAAGGGCCGCCCCGTGGCGTGTCTGTGTTCTGATGGAATCTATGCGCGTCTGCGCCGCCGCAGCCCCAGCAGGCCCACCGCGGCCAGGGCGAGGGTGGCCGGTTCGGGAATAATGTCGAGTTGAATCGTATACCCAATTCCGTTCGCGGCCCCTGCGTCGCTAAGTTGGAGCTTGTTCGCTGTTAATGCCAGTGTCCCACTGTAATCCGACGAACTCAGTGAGTGGAAGTTTGCGCTGTTGTCCATTGCGAAATCGCTCTCACCGGTGAAATTCGTGTACACAACAGCCGTCGTTGAGACGCTTGACGTCCAGGACACTGTCGGATTGGGATTGGAGGTATCGCGCAGTCCGAGCGTCGCAATGTTGAAGCCGACCGAGGTCACATTGGCCGTGCTGCTGATAAGGGTAGCTGAGAAGACAGGGTCCTCGCCGACATGCACGTGGTTATGGTCGTCGCCCCCCGTGTCACTGATCCCGATCCTGGTGTCGCTGTCCAGTTTCTGGAACTTCTCACCCGTGGTGCTTGCGATCGTGATCTCGACCGTGGCCGATTCACCACTTCCCGCGTCGGTCGCCGTGACCTGCTTAGACCATGTGTTGCTGGAGTTGTCGGTGACAATGATGTCGTTGTACCGGAGGGTTCCCGGCACGTTCACAATCGTTGCGGCGTTGGCGGCAGTGACGAACAGCCCCAGTGCCAGCACGGTGATGAGTGTCTTGTTCATTTCAATGCTCCTTTCGTTGCTCCCCGCAGGTTCGGGGAAAGGTCTCCAATCGTGTCTCCAAGTTCCTATCTCCGCCTTCTCCGCCGTCGCAGCCCCAACAGGCCGACGCCGGCCAGGGCGAGGGTGGCCGGCTCGGGGACCACCGTCAGCATCTCGGAAAGGCCGTATACCATCACGCTCTGGGTCGTCTGACTGCTATCGCCACGATCCTCCCAGAAATTAAGCTCCGCACTAGCCAGGCCGAAAGTAACATTCCCACTTGAACCGAGTTCTTTGCCGTTCTCGCCGGTGCCGTCGTTGGTCGTGCCCGTCCAAACGGGTCCCCAACTGGCATAGAAGGGCAGGCCGGTCACCCATGGACCGTTGGTTTCGGTCTTATTGATCCGGTTGTCTACGTTACCGTCCCACAGGTCGTTGTAGTCGTCAACGACCTTGGTAACGCCGTCCATCAGGAAGATCCCCACGCCGGACCCGTCGGCGGCGGGATTGGTCGAGGTGTTGTCCCGGGCATCGACTGTCTCTGTCGAGCCGATCGCATTCCAGGTTACGCTGCTCAGACCGGCCGCATTGGCGGCGCTCTGCACGTGCGCGTTGTAATCCGCGATATCGGCGGAGGTCGCATCGCGCACGGTACTCGAGACAAAGACGAGACGATACTGATCCAGCGGCGCCCAAGCCAAGCCTGTGACGGGATTGAGCCCGCCGTTGGCGGTGTCATCCAGGATGCCGAGTTGGCCAATGATCTCTGCATCGGCAGTGCCGACGAACAGGCCCAGTACCAGGAGTGTGATAAGCGTCTTCTTCATTTTGAGGCTCCTTTCTGTTGTTTAGCGTTACGTTCAGTGCGAGGTTCTCGGTCTACGTTGCGATGGCGTCTCAAGCACGCCGTCTCCGACGTCGCAGCCCCCCCAGGCCGATCGCGGCCAGGGCGAGGGTGGACGGTTCGGGAACGGCGACGCCGATGATGTCGATCTCGGAAAGGCCGCCGTAGCCGTTTTGAATGGAGTTGAACGTAAGTCTGACCGACTCGACGTTCGTCGCCAGGAACGTCCTGCCGCCGCCGGGTACAACACTGGCCCGTCCATAACTCGAGGCGAAGTCTCCCGTGTTACCATTCGATAGCAGGGGCAGGAACGAGCCGGGGTCGGAGACCGTGGCATATTCCACGTCGACGTCCCCAAAAGCATCTCGCCCGTCATCGCGCCATCCGAGGAAGATGTCGATCTGGTCGATCCGATAGCCCGCTGGATTGGCGCCGGTGTCGAGCGTATAGGTAATCGACTCGCCGTTTTGAACGACCGTCGAGGTCGTGTCGTTCGCCTCATAGCCGGTCGTGTCGGTGGCCACGCCGTCGCGCAGTACCGGTTCCAACCCGATCGGGTCGCCGCCGCCGGTGGCGCCCAAACCCGTGTCGGTCACGCTGCCGAAGTGTGTTTGCAGCAAGTCCGTACCGACTGCCGACGACGAATCGCCGTCCACGACGACGAAAACGGGGGGCGACACGATGTCGGCGGGGTCGACGTCGATGTTGATCTCGATTGCATACGCACGTCCCAGACCAGCATGCGAGAATCCATCAACGGTCTGTCCGACGCCGGTCGGGGCGGAGAAACCATTCGCATCGTGGTCCGTCGTGCCGGTGCTGGTGGTCAGCGCGGCGATGGCGCTGCCCTTGTTTCCGGTGAATATGCCGGCGTAGACGACCCCTTGCGCCGCCAGGGTAAAGGTCTCGCCCGAATAGGTCTCCGCGGTCTGCTGGCCGGTCGTCGTGGGATCGAAGGCATTGCCGATCCACAAGGTGGTATAGGTTGACGGCGCGCCGGTCACGAGCATCGGCGTGATGGTGCCGGCATCGCTGTCGCCGGTGTCGGCGTTCTTAACGTTGAGTTGGAAGTCGAGAACGTCATACGTGCCCGCGATGAGGGTAACGGTATCCGTTCGGTCGACGTTCAGGCGTTCCTGGTTTTCCGTGTCGGCACTCGTGGCCCCGGCAAGATCGGCGCCCGGACCGACCTGCAACGTAACGGCGCAGGCAGCGGCGGGAAGGATCAGAATCAATCCCATAACCGTCGGCAGTTTGATCGCATAGTTTCGCATCTCGCTCATTCTCCAACCATTTCCAAGACAAGGTTACTCACTGACAGGAGATTCGATTCCGCGTGACGGTGCGTCGGTGGCCCCTGCGTCGCTCTGCGAGCGATGCAGGACAGGCCCTTCGACCTTGCTCAGGACAGGCCCTTCGACTTCGCTCCCATCGACAAGCTCAGGGCCTGACGACAGGGCAAGCCGGGGGTGAGGGATTTGGCCGGAGGCCGAGCGTTCGGCGCTCGCGTAATCCTCTGTGCCCGTGGCTCTCAGCACCTGACCCATCCGTTTGCCTCGTCTCGCGAATCAGTTGACGCCCGGGGACGATCCCCGAGCCGACTCGACAGCAATCTACCACACCAGCCCGGCCGTGTCAAGGACTATCCGAGAGTAATCTCCGTCTGATAATGAACCGGGGCGACCCGGCGAGGGCCGTCGTCATTCAGCGCGCCCGGCGTCGCATGGCGACGACGCCGGGCAGAGAACGTGTGCGTTGACGCAAGGCCTGCTTGCGTTGAGAATGGTGCCATGAACGTTCTGGTCGTCCAACTCGATATCGCCTGGGAAGACAAGAAGGCGAACTTCGCGCGCGTCGAGGAGATCGTTGCTGCCGCGGCGCCTTCGGCCGGAAGCCTGGTGGCCCTGCCCGAGACGTTTTCCACGGGGTTCAGTATGAACGCGATGACTTACTGCATATACGTGACCTGATCGTTTCAGCGAACTCGCCCAGCGCATTGACGACCGCAGGTATGTCGAGCCCACCCGTAAGAATCGGACACCATCCCATCGTCCCGTCCGGAGCAGTCTTGACGGGCCGGCCCCGTTTGCGGCTTCCGCTGAGCAGGTCGGGATAGGTCGTCTTCGACTTCACACGATCCGACCACTCGATCACTTGGCATTGGAACTCTTCGTAGGCTCGCTCGACCTCACTACTGCCGCCTGACCACCTTGGCAACGACAAGAGCCCGTCGGTCGTCACCGAGTAGATTTCGATCCTTAGTCCCACGGTCGCGGCCCGGACGAACTGCTTCTTCTCGTCATTCGACAGGTTGGCAAGCACTCGCTTGCTGATGCCCTTGAGCGTCTTCAGGTTCCTGATGCCCTTGACGACAGACTCACGTTGACTGATTGACGATTCGATCTTTGCCAGGTTGCCGTGCAATTCATCACGCTCGGCGATTAGCGACTTCCGATCATGTTCCAGGTCTTCGATGGTTTCGGCCTTCACGCGATCAGGCACGCCATCCATCTTGAGCAGTACGTCAACGGCGCGCTTCTGACTCCGCTCGACCTTAGCGATGTCCTTCTCGATCCGCTGAAGCCTTTTGCTCGCGCGGTCGTGTTCCGCCCTCGCAGCGGCGTCTGTCAGCAGCTTGTCCGCGAGTATCTGTGGGGACAAGAACACCTTCGTTGCGTAGTCGAGGACGATCTTCTCCAACTGCTCGGCCGGGATGCTGGGCATGTCGCACGGTTCATGACCCTTGCTGCGCGCACCGCTCTTGTACTTTGCCCAGAAGCAAGTGTACCACCGATTGACGCTTCCATCTGACCGGGGGCGTGATCGCTGTGGGATCATCTTTGCGAAATGAAAGCCATTGTCATCGTGCGTATGGCACGATCCGCAGTAGACCAGATCGCGCAGGATGAACGGGTCATCTGCCGCGACGTTTCGTGACCTATTGCGGGCGCCGATGAGTGGCTGAATGGCGTCGAAAGTCTCCTCGTCGATGATCCCCTCTGGAATCCGTGCGATCTCTTGCCATTCGGACTTCGGCAGGTGGTTCCTGTACGTGTATGGTTCTCCGGCCCGGCTCGTGCCTTTGATTGCAGTGAAGCGGTTGTCCGCTATGAGCCCGTACAGCAGAGGGTTTCGCAGCAGATGGCTCACCGTGGCGACAGGCCAGTTCTTGTATCCGCGTCGTGTTCTGATGCCCTCGGCTTTCAGCTTCTTGCAGATCGTGTTCAAGCTGTCGCCGGTCTGCAACCAGTGAACCATGCGCCTGACTACTGCGGCTTGTTCTTCATTGATTGTGTAGATCGGATCAGCCTTGTTGCCGTGGAAATCGTACCCGTAGGTATGGTTGGCGCTGACGGGCTTGCCTTCGGCTCGTCGGCGTGCCTTGCCAGCCATAGTCCGTTGCAGCGTCACTTCAAGCTCGAACTCGGCTATACCCGCGAGCACCGTTCTCATCAAGCGTCCGGATGCAGTAGACGTGTCGATGCGTTCTCTGAGGAAGCAGATGCTCGCTCCAGCTTCTTCCAGAGCCGCCATGATGTTCAGCAACTCACGGGTGCTGCGACCAAGCCTGCTCATGCTCTTGCAGACGATCAAGTTGGCGTCACCGCTTTCGACCAGCCGCTTGACCTTCTGCAAGCCCCGTCGGGTTTGCCACTTCTTCCCAGAGACGCCCGCGTCGCTGATGATCTCGACGAGCCTGATTCCGTGTGCCCTGCAGAAGGTCTGAATGGCGTCCCTCTGGTCGGGCAAGCTGACACCGTGGAGAGCTTGTTGACCTGTGGACACTCTCGCGTATCCGACCGCGGTTTGCTTCTTCTTCGCCATGACCGATCCCTTCAAGAAGAGAACGGCCCCGCATGTCTCAGCGACGTTCTGGAAGTGTAGGAACACGGGCGGGTTGAAAATGGGGTCT
>CAZVEV010000108.1:0-17341 GCA_964625865.1 uncultured Planctomycetaceae bacterium | reverse complement strand
GCACAAATAACCTACCCGACTTGGAGGCTTGCTTCATAGTTTCAGGGCAAAGCGACGTAGCGGAGCCCGAAGGGCGACGCACGGAGTGCCGCCCTGGGTTGGCGTGCAGATGAAAGACCAAGCACCAACGGTGCGCCACTCAATCCCAAACGTACCGCTCATCGAAGTCAATCCCGTGTTTCCTCAGGATTGCCCGGTACTCTTCCTGAAACGTCATGGTGCGATGGTGCTCTTCCTGCCGTCTGATGTAGTCCCGCACCCCGTCGACGTTCGATTCGCTAACTGAGAATCCGCCGTATCCGGCCTGCCAGTAGAACGCGCCCAGTCGCGGGCCCTGCGACTTGATCCACTTCGAGGAACTCTTCTTCAATTCCTCAAGCAGTGTCATCAGGGCGGTCTTTCTGGACAGGGAACACAGGACGTGAACGTGATCCGCAACGCAATTGATCTCGAGCGACGGGGACTCGAGCTTCCGCAACGTGCCGATGAGGTATGCCTTCAGGCTGTCCTTGACCTCGGGGACGATCAGCGGTTTCCTGTTCTTTGTACTGAAGATGATGTGCATGAGGTTGCGGACGAGGGATTGCGGCATGGGGGTTCACCTTCTTTCGTGTGGCGCCCCCGTTGGGGCTTTGTTCTTCAAAGCACCGATACCCAGGGCGGCGCTCTCCTGCTCCGCCCTCTGGGCTGCGCAGGGTCGCTCTGCCCCGGGCTTTCGACTGTCAGCCCTTCGGGCTGAGTCTCGGCTTGCGACGGTCAGCCCGTTGGGCTGCGCACCGGGTGGTTGCGCCACTTCCCGCTTCGCTAAGACTGCGCAGGACAAGTCGCTCCGCAGCCCACGGCACTCGGCTCCCGTTCGCGTCGCATCTCGCGTCAGATGTACTCGTTGAACATGTTCTCAAGCATCTCGATACGGCCGGAGGCGTTGGGGGCGACCTCCCCCTTTTCGAGCATGTACTCGCTCAGTTCGGCGAAGCCGACCTTGCCGGCCTCGATGTCCGCGCCGATGCCGGAGTCGTAGCTGGAGTAGCGGGAGGCGATGAAGTCGCCCATCACGCCGTCGGCGCGGATGGCGGCGGCGGTCTTCAGGCCGCGTGCGAAGGCGTCCATGCCGCCGATGTGGGCGTGGAACAGGTCGACCGGCTCGAAGCTCTCGCGGACCACGTGGGCGTCGAAGTTCAGCCCGCCGGTGGTAAACCCGCCCATCTTCAGGATCGTCCCCATCGCCAGCGTCGTGTCGTACAGGTCGGTCGGGAACTGGTCGGTATCCCAGCCGAGCAGCAGGTCGCCGCGGTTGGCGTCGACCGAGCCGAGCATGCCGCACGCGGCGGAGATCTCAAGTTCGTGATGGAACGTGTGGCCGGCCAGCGTGGCGTGGTTGGCCTCGATGTTCATCTTGAAATCGTCGGCCAGCCCGTTGGCGCGGAGGAAGCCGATGACCGTCGCGGCGTCGAAGTCGTACTGGTGCTTGGTGGGCTCCTTGGGCTTGGGCTCGATGTAGAACTGCCCGTCGAAGCCGATGGCCTTCTTGTAGTCGACGGCCATCTGGAGGAACCTGGCCATGTGGTCCAGTTCGCGGCCGAGGTCGGTGTTGATCAGGCTGCGGTAGCCCTCGCGCCCGCCCCAGAAGACGTAGCCGGACCCGCCGAGGGTCTTGGTGACTTCCATGGCCTTGGCGACCTGGGCGGCGGAGTAGGCGAAGACGTCGGCGTTGCAACTGGTGGAGGCCCCGTGCATGAAGCGCGGATTGGCGAACAGGCAGGCCGTGCCCCACAGCAACTTGACGCCCGTGCGGGCCTGCTCGTCTGCGAGCACCTTGACCACTTCGTCGAGGTTCGCATTGCTCTCGGCGAGCGTGGCGCCCTCGGGGGCCACGTCGCGGTCGTGGAAGCAGTAGAACCCCGCGCCGATCTTCTCGAAGAACTCGAACGCCGCCCGCACGCGGTTCTGGGCGTTTTCGACGGTCTCCGACCCGTCGTCCCACGGCATGAGACGGGTGGCCGGACCGAACGGGTCGGCGCACCCGTTGCGGAAGGCGTGCCAGTACGCCACCGAGAACCGCAGGTGGTCGGCCATCGACTTGCCTTCCACAAGCTCTTCGGCGTTGTAGTGCTTGAACGCCAGCGGGTTCTTCGACTCGGGGCCTTCGTACTCAATCTTGCTTATGCCGGGAAACGCTTCGCCCATCGTTGGGTTCTCCTTCTCTGGGGTCTCGGGTTTACTGATGTCTGTTGACGCAGCCGCCTGCCAAGGTGCTCGGAGTCGCCGAGCCGACTAGACGGTCTGGGCCTGCGGAATGGTCTCGAGGATTTCCTCGATGATGCTGTCGGGACTGACGCCCTCGGCCTGTCCCTCGAAGGACAGGATCAGGCGATGCCTCAGCGCCGCACAGGCCACGGCACGAATGTCGGAGAACGCGATATTGGCGCGTCCGGCGCACAGGGCGCGGACTTTGGCGGTCAGCACGATGGCCTGGGCCCCGCGAGGCGAGGCGCCGTATCGCACGTACCGCTGGGCCAGCGGGCAGGCGGCCTCGCTGTCCGGGTGAGTGGCCAGCACGATGCGGGCAATATACTCGGTCACGTGCGAGGCGACGGCCACCTGGCGGACAAGCTGCTGCATCTGGATGATGCGCTCGCCGTTGACGGCCTGGTTGATCCGGGGCTCCTGGGCACCGGTGGTGCGGTCGATGATATCGGTCATCTCGCCCAGCGTGGGCGAGTTGAGATTGACCTTGAGCATGAACCGGTCGAGCTGGGCCTCGGGCAGCGGGTAGGTGCCCTCCATCTCGAGCGGGTTCTGTGTGGCCAGCACGAAGAACGGGCCGGGCAGCTCGTGCGTGGTGCGCGAAACCGAGACGGTCTGTTCCTGCATCGCCTCGAGAATCGCCGACTGCGTCTTCGGCGTGGCGCGGTTGATCTCGTCGGCCAGCACGAGGTTCGCGAACACCGGGCCGGGCTGAAACTCGAAACGCTTCGAGCCGTCAGCGTCGACGACGATGTTCGTGCCCGTAATGTCGGCGGGCATCAGGTCGGGGGTGAACTGGATCCTGCTGAACGACAGATCAAGCACCTGCCCCAGCGTCCTGACCAGGAGGGTCTTGCCGAGTCCGGGCACGCCCTCGAGCAGCGCATGGCCGCCTGACAGGAGACACATCATCACCTGGTCGATGACGTCCTCGTGTCCGACGATAGCGGCCCGGACCTGCTCGACGACGGCCGTGTAGTCCGATTGGAAGACCTGAACCTGCCCAACGATGTCCATGTTGTCTGTTGTCTCATCCATGACGTGTATACTATGGGCGCCCCAACCCTCCGACAACCAAAAAACGTCATCGGTGACGCGTCGTTGCGAACATCGCGGCCGCGAGGGTAGAATCTATGGCGAAGTGACCATGAGTGAATCGAGCCCACTTGACATCCAGGCCTCCAGCGTAGGGCGCATCGCGTGTCCGAAGTGCGGCAAGGTGGTGGACCTGTCGGGGGTTCAGCCGTTCGAGACCGTCGAGTGCGATGAGTGCCACACGGCCTTCGCCGCCCCGGGCCGGCTGGGCCCCTGCGTCCTGCTGAAACACCTCGGGCGGGGCGAGATGGGCATGACGTTCAAGGCCTACGAGAAGGGCATGGGGCGGAACGTCGCGGTCAAGGTGCTCCGGCGGTCGCTCTGCGACGACCGGACGCTGGTCGACAGCTTCTTCTCCGAGGCCCGCGCGCTGGCGAGCCTGGACCACCCGAACGTCGCCAGGGCCTTCTCCGTGGGCGAGGCCGGCGGGCAGCCCTTCATCATCATGGAACTGATTGACGGCAAGCGGCTGGACCAGTTGTTCACGGTCGAACGTCCGCTGGGTGAGTACCGCGCGTTGGAGATCGGGATAGGGGTAGCCGAAGCGCTGCGGGCCGCATCCGGGAGGGGCCTGATCCACAGCGACGTCAAGCCGGCCAATATCCTCCTGACCACCGACGGCGTGCCGAAACTCGTGGACTTCGGCATCGCGCGGTTCGGGGGGGGGCAGTTGGCACGGACCGACGCGATCGGCACGCCCTACTACCTCGCCCCGGAGCAGGTCGCACGCGAGTCGATCGACCTGCGAACGGACATCTACGGCCTGGGCGCGACGCTGTTTCACGCGATGGCGGGCGTACCCCCGTTCCCCGGCACGGAGGTCAAAGCGGTGATGGCCGCACGCCTGAGTCACCCCGCGCCCGACTTGTGGTCCCTGCGACAGGACATCCACACCGAAACCGCCGCCGTCATCGCACGCATGCTCCAGAGGGACCCGGCCCAGCGGTATGCCACCTATGAATCGCTCCTGGGCGAACTGCGTCGCGTGCAGGCTTTGTGTCCCCCGCCCCCTCCGCCCGAATCCGATGATGCGGTCGGGGACGACGCGGAACGGGACGGACTGGACGACCTGGACATGATCAGCCAGGCGCTGGCCGACTCGCCGGAACGAACGCGGCACCGGGCCGGCGCCACGCGAACGGGGCACAAGCCTGCCGCGGCACGGACCAAACACAAGCCCGCAAGACACACGAAGCATAGACCAGCCGCCGCCAGGACCAGACACGGAACCGCGTCACGCACGGCGGGGGACAGACGGAAGGGCGCGTCTCACTCCGATCGCAGGAGCGACCTGATGCCGTGGATCATCTGCGGCATCGTGATCGTGATGATGATCCTCGCGGCGATCTTCATCCACTTCCTCCGGAACCCCACGTGGCGATAAACTCGGATAAAGCTGACCACTCGCAGCCACTCGGGGGCTGGCCACTTCAGTGGCCAGCATGAGACTGATCGGGCTTCGCGTCCTCGTCCTCCAGGCCGAAAAACCGCACGGCGTTGGCCGTGGTCTGTTCAGCAAAGGCTTCCGGGCAGACGCCGCGCACGGCAGCAAGGCACGTCGCGACGTGAGCGACGTTGGCCGGCTCGTTGATCTTCATCTTCCTGACCGGCTCGGGCGAGAGATACGGCGCGTCGGTCTCGATCAGCAGACGATCGTCGGGCACGAGCGCCGCCGCCTGCCGCAGGAAATCCGTGTTCTTGAACGTCACGATGCCCGAGAAGCTGACCGACGCGCCGAAATCGAGCAGGCGACGAACGTTGTCCGGGCCCTCGGTGCAGCAGTGGATGGCGACGCGCTGAGGAGCCACGCCCGAGGCGACCAGAACGGCCAGCGTGTCGTCAAACGCCTCCCGCGTGTGGACGACGACGGGCTTATCCATCCGGCGGGCCAACTCAAGCTGCCTCGCGAACACCCGCTGCTGGACGTCGTGGTCGCAGAAGTCGTGATAGTAGTCCAGCCCGCACTCGCCGATGGCGACGTTCCGCTCGCGGGAGGCTATCGACTCCAGCGCCGCGACGTACGCGCCCTCGGGGTCGATGTCCCTGGCCGCGTGCGTGCCCGCGGTGAAGTAGACGCCTTCGTACGCCGCCGCCAGGCCCGCGGCGGCCTTGGACTCCGGAACGGTCGCCGAAGCGCAGATCACCGTCGAGACCCCCGCAGCCGCCGCGCGGGCCAGCACGTCGGAAACCTGCTGGCGCAACCGCCCGCCGGCGAGGTGACAATGTGTATCGATCAGGTTCATGGCGCGACATCGTATGCCCGGAGCGCCCCGGTGACAAGTCGCAGGGCGTTGTGATTGCTTGCGGGCGACGGCGAGGCGATAATTGAGCGGGTCGTCTTCGGACGGTGTTCCACGGTATAGGAGAACGCATATGAGCAGAGCGAAACATATCCTGATCGTCGTGATGGTGATCGTTGCAGCGGTTCCGGCGGTGGCACAGAGGCGGCGGAGAAAACCCCCGGTAACGGTTCGGCGCAAGGACCCGGTCCCCGAGCCGGTTAAGCTGACCAGCGCCCAGCGCAAGCAGGTGGGCGTGGTGGTCGCCGGCGGCAACGAGTTCGCCCTCGACCTGTACGCGCAGTTGGCGGGCAAGAACACGGGGAATGTGTTCTTCTCGCCGATGAGCATTCACTCGGCCCTGGCGATGACGAGCGCCGGCGCGCGCAAAACGACAGCCGAGCAGATGTCCAGCGTGCTGCACCTCGGCCCCGCCGGGGACGCCGCGCACGAGTCGCTGTCGCTGCTGACAAAGAAGCTCAACTCCCCACCAACGGACTTCAAGCACAACCCGCTGTACGAACTGTCGGTGATCAACGCGCTGTGGGGCCACAAGGACTACCCGTTCGAGCCCGACTTCATCGCGCTGATGAAGGACACCTACGACGCGGGCCTGCGGGTCGTGGATTTCGGCCGCCCCGAGCCGGTCCGCAAGACCATCAACGACTGGGCGGCGAACAAGACGCGTCAGAAGATCCTCGACCTGATCCCGCAGGGCGTGATCACGCCCCGAACGCGCCTCGTGCTGACCAACGCGATCTACTTCAAGAGCAGTTGGGGCCACCCGTTCAAGGCCTCGGCCACCGCGCCGGGCGAGTTCAGGGTCTCGACGATCAAGACCGTGCGGCCGCAGATGATGAAACAGAAGTACCGTTTCGGCTACTACGAGGCCGGCGACCTGCAGGCCCTGCGCCTGCCGTACAACCGCTGGGGGCTGGAGATGATCATCATCCTGCCGCGGAAGGACGACGGGCTGGCCGCCGTGACCAAGCGCCTGACGCCGAAGAACCTGGCGGCGTGGCTGACGAAACTCCGCACGACCAGCGTCAACGTGACCCTGCCGCGCTTCACCTTTTCCTCGCAGTTCAACCTGAACGAGACGCTCAAGGGCATGGGGATGACCGAGGCGTTTTCGATGGGCGCGGACTTCTCGGGCATGTCCAAGACGAAGAAGAAGGACCTGTACATCACCGACGTGGTGCACAAGGCGTTCGTGGCGCTGGACGAGCAGGGCACCGAAGCGGCGGCGGCCACTGCGGTCATGGTCGGCCTCAAGAGCGCCGTCAGACCATCGGTGCCGAAGGAATTCAAAGCCGACCACCCCTTCCTGTTCCTCATCCGCCATCGCGAAACCGAGAGCATCCTCTTCATGGGCCGCGTCACCGACCCGACAGCGAAGTGATCCCATTGCGGATTGCGTGCAAGGGTGCCCGCGCAAGGGTGCCGTGGTTTGACGCGAAGCGGCAACCACGTACTCTCGAATCGAGACAGCGTGGTTGCCGCTTCGCGTCAAGCCACGGCGCCCTGCCCCCGGCCGCCCACGCCTATGTCACCGGGCGTGGCGTCGAAACGCGTTTGGGGAGCTTCGCGCCGGACTGCTTGAGCCACTGTTCGAGTTTGGCCTTCAGTTGGCGGGCCTTGTCGGGCAGCTTGCTCGACAAATCATTGCGCTCGCCGATGTCCTTGTCGAGGTCATACAACTCGACCTGGCCGGTATCGTAGCGTTTGATCAGCTTGTATCGCCCCTGGCGGATCGCGCTGCCGAGACGGTTGCGCTTGTGGAACGCGTAGTTGGGGTAGTGGAAGTACAGGGCGTCGCGCGTGAACTGCCCCGCCTGTCGCAGCAGGGGCACGATGGACAGGCCATCGAGCACCTTGCCCTTGTCAGGCGTCAGGCCCGCCGCTTCCAGCAGCGTGGGGTACACGTCCGTGCTGATAATCGGCGTGGCGCTGGTGGTCTTCGGCTTGACCACGCCGGGCCAGCGGACGATCCACGGCACGCGGATGCCCCCCTCGTACAGGTAGCCCTTGACGCCCCGCAGCGGACGGTTATCGCCATCCAGCGACCCGTTGTCCGACGTGAAGATCACCAGCGTGTTGTCGGTCAGCCCGAGCGTATCGAGGGCCCCGAGCACGCGCCCGATGGCGGTGTCCATGCCCTCGGTCATGGCCGCATACTCGGGAATCTTGATGCCCCGTCCCTTACGTTTGCGGTACTTGGCAATCAGCGCCGCCGGGGCCTCGCGCGGGTAGTGGACGGCGTAGTTCCACAGCGCCAGGAAGAACGGCTTGGCTTGCCCTGAGCTTGTCGAACGGGTCGCGTTGCTCTTGAGAAACGCGATCGACTCGTCGGCCAGCCGCTCGGGCAGGTATTCGCCCTTGCGCCGCGGGGGCAGGGCGGGGATCCGGTACGGATCGAAATACGTGGGCGGCCCGCCGTAGTCGCACCCGCCGACGTTCATGTCGAACCCCTGGTGCTCGGGGCGCAACTGGGTCTCGCCCGG
This sequence comes from uncultured Planctomycetaceae bacterium, assembly GCA_964625865.1. Lineage (GTDB taxonomy): Bacteria > Planctomycetota > Phycisphaerae > SM23-33 > SM23-33 > CAZVEV01. The sequence goes on along the minus strand of CAZVEV010000108.1, from coordinate 9,216 downwards.
CGGGACGTTGCGATGGCGGCGCCGACACGAGAGGTGCCACTTGCCGATGAAGCCCGTCGCGTACCCCGCCTGCTTGAGGCGTTCGGCAATCGTGACGTGGGACAGGGGCAGGTACTTCGCATTGTCGGCCTCGCCGACGACGGCGCCCTTGGGAGCAAACCCCTGCGGATGTCCCGGTGCGTGGTTGGTGATCGTCATGCGGGCCGGCGACTGGCCCGTCATCATCGCCGCCCGTGTCGGCGTGCAGACCGGCGCGGCGGCATACGCGTCGGTGAAGCGCATCCCCTGTGCGGCCAGGCGGTCGAGATTCGGCGTGTCGACGAGCGTGTTGCCCTGACACCCCAGGTCCATCCAGCCAAGATCGTCAGCCATGATCAGCACAATGTTAGGCCGGCGGCGAGGCTTGTCCGCCCGTGCGGCAGAGGCCCAAGGCGCCGTGCCACAACCCGACAATGATGCGGCAGCGCCCATGGCGCCAAGATGCTTCAAAACGTCTCGTCTGGATGGTCTGCTCATTGACTGGCAACTCCTGTTCTTGTCAGCATGCGTCCCTCTATGATGATCACACTTCGCTGATATGCAACAGTCGTCAGGCTCAGGGCCGTAGGCCCGACAGATGGTAGCCCCGTCCGTCAGGGCGGGGAAACGGAGGATCACCACAGGACCAAGCCCCGCCAGGGGCGGCAGAGGTCACAGGCTCGGCTTGCCTCTTTCGCCCCTGGCGGGGCTCTTGCCAATGGGGGCGTCCGATGTCCCCGCCCTGCCGGGCGGGGCTACCATCTGTCGCCCCTGACGGGGCTATTCAGAACGCATCGGGGATGTGCTCGACGCGAGGGGCCTCGCCCTCTGGAATGACGATCGAGACGATATCGTAGCGGACGTCGTAGTCGTCGGCATCGTGACGGGCGATGTAGTAGTCGGAGGCCTTGCGGATGCGGCGCTGCTTGTCAGTGTCGACGGCGAACTCGGGCGAGGTGTACTCGTCGCTGGTGCGGGTCTTGACCTCCACGAACACGAGCGTCTCGACGCCCGCGGCGCGGCGCGTGGAGGTGTCCAGGAAGATCAGGTCGATTTCTCCCCCGGGGCAGCGGTAGTTCTCGGCCAGAAGTTTGAGGCCCTTACGCTTCAGCGCGCGGCGGGCCATCGCCTCGCCGCGCCGCCCCAACCCTCCGCGGCGCCTGGGCCCGAAAGGCCACATCCGACCGCTAGCCCTCGGCCTCGACGGTGGGCTCGACCTCGCCGGCCGGCTCGGCAACCGCCTCGGGAGTAATCTGGGCCTTCTTGGGCTTGCGCTTGAGGTCTTTCAGGCGGGTGGACTTGCCCACGCGGTCGCGCAGGAAGTACAGCTTGGCCCGGCGGGTCTGTCCGCCGCGAACCACCTCGACGCCGGCGACCTTCGGGCTGTGCAGCGGGAAAACGCGCTCGACGCCCTGGCCGTTGACAATGCGGCGGACGCGGAACGTCGCACCGATGCCCTCGCCGCCGCTGCGACCGATCACCACGCCGGTGAACACCTGGATGCGTTCCTTCTCGCCCTCGACAATACGGACCGACACGTTGACGGTATCGCCGATAGCGAACTTCGGCACGTCGGTCTTCAAGCTGGCTTGGGCGGCTTTGTTAAGCAGTTCCTGACTCACGGTTACTCTCCCGAATCGTTCTTCTCACTCGTCCGGCCGCGGCCGGGAACTCGTCATTCTCACAGTCCGCCATGGCGGACAATTAACTCTCTTCGCTCGACCCGGCGTCACGGGCCTGTCGGGCCTGGTACTTTTCCCACAGGTCCGGGCGACGGACTCGCGTCCTTTCCCGGGCCTGGGCCAGCCGCCACGCAGCGATCTTCGCGTGATCGCCGCTGACCAGCACGTCCGGCACGCCGAGCCCGCGAAACTCGCGAGGCCGCGTGTAGTGCGGATACTCCAGCAGGTCCATACTGAACGATTCCTCGTCCAGCGAGGCCGCCGCGCCCAGCACGCCGTCCTGCAGGCGGATCACCGCGTCGGCGACAGCCATCGCCGCCACCTCGCCGCCCGAGAGCACAAAGTCGCCAATGCTCACTTCGACGTCGGCCAGCTCCGTCCGTATCCGCTCGTCAAATCCTTCGTAGTGGCCTGCCAGAAGCACCAGTCGCTCCTCGGCGGCCAACTCGACCACCAGGTCGTGGTCCAGCGTCTTGCCCTGCGGGCTCAGCAGGATGACCTTTCCCGGCGCCTCGCCTTGTGCCTGGACGGCCTCGACGGCGTCGAAGACCGGCTGACAGGTCAGGACCATGCCCGGCCCGCCGCCGAACGGGGCGTCGTCGACCGAGCCGTAGTTATCCGGCGCGAAGTCCCGCAGGTTCGTCAGGTGGACTTCGGCCAGCCCGCTGCGAATCGCCCGCCCCACGATGCTCGCCGAGCAGAACCCTTCGAACATCTCACAGAACAACGTGATGATGTCGATGCGAAGGGCCATCTCGACCGGCTCCGGGGGCGTTGGTCGCTGGGGGGGCGGCTACTTGGCCGCGATGCCCTGGCGCTTCAGGAGCTGGCGCACCGTGTCGGACGGCTGGGCGCCAACGCTCAGCCAGTACTCGATCCGCTCGCGATTCAGCGCCGACCGCTTGTCAGCCTCTTTCTCGTTCGGATCGTACCAGCCCAACTGCTCGATGACGCGACCGTCACGCGGGCTGCGCGTGTCCATCGCGTTGAGCCGGTAAAAGCTCCGGTGACGCCGTCCAAATCTCTTCAATCTCAGCTTAACCGCCACTGCTCGTATCTCCATTCACGCCCGCCGGGCGGGCTACTGTCGTTCTTTCCGAAGACTGGAATCGAATAGTTTACCAACCCTCTCCCGTCATGCAAGCCCTTTTCCCACGTTTTTTGTCGCCGATGTGCGAGGTGCTTTCTGTCGAGATCCAAGAAGACCCCGCGGATGTTCATTCGACCAGAACGCCAAGAAGCAAGCTGCACCGTCAGGCTCCCCGCAAGATGTCCGCAGGGGGTGTCGCGCGCGAACGACGCAGGAGCGCCCTGTCGATCCCCCGGGCGCCCGTCCGGGGCAGCTTGCTTCTTGGCGTCTTCCCAATGCGCAACGCTCCATGTAACCACAACGTAATGCTCGTCAGGCAAGAAAGGTCGCACACCCTGTTCACTCCGGCGTCATTATCCGTATAGCGTAGCGCCACGTCGTGACGATAACTCCACTGTCCCGTACGCCGCGTTGGGTGCGGCGCCGCTGAAAGATGCGTTCGGAGAGCGAAACCTTGCTATACACGACACTTGCACTTGCATTTTGGCTGCTGCTGATCCTCTTTACGGCCTTGGGCGTCTATCGCCTGCTCGAACTGTTCGGCAAACCCAAGGCCGTCGACTGGGCCCTGCTGCCGGGGACGATCGTTGCCGAACTGGCCTACGTGTCGGGCTGCCTGCTGACCGGGGCCGAAGTCCGCAGCGCCACGCTGTTCCCCTCCGGGGGAAAGGGCAAGACGCAAACAACGCAAGCTACGCCGAAGATTAAGGTTATCGGCCCCGTGCTGTCCGCGCTGGTCGCGATGGCCGGCTGCATCGCCGTGATCGTCACGGCCCACGGACTGCTCGGCGAGCCGGTGATACGAGACTTCATCGTCGACGAAACCCACGTCGTGCCCGAGATCGGCCCCACGCTGTCGGGCCTCCTGCCGACGACCTCGCAGGAGTTCTGGGACTTCCCCGCCGCCCAGGTCAAGATCGTGCGGAAGATGGTCCAAACGTGGATGGCAACCGATTGGCTCGACTGGCGCGTGCCCCTGTTCGTCTACCTTACGCTGTGCCTCTCGATCCGCCTTGCCCCCATCCGCCGCCCGATCCGCCCCGCCCTGGGCGCCGCCGTACTGGCGCCGATCATCCTTGCGATCTGCCTGCAAACCGGCGCGGACCTCTCGTCGCGCATCGACGGCCTGTGGCTGATCCTGACGTACATCTGGGCCAGCCTCCTGCTCGTGCTCCTGATCGTCTCGCTGATCCGCGGCGGGATCTACCTGGCCGACGTTCTTCGCGGAAGAGACGAAGGCCAGTAACGCCTAGGGCGTGCAACTCGTTGCACGCCCTACTCGCGCCTTGCTTTCACACGGCCGGCGATGCTATGCTGATGTGCTTAGACAGGAGCATACCACGCGATGGCCGAGAGTACTCCCCCGTTCAACATCATGTGCAAGCCGGTGTGCGGCACGTGCAACCTTGACTGCCGCTACTGCTACTACACCGCCAAGCCGTCCGAACTGTACCCGGGCGTCAAGAAGTTCATGATGACCGAGGAGATCCTCGAATCGTACACGAGGCAGTACATCGAGGCCCAGCCGGAACACTGCGTCTTCGGATGGCAGGGGGGCGAGCCGCTGCTGGCGGGCAAGGCGTTCTTCCGCAAGGCCGTCGAGTTCCAGAACACCTACGCCGCCGACGGACAGACCAAGGCCAACGCGCTGCAGACCAACGGCACGCTGCTGGACGACGAGTGGTGCGAGTTCCTGGCCGCCAACGAGTTCCTGGTGGGCATCAGCCTGGACGGGCCTCCGCAGTGGCACGACCATTTCCGCGTGGACCATGCGGGCAAGGGGTCTCACCACCGCGCATGGAAAGGCGTCGAGCTGCTCCGTAAGCACAATGTCGAATACAACGTGCTGGTCACGCTGAACAGCACCAACGCACCGCACGCGGGCGACATCTACCGCTACTTCACCAACCGCGGCGTGAACTACGTGCAGTTCATCCCGATCCTCGAGCGGACGGCCGACGACGAGCCGACGGACTTCTCCTGCACCGGCGAGCAGTTCGGGCGGTTCATGCTCGACGTGTTCGACCTGTGGGCCAGCCGCGACATCGGGCGGGTCTCCGAGCGGTTCATCGACAACGTACTGCACACGCTGATCTACGGCAAGGCCTCGATGTGCTGCTACTCCGAGCGGTGCGCCAACGCCCACATCCTGGAGTGGAACGGCGACTTCTACGTCTGCGACCACTTCGTCTACAAAGACTGGAAGCTGGGCAACATCATGCAAACGCCGATGAGCCAGCTTATCAAGTCGCCGCGATTGCAGCAGTTCGCGGCCCTCAAGACGGAGATCCCCGCCACGTGCCGCGACTGCGAGTACTTCGACCTCTGTCGCGGCGGGTGCCCCAAGCACCACCGCCCCATCGGGACCGACCCGGCCCGCTGGAACCACTACTGCGAGGGGTACAAGATGTTCTTCCGCGAGGCCCTGCCGGACCTGCAGCGGATGGCCCAGTACTTCAAACGCGGCCAGACGCCCCCGCTGCGACCGTCGAAAACCGGCGGGCACGCCCCGACCAAGGAAGCCGCCGCCACGCGCGAACAGTTCATCGCCGGACCGGCCGCCGGCGCGCCGACCGGCGGCGGACCCAAACAGGACGCCCTCGCCGCAGGCGCCCCGGGCGCAGGCAAGCCCAAACGCAACGCCCCCTGCCCTTGCGGATCGGGACGGAAGTACAAAGCCTGTTGCGGACGATAGGTCGATTGACGATTGGAACCGGGGCGCCCGCGGACGACGATATCCCTCGACACGCGGGGCGATGCCCCGCCGCTAAACGGTGCGTCGCATGTACACGATGCACCGTTCGATAAGGCGCACCGTTTAGCGGTCGGGCATCGCCCGACGTTCGCCGTTCGACAGCGCGTTGTCGCACGTGCACGTATGCCCACGGAATGACGAATGCGTCCCGGTGTTGTTGGGACATCAGATGGGAACTGGCGCCACAGGAAGAAGGCAGGTCACACATGAAACGTCTGTTGAGAATCGTGTTGTCAGTCGTGGCGGCGATGTGCGTAGTCGCGATCGGGGCGGGGCAGGCCCTCGCTCGCAAGCCGAACATCGTCGTCATCATGGCCGACGATCTGGGCTATGCGGACCTGGGGTTCCAGGGGTCCAAGACAATTCCCACGCCTCACCTGGACTCGCTGCGTCGCGGCGGGGTGCGGTTTACCGACGCGCACGTCACCGCGTCGGTGTGCAGTCCGTCCCGCGCGGGGCTGATGACGGGGCGCTACCAGCAGCGGTTCGGGCATCACGCGAACGTCCCGCCGAGCGACAAGGGCATGGACCCGGCCGAGATGACGCTGGGCGAGGCGCTCAAGGCCCGGGGGTACGCGACGGGGTTCATCGGCAAGTGGCATCTCGGGGCCAGCGAGTCGCGCTATCCGACGCGCCAGGGCTTTGACGTGTTCGTGGGCCTGCGCGAGGGTCACCGGTCGTACTGGTACGCCCCGAAGGCCGACGACCGCCCCGGCTCGCACAAGGCGATCGAGCGCAACGGCAAGCAGGTCACGTTCGACGGGTACGTCACGGACCGCTTCGGCGACTGGGCGGTCGAGTTCATCGACGCCAATCGCACCAGGCCCTTCTTCCTCTACGTCTCGTTCACCGCGCCGCACGGCCCGATGCATGCCAAGAAGGAGGACCTGGCCAGGCTCGGAACGAACAAGGCGTACAACGCGATGGTCTACTCGATGGACCAGAACGTGGGCAAGATCGTCGCGGCGTTGAAGGGTCACGGTCTGGCCGACAAGACGATGATCTGGTTCCTCAGCGACAACGGCGGGATAGCCCGCGACGCCTCCAACGCGCCGCTGACGGGGAAGAAGGGATCGGCCTTCGAGGGCGGGCACCGCGTGCCGTTTACGCTGACCTGGCCCGGCGTGGTCAAGGCGAATACCGACGAGGCGCGAATGATCAGCGCCCTGGACATCTACCCGACCTGTCTCGCCGCCGCCGGCGGAGATCCCGCCGCCAATCCGCGCCCGCTGGACGGGGTGGACCTCAAGCCGTTCCTGACCGGCGCGAAGAAAGGCGTCATCCACGAGCGCCTGTTCTGGCAGCGCGAGAACATCGCCGCGTTGCGTCACGGGCCGTGGAAGCTGATCTACGTCGACCAGGCGGGGTACGGTTTGTTCGACCTGTCCAGGACGCTCGCCGAGACGAATAACCTGGCGTCAGGCAATCTGCCGCGTGCCAAGACAATGGCCGCCCAACTGACCCAATGGCGCAGCGGCATGAGCGAACCGAACTGGCACGAGGGCAAGCGGTGGAACGCCGCCCGCGTCCAGATGCACAAGAAGCACTACACGTCCGTCCCCCTGGGCCGGGCGGGGAAGTGATGCGTGGTGCGCTATCCTTGAAAACCCGGAACTCAACTCCGGATCTTCAAGGTTAGGGATGTCCGTCGAGAACGGAGATGGTCATGTGTGGACGTTGGGTGATGGCGACGGTCGTTCTGGCAACCGCGGCGGCGTGTGCCGGAGAAAAACCGGTGGGAGGGATTACGGTAACCGAGAGGCGTCTGGCGACCGGTGACAGTGAGATTCGTGTCTCTGACGGGGCGGGGAAGACCAAGGCGACGTACAGGATTGTGCTCTCGAAGCATCACCGCCCGGCCACCCGCGCCGACGACCCGGTGATCAGCCGGTGGCGCAAATGGAAGTTCGGCGCCTTTGTGTGTTTCAACTCCAACCAGTTCACGGGCATTGAGTTGTGCCGCGCCAAGGCCGGGTCCGTCTATACCCCGCCTACGCTGGACGTCAAGCAGTGGATCGCGACGTTCAAGGCCGCCGGCATGACCCACGCCGTGCTGACCGTGCGCCACACGTCGGGCTTCCTCCTGTGGGACAGCCCCACCAGCACGCACGACGTGGCGGCCAGCGGCAACACGACCGACGCGGTCAAGGCCTTCGTCTCCGAATGTCGCCGACAGGGCCTCGCCCCCGGGTTCTACTACTGCTTGTGGGGAGGCAAGTGGAATCCGAACCCCAACGCCCGGGCGCTGATCCTGGCCCAACTGCACGAACTGGCCACCCGTCACGGGCCGATCCGGTACTTCTGGATCGACATGATGAATTGGGCCCCGAAGGACCTGACCGCCCAGGAGATCTACGATTCGCTGAAGAACGTCAGCCCCGGGACGGTGGTCATCTTCAACCAGCACATCCAGGACGGCCGCAAGATCAAGTACTGGCCCACCGACGTGCTGAACGGCGAGATGGTGCCCCCCCCCGCCGGCGGGCACGAGCCCAGGCGGAAAGTCGGCGACGTGACGTACTACGTGCCCTTCGAGTACGAGCCGTGCTCGCAGCAGCGCCCGCCGAAGGGGGCCGGGCCGGGGGGGGACGGCAAGTACTGCTGGTTCACCTACGGGGCGGGCAAGGCCTTCGCCCCAAGCCGGCCGTACGCTCCGGAATACCTGTATCGACAGATCACCCTCGCCTACCGCAACGGGGCGAGCAACGTCCTGCTGGCCGCCGCCCCGGACCACACCGGGCGCATGCGGGCCGGCGACGTGGCGCAACTGGTCAAGCTCGGCCGCATGCTTAAGGACCCATCCCTCGCCCCGCCGATGCCACTGACGACCCGCTGCGCGATGACGGCGTCGGGCACGTGGCAAGACAACGTGCGCGCGTACGGACCCGCGCGGGCCGTCGACGACAACCCCGCCACCCGCTGGGGCGGCGCCGAGGGGAGCACCGCCGGCTGGCTGGCCGTCGACCTGGGCCGGCCGCGGACCGTCAATCGCCTCCGGATATCCGAAGGCTGGGACCGCACGCGTCAGTTCGAACTCCAGATCCGCAGCGGCCAGACGTGGAAGACCGTCTACCGTGGCACGAAGATCGGAACGGACTTCCAGGCCGCCGTCAGCCCATTCACCGCCCGCCACGTGCGTCTGAACATCCTCAAAGCCATCGACGTCCCAACCATCTGGGAGTTCCAGCTCTTCGGACCGAAAGGAAAGGGGGCGAAGGTCAAAGACTGAAGGTCAAAACCTAACAAGTCTCCCAATCGCCTACCATCTGGTGTTCGCAACGTACCGCCCCCCCGCGCGGGTCCGCCCTCCCGCAGCAACACGGGGGCTGGCCACTTCAGTGGCCAGCAAGGACCTCACAGGCCCGCACGTATCGCGTTGCCCCGTCTCACCGTTTGGATAGCCCCGCCCAGACCGCCTCAGCGGCGGCGGCGGCCGAGGCAATCACCCGACCTTTCGTGTTTTCGACGTGAGTCGCGGGAGAGATTTTTCGCTTCGGTGTTGACAAGGCGGAGATTGTGCGGTACAATTCTCTCGGTTCAGGGACGGTCTCTGGACCTGAATCCGCGAGACGGGCCGAGCGGAGGCAGCACGTGATGAAGGCGACGGGCACAGGGGACTAGTACTCTGTCCGAGCTACATTGTCGGGTATAGTTTCCTCAACCTGATCCGG
>CAZVEV010000107.1:0-17351 GCA_964625865.1 uncultured Planctomycetaceae bacterium | reverse complement strand
ATGCGCTGCCCCGTCAGAGAAGAATCACAGGCCCCAATGGACCTGAACGGTTACCAATCGCGAAGAGAAAGGCGAACGGGAGATCGCCATCGGCGGCCGCCACATGTAGACGGCGGTGACGGATGGCCGGTAGTCCGCAGCCCGTACGTGAATCCTGATCCGCATGCGCCCAGACGCCAAGAAGCAAGCTGCACTGTACGATGCAGCTTGCTTCTTAGCGTCTTCTCCCCGCGGTGATCGGCACGTCAGATATCTGCTATCGCCGCTACAACTCCCATCCCTTGCGGCGCTCGTAGTCGACGAATGTGTTGGCCTTGGCGTTGCTGGTGAACCGGCGCTTCTTACCGGGCCCGGCCAGGACCGGACGGCCCCGCGGGCCTGCATCGGACAAGTCACTCGGCCGCGGCCAGGGGACGAACGTCGGCGGCGGAGGGGACCAGGCGCAAGACGTAGACCCGACTGTGGGTATCGACGGCCCAGAAGAGCTTGCGACGCGCGTCGTACATCAGGCCGAGCGAGACGTTTCTCCCCTTGTCGCCGCTGGGGTCGGTCCCGGTGATGCGGAGAGATATCCAGCGATTCGTCGCACAGTCGTAGGCGGGCGTTCGTCGCAGGCCGTCGGGGCCGGGGGGCAATGTGGCGCCGACCAGCAGGAGGTCGTTCGCCGCGTCGTAGCGGATCTGGCACAGGTACGAGATGGCGCCGGCGGCGCCCATGCCGGCCGGGGACAGCATGCGGACGGTTCGCGTCTTCAGGTCGACCGCGTGGAGTTGTCCGTCGTAGATTCGCTTGCGGCCGTATCCCTTGACGGCGATCAGCAGGCGATCGCGCTTCGAGTCGTAGACAACGGTGGAGTTGTCCACAACCGCGCCGGGCAGCTTGACGCCGGTCAACGGGATCTCGACCCACCGGTTCGACTTTGCGTCAAATTGAAACAGGCCTCCGAGTTTCGTCCAGGCCATCAGACCGCGAGGCGTGGCGCAGGTCGTGATCGTATAGAAGCAACTGTTGTAGACCATCCCCCTGGGCTTGGGGCCGCGTCCGGTCCAGTCGGCAATGGCGGGATCGTAGAGGTAGAAATGGTTCGGCCTCCCGGCGAAGACCATCCGCCTGCCGATCGTATCGTAGCCATAGTTCTGGTACGTATGGCCGGTGACCCACGGGCGGCGGTTGAAGTTGTACCCGTTGGGGTATCGCGTGTTGGCGTAGAGTTGGCCGAGCGGGAACTCCACGGGGAAAGGCAACTCCCAGCGGTTGGTCGACAGGTGGTAGTGCAGCACGTCCGTGCCGCCATGGGCCGAGTGGCCGCCGCTGAAGCGGAGGATCACGTCGCGGTCCGGATCGATCACGGCCGTGCCCCAGTCGCGGTTCAGTCGCGGCAGGTGCGGCGGGACCATCGCCACCCACGTGTTGGCTGGGAGCTTCGCCAGACGTGCGGCCGTGGTCGCCGCCGACGGGACGGGGCTGCGGAGATAGAACTCAGGGCAGAACGGCCCGCTACGATAGACGCGGCTGTCCGCCGGCCGGGTCTTGCCCTGCCCCGTCCAGCGCCGGGCCTTTACGTCGTACGTCCACGGACCGTCCTCGATGTCGATGTACTGCCCCCCGCAGTAGTCGGTGTTGGACGAGTAGGTGTACCCCCCGGTCAGCACGATCTTCCCGCCGGGACCGACCGACAGCGTGTGATTGGCCCGTGGGGCCGGGGCGACCGGCGGGTGATGCCGGCGCCACTGCGGCCCGGCCGGGTCGAAGACCCACGTGTCGTTGGTCAGATAGTCCAGGTGATCGCCGCCGAACAGGAGGTAGCACTTCGAGCGGGGGTCATAGACGATCGGACACAGCGCCCTTGCGGGCGGCTCGGCGTCGAGATGCTCGGCGGCGACCTCCAGGTCGATCGTCGCCGCGGCCATCTGCCCGATAACCGCCGGCGTGATCCGGGCCGGGCCGTCGCCCAGCGCCGCGACTCTCTTTCCCGCCGCTTCGACGCGGCCGAGCGCCCGGGTGGCCTGTGAAGCAGCGTAGGCCGACAGGCCCCGTGTTACCTTGAGTGCGGCGGTCACGTCGGCCAGTTGCTTCGCGGCACGCCGCTGCAGGGGCGCCAGTTCGGTGCGGACCCGAGCGGTCTGCTCTTCCGCGGACAGGCCTTTGAAGTAGATCCTCCGCGCGACGGCAGTGGCGCTGTTCTGGAGGTCCCTGGCCTCGCGGACGCGCCCGCAGAGCCGCTGGAGCGGATTGGCCTTGCGGAGTTCCTCGTGAACCGCGACCCACGTCCCGTCGCGCCGCAGGCGCGTGTGCGGGCGACCGTCGTCAGCCTGCTGGTCCTGCCCTCCGAATGCCAACCCGCTCGCGCCGGGGCCGTCGCAGGTGGCGCCCCAGATCACGCGCTGCGTGATGTCAACGTCCGGCAGGCGATACGGGCGTTTCGACCGCGCGGGGGCCAGGGCCGCGATGAGACAGAGCCCCATCCCCGCGATTGTCCATCGTCGCATGTCTGATCCTCCCAGTCAGTTACCGCTATCGTCCAGATCCAACTCATCCACGCCGCGCGACTCGATGGTTACCACGCGCTTGCCGTCGACAATGACCTGGTATGTCAGGCCCTTACGCCCTTCGATGCGGGCCCGGCCGTCGGTGATAGTCACGGGCAGCGGGGAGACGATCCGCTGCTTGCCGTCCGTGGCGACGGTCAGCGAGTCGAGCCGACCGGCCAGGGCCCACTGCAGGCTCGCCAGCGCGCACGGGTTGATCGACGGGCCCGCCCGTCCCTGCGAGGGCAGGTGGAAGATATCGGGCAGGCAGCCGACCAGCGGGCCGTCAGGATACTGCATTTGCTGGCCTGCGATGAGAATGCCGCGCGCCAGGTGCGCCCAGTCGAGCGTCTTGTCGTGCTTCGCCAGCCCCACCAGGGCGTAGGCGTAAACCCCGCCGCACCACTGGACGGGCAGGCCGATCCACAGCGGGGCGCGGAAGTTGGTGGCCCCGTAGACCGGCACGGTGGCGTAGAGCATCGTCGGGCGGTTGGACCAGAGGTAGACAAACGGCAGGCCCGACAGCGCCCAGCGGCGGGCCTCGGCCAGGTAGTCCTTCTTGCCCGTCAGTTCGTAGCCGAGCACGTAGGCCTGCACGAGATACGCCGAGGCCAGCACGTCCGGCGTATGGAGCGACAGTTCCCACGTCTGGGCCCCGCGCGGCGTGCGGAAGCGCTTCATGTACTCCAGGGCCTTGACGCCCGCGCGCAGGGCGTCGGCGTCGCCGGTCTGCTTGGCCCAGGTCAGCAACGTCGCGGCCGGGCGGGCGCAATGACCGCTGGCAGTGTCCTCGAAATGGCCCTTGCGATACTTGCCCGAGTACCGGAACGACCCGTCGGCCCGCTGGGCGGCGATGGTGCGTCGGACCTCGCCCCCGCGAATCGTCAGCCAGCGCTTGGCCTGGCTCGTGACGAAGAAGCTCGCGTCGTTGCGGACGTGCGCCCCTCCGGGAACGAGCGGGCCGACCTCGGGCACGCGACCGGTGATGCGCCAGATCGTCGAGACGATGTCCGCGAAGGGGTGGCGCTTCCACTTGGCTTCGGCGCAGTGGCCCCACCCGCCTTCGCCGCCGATCGGACCGTTGATGCTCCGCATCGCCAGGTCCAGTTGGGCCTTGTCGCTCCGCGGGGCCTTGGGCAGCGGCGGCAGGCCCCCGCCGCGCTTGACCGCCCACAGGATCGTCTCCTCCAGCGACGTCTTCTTGACGAGAACCGTCGCGGCGATCTTCCTGCCGCGCAGCGACATCCGATGGTCGGCCGACCCGTCCAGTGTGTTGGGGCTGGCGTACACGGGGCGAAGCGTCATGTCCTTCCAGGTCATCGCCACCGTCCCGCGATCGGTCACACAGGCCATCAGAGGCATCGTCACGAGCATCGGGTTCGGCGCGATCCGCACGTGGGCGTCGGTCTCGATGTCCAGTTTGGACGAGGACCTCTCGCCCTTGCCCAGGTACTCCAGCCCCGCAAACAGACCCTGCTCCAACGATCCTACGGCCCGCACGACCGGGCCTTCTATCTCGACGTCACGCGTGCACTCGGCGGAGAAACGGATCTCATCGCCCGTGACGGCCAGACCCACGCGGGTCCCCTGGCATCGAAGCTGAATCGTGTCGCCCGACGGGTCCGGCACGCCGAATCGCTGCGGCCGCCCGTCCACGCGAAGGATCGGCGCGATGACAGCCAGCAGCTTGTCTCCCCGCTCGATCCGCGCCCCGGGGCCGCCCCGAGAGATGCGGACCTTCAAGTCGCCCTTGCCCACGGTCTTGAACATCGATTCGTCGGTGACCTGCGGCCGGAAGATGACCACGCTGTGACGGACCGGCGGCAGGCCTTCAGGCGTCAGCACCACGGTGCATCTATCGAAGGGCCTCTCGCCGACAACCATCTCCGTGATGACCCGCGTCTTGCCGCCATCGACGGAGTATGTCTGTCCAGCATGGTCAAAGGCGATGGCCTTGCCCGACGTGTTCTTCACGCGGAACGTTACACGGTCAGGCGCGGTCTCGATGCGGTCGATGCCCAGCGGATGCGGGCCTCCGCGGCGGATGCGAATCCAGTCGATCTCGACAGTCCCTGCCGCCGAGCCCGGATCGAATCGCAGCGACGTCATCGTCCCGGCGATGCGGACCGGCACGGTGTAGTCGTGCCACTTGGCGTCGTGGATCAGCTCGAAGTGCCTGGACCGTTTCTCGCTGTAGCCCGCGGCCCGGTCGGTCGACCAGAAGAACTGCCCCTCACCGGTGGTCTTGCACCGGGCGCGAAGCGTGATGAGCACGTCCGGCCCCGCCGCACGACACGGCGCGGCGAGATATGGATCAGTCCCCGTCGAGACGATCTTCATCACCCCGTCGGCGGCCGAAACCGTACAGTCATGCAGCGCCCGCCATGGAGCGGCGTCCGAGTCAAACGCCCACTCGCAAAGCGTCTCGCCTGCGACGATAACCGGCGCCCGCCCATCAGGCCCAACGCCCGCAGCCGAGCCGACGGCCGCACACACCAGCACAACGCACACACTCAAACGCAAACGCATCAGCATAGGACACCTCGTGCAGTAGCCTCGAGACAAAGCACCATGGTCGGTCGGAACAGGCGAGAATGCAAGCAAGCATGAGCGACAGGTCAACGCCGCACGTCGATCTGCCCTTCGACTCCGCTCAGGACAAGGCGATCGACCGCCAAACGATGCGCACTGACCGGATGGTCCGCAAAAAGGTTGCATGCGCAACGATTGAGCGGGTATATTCCCGATATAGTTGCACGCGCAACCACACCATGGCTCGCGCGGACCGGAGACGCCATGAACGAGCATGAGTACGACAGGGAGCGATCACTTGGCCGGGCGGTGGGTATTATCCATCGCCACGGCATGATCTATATGGACAAGGAGCTGGCGGCCCTGGGCCTGGGCAGGGGGACGTTCCTGTTCATGGTGACGCTGTACTTCAACGACGGTATGCGCCAGGAGGAGATCACGCGGGAACTCGGCATCAACAAGGGCACGACGGCCAGGGCGATCAGCAAGCTCGAGCGGTTGGGCTACGTCGAGCGGCAGGGCGATCCGACCGACCGGCGGGCCCGCCGGGTGATGCTTACCGACAAGGCCCGGGCCGCCAGGCCCGAGTTCATGCGAGTGCTGGACAGGGGCAGCGATATCCTCGCCGAGGGCTTCACGCAGGCTGAGAAGCACCGGGCGCTGGATCTGCTCAAACGGATGGGGGCGAACATGGCACGCTACGTTGCCGAAGCGAGAGAGCAGGAGTCCGCCCAATGACGTCTCGGACCGCGACATCACTGCTGGCCGCCCTGCTGGCGACGCTGTCAGCCGGCGCCGCCTCGTGCGTCCGCAAGGCCGCCGCCCCCCCACCGGAGGCCCCCCCGCCGGTGGCCGTGCCGGACGCGTTCTCGCAGCCGGGGATCGAGGCGGTGGACTTCAAATGGTGGCTGTCGCTGGGCGACCCGCGCCTCAGCGCCCTGATCGACCGTGCGTTGTCGAACAACCTGGACCTGGGAGGCACGTGGGCACGCCTGGCCCAGGCCCAGGCGACCGCCCGCCGGGCCGGGGCCGATCTGGACCCGTCACTGACCGGCGAGGCCGGCGCGGCCCGATCACGATCCGACGGGTCGGGACGAGGCAGCAGCACGACCAGCGACCTGTCGCTGGGCCTGGCCGTCAGCTACGAACTGGACCTGTGGGGGCGTGTCCGCTCGACGCGGGACGCGGCCGAGATGGACCTGCGCGCCACGCGAGCGGACCTGGACGCGGCGGCGATCACGCTGTCGGCGCGGGTGGCATCGACGTGGTATGCGATGCTGCACAGCACGGCCCAGATCACCCTGCTGGACGAGCAGGTGCGGACCAACGAGAAGATGCTCGAGATCGTCTCGCTCCAGATGCGCAAGCGTCAGGCGGGAGCGACAGACCTGCTGCAGCAGCGTCAGCAGTTGGCCGATACGCGATCGCAACGGATCCTGGCGCTGGCCAGACGCGAGGTGCTGGCGCACGAATTGGCGGTGCTTCTGGGCAAGGCCCCGACCGACAAGACGGCCCCCGCTGACGGCCCCCTGCCTGCCCTGCCCGCCCTGCCGAAAACGGGCCTGCCCGCGGACCTGGTTTGGCGCAGACCGGACGTTCGGGCGGCGGCGTTGAGGCTGGCGGCGGCTGACCATACGCTGGCGGCGGCGGTAGCGGACACGTACCCGCGGATCAGCCTCAGCGCCCGGGCGTCCACGTCGGGGCCGAAGGTTCGCGACCTGTTCGACAACTGGCTGGGGACGCTGGCGGCGAACCTGACGGCGCCGATCCTGGACGGCAGCGGGCGCCAGGCGGAGATCGACCGCACGCGAGCGGTGACCGACCAGCGCCTGACCGAGTACGGACAGGCCGTCCTGAACGCCCTGCAGGAAGTCGAGGACGCACTGGTCCGCGAGCGGCGTCACGTGGAGTACCTGGCCGCCCTGGCCCGCCAACTCGACCTGTCGGCCCAGACCATCGCCCAGACGAGGCTGCAGTACATGGGCGGGGCCAAGAACTACCTCCGCGTGCTCGACGCGCAGCGATCGCACCAGCGCCTGCAGCGCACGATACTCCTTGAGAAACTGCAACTGATCGAGTTCCGCATAGCCCTGTACCGGGCGCTGGCCGGCGGATGGGCGCTGGAGCGACCCGGGCGACCCAAGCGCCCCGGCGCCGACGCGCCAGCCAGGACCGACTGAGATTCTCCCGACGAGGTGAGTGCAATGACGACAGACGTTTCGAACGAGCCGCAGGCCACGCCTCCTCCATCGCCTCCGCCCGTGCCGACGACGCCCCGCAGGCGGGGCTGGTTCCGCACGCTGCTCGGCGTGCTGCTTCCGCTGGCCGTCCTGGGCGGCGGGGCGTGGCTGATCATCCGGATATACCACAGCGGGCCCACGCCCAAGCAGCGACCGCGGAGGCGCCGCCCCACGCTGGTGCGCGTCGAGCCCCTGACGGCCTCCAGACAGCGCGTGATCGTCCACGCGATGGGCACGGTCACCCCCTCCCGCCGGATCGTCCTCCAGCCCCGCGTCAGCGGCGAGATCACCGACGCCAGCGACGCCCTGATCCCCGGCGGACTGTTCCCCAAGGATCGGTTCATGTTCCAGATCGACCCGGCGGACTATGCGCTGGCCGTTCAACAGAAGGCGGGCGAGGTCGCGAAGGCCGAACTGGCCTGGAAGCTCGAACTCGGACAGCAGGACATCGCGTTGAGCGAATACAAGTTGCTCAGTGAGGGCAAGGCCATCGAGGGCCCCGACAAGGACCTGATCCTCCGCAAGCCGCACCTGGCGATGGCGCGGGACGTGCTGGCCGCGGCCAAGGCGGCCAAGGCGAAGGCCGACCTCGACGTGAAGCGAACGAAGATCGCCTCACCGTTTAACGCGATGGTCCTTTCCAAGCGGGCCGACATCGGCGCCCAGGTGTCCCCGTCGAGCCACCTGGCCGAACTGGTCGGCACGGACGAGTACTGGTTGCAGGTCTCGGTCCCGGTCAGCCGCCTCAAGTGGCTGACCATTCCACGGGGCGATGGCAAGGTCGGCTCGCGCGTGCGGATCTTCAACGACACCGGCTGGCCCGGGGGCGCCGAGCGTGTCGGGCACGTTACCCGTCTGGTGGGCGACCTGGACACCGACGGGCGAATGGCCAAGGTCATCGTCACGGTGGCCGATCCGCTGGCCCTCAATGCGCGGCCCGGGGCGTCCAAGCGGCCGGCGATGCTGATCGGCATGTTCCTGCGGGTCGAGATCGACGGAGCCGAGTTGGACGGCGTGTTCTCGATCCCGCGGACGGCGCTGCGGAACGGCAAGGAGGTCTGGCTGAGGGGCGACGACGGGACACTCGACATTCGTCCGGTGGAGATCATCTGGCGCGGCCCGAAGCGGATCCTCGTCCGTAACAGCCTGTCCGCCGGCGAGCGCCTGATCGTCAGCGACCTGGCGGTCCCGACCAAGGGCATGCCCCTGGTGGAGGAGACCGACGAGACGGACAAGGCAGCGAGCCGGCCGACAAGCCAACCGACAACACGGGAGGTCTCGACACGATGACCGACCTGCTCGACTCAACCGATCGCCGCGGGCCCGTGGCGTGGATGGCGGGGCATTCGGTGGCGGCCAACCTGCTGATGCTCCTGCTGCTGGGCGGCGGGATTCTCGGCGCCCTGCGCATCAAGCAGGAGTTCCTGCCCTCGTTCGATGAGGACATCGTCCGCGTAACCGTACCGTACCCCGGCGCCAGCCCGGAAGAGGTCGAGCAGGGCATCATTCTGGCCGTCGAGGAGGCCGTCCGCGGGCTCGACGGGGTCGAAGAGGTCGTCTCCAGCGCCCGCGAGGGGCGCGGCGTGATCAACATCGAACTGCTGACCGGCGTCGACAAGCAGAAGCTCACCCAGGAGATCAAGCAGGAAGTCGACCGGATCATCTCGTTCCCCGACGAGGCCGAAGAGCACCAGGTTGTCCTGCTGTCGCACCGGCGACGCGTGCTGAGTCTCGTGATCTACGGCGACCAGAGCGACCACGGGCTCCGCGCGCTGGCCGAGCAGACGCGCCACAGGCTGCTGTCCCGCCCGGACATCACGCAGATCGAACTGGCCGCCGTCCGCCCGATCGAGATCAGCATCGAGGTCTCCCAGGAGAACCTGCGGGCCTACAACCTCACGCTGGACCAGGTCGCCGACAAGGTCCGCCGCGCCTCGGTGGAACTGCCCGGCGGGAGCATCAAGACGCGAGGGGGAGAAGTCCTCGTCCGCGTCAAGGACCGGCGAGACTACGGCCGCGAGTTCGCGGACATCCCTATCGTCGCGAGCAACGACGGGACGGAGGTGCGCCTCGACGAGATTGCCGACATCGTCGACGGGTTCGCCGACGTGGACAACTTCGCGACATACAACGGCAAGCCGGCGGTCATGCTCAACGTCTACCGCGTGGGCGACCAGACGCCGATCACCGTCTCGGACGCCGTCCACGAGTACATCGAGGGGGCCGCCTCGACGCTTCCCCCCGGCGTGGGCATGGCCGTCCGGCGCAACACGTCGGACTACTACCGCCAGCGCATGGACCTCCTGATGCGCAACGGGCGGCTGGGGCTGATCCTCGTCCTGTGCCTCCTGGGTCTGTTCCTCGAGCCGCGCCTGGCGTTCTGGGTGACCATGGGCGTGCCGATCTCCTTCCTTGGGGCCTTCGTTCTCCTGCCGATGATCGGCATGTCGCTGAACATGGTCTCGATGTTCGCGTTCATCATCGCCCTGGGCATCGTGGTGGACGACGCGATCGTCGTGGGCGAGAACGTCTACGAGTACCACCAGCAGGGCATGGGCTTCTTCAAGGCGGCGATCAAGGGCACGAAGGAAGTGGTCGGCCCCGTGACGTTCTCGATCCTGACCAACGTGGTGGCGTTCCTGCCGCTGTTCTTCGTGCCCGGCAGGATGGGCAAATTCTTCGTCTGCATCCCCACCGTGGTCGTGATCGTGTTCCTGATCTCGCTCGCCGAGTGTCTCTTCATCCTGCCCGCCCACCTCGGACACCAGCGCGACCGCACGCGCGGCATCGCGGGGTGGGTCCGCCGCCGCCAGCAGACCCTCAGCGGCTGGATCGCCCGCGCGATTCGCGGCGGGTACGGGCCCTTCCTGGACACCGTGCTGGCCCACCGGTATCTGGCGGTCTCGATCGGGCTGGTGACGCTGGGGTCGATCGCGGCGTATACCCTCAGCGGGAACGTGGGCTTCACGACGTTCGAGAAGATCGAGTCGGATCGGGCGACGGCCGTCGCGGTCCTTCCGTACGGTACGAGCGCGGAGATCACCAAGGAGGTCCGCGACCTGCTGCTGTACCACGCCGACCAGATCGCGCGCGAGCATGGCGGGGCGAAGCTGGTCAAGGGCACGTTCGCCCAGATCGGGGGGACCTCCGGCGGGGGCGGGCCCATGAGTTCCGGGGCCAGTGGAGGGTCCAGCGGACACATGACGGAGATCACGGTGTACCTGACACGCCCGGAGGTCCGTCCGATCAGCACGGCAAAGTTCGTCAAGCTGTGGCGTGATCGCGTGGGCAACCTGTCGGGGCTGGACTCGCTGATCTTCGCCTCCGACAGGGGCGGGCCCGGCTCGGGGGCGGCGATGACCATCGAGTTGAGCCACCCCGACGTGACCGTGCTGGACAAGGCGAGCAAGGACCTGAAGGCCGCCCTCGAGAACTTCCCCAAGGTCAAGGACATCGACCGGGGCTACACGCCGGGCAAGCAACAGTTTGACTTCAAGCTGCGCCCCGAGGGGCGCAGCCTGGGCCTGACGTCGGCGGACGTGGCCAGGCACGTCCGCTCGTGCTTCTACGGCGCCGAGGCCATCCGCCAGCAGCGCGGACGAAACGAGATGAAGGTCATGGTCCGCCTGCCCAAGCGCCAGCGCGTCAGCGAGTACAATCTCGAGGAGATGCTGATCCGCACGAAGAAGGGCAAGGAAGTGCCTCTCGGCGAGGCGGTCTACGACACGCGCGGGCGGGCGTACACCAGCATCGACCGCCGCGACGGGCAGCGCATGGTCAACGTGACGGCCGACTGCGAGCGGCGCAGCCAGGCCGGAGGTGTTCTTGCCGCTCTGGAAGCCAAGCAACTGCCCGGCCTGGTCAAGGAATACCCCGGGCTGCGCTGGGCGTTTCGCGGCAAGCAGTACGACATGAAGGAGAGCATGCAGGCCCTGTTCGTCGGGTTCGGCTTCGCGATGGTGGGCATCTACTTCCTGTTGGCGATCCCGTTCCGCAGCTACATTCAGCCGGCGATCGTGATGGTGAGCATCCCGTTCGGGCTTGGCGGGGCGGTGGTGGGACACTTGATCATGGGCTACAGCCTGAGCATCATGAGCATGATGGGGGGCGTGGCGCTGACCGGCGTGGTGGTCAACGACTCGCTGATCCTCATCGAGTTCGCCAACCGCAGGCACAAAGGCGGGATGGGCGCCCACCAGGCGGTCCATGACGCCGGCGTGCGCCGGTTCCGCCCGATTCTGCTGACGACACTGACGACCTTCGGCGGGCTGGCGCCGATGATCTTCGAGACCTCGCGCCAGGCCCGGTTCCTGATCCCGATGGCCCTGTCACTGGGCTACGGGATCCTGTTTGCCACCGGAATCTCCCTGATCCTCGTCCCCTGCCTGTTCATGATCGTCGACGACCTCCGCCGCGGGATGCGGGCCGTCCTCGGCCAACAACCAACCGAGTTGCCCGCCACCGGTTAGCGGCGGCGACGGATCATGGCGGGCAGGCCGAGCAGCAGGAACACCGCCGAGGCCGGCTCGGGGATGTTCCAGTAGACCGCCCGGTCGATCGTGCCGTCAAACGCGGTGTCCATCAGGTCCACGTCCCACGGCGCTCCCTGGTCGCTGGACTTGCCTGCCAGCCCGCCCCGCGAACCTTTGTCGGCGGAGTGCGCAAATCCGACGCTGAACGTGTCGTTGCCGCTCCAGTTCTTACTCGTCGTCTCGCCGGTCAGCGTAAACGCGTCGGCCGTCAGCGTGCCGTCAATGTTGTCGCGGACGAGGAAGTCCAGTTCGCCGTCGACCGTGTTCAGCCTCGCGGCCACGCTATACTCGGTTCCCGCCGTCAGCGTCCCGAAGCTGTGATCGACGGCCATCTCATTGTCGCTTACGTCGGTGTCGTCGAATGCGCCTGGCGTCTGGTTGTCGCCGCTGTTCTGCTTGGAGACGAACACGGGCACGCCGTCGATCAGGTAGATCCCCGTCCCGTTGGAGGTCCCGCCGATCTCCATCAGGGTCACCGTTCCGCTCAGGTCGGCGGCCACGGGAACGAAAGTGATGTTGAAAGTCAGGCCCTTGGCGTGATCAGGATCGCCCACGTTGACGCTGTTGTCGGTCGCGCCCGAGGTGTCTCCGCCGTCGTAGACCGCACCGGCCGGGTCGTACGCGAACAACAGGTCGTTCGGCAGGGCGTTCCAATAGCGTCCCTCGCGCGCCGTGCCGGAAAACGCCGACGCGACATTCTGGTCGAAAACGGTCTCCGGGGTCTTATTGTCCAGTCCGCCGCGCGACCCGGCGCTATCCATACTCAGGTACGCCAGCGTGTTGTTGCCCGACCAGGCCCACCCGCTGCCGACGCCGGTCAGGCTGAACGCGTCACGAGCAGCGCCGACCCGAAGATTCAGGGCAGCGTTGGCGTTGTCCAACTCGGCCACGATCGTGTAGTCAGTTCCGGCCGACAGGGCCCCGCCGCTGTGATCGACGGCGAAGACGTTCACGAACCCGGCGCCCTCATTGCCGCCATTGGTGTCGTCCAACGGCATGGTGGCGGTGCTCTGGTCGTTCGTTCCGGCTTTCGAGATAAACACGGGCACGCCGTCGAGCAGGTAGAGCCCGGCACCATTGCTCGTGCCGCCAATCTCGATCACCGACGTCAGCCCCGTCAGGTCGCTGGCGACCGGCGTGATGTCCACCGCGTAGGTCAGACCGTTACCGTGGGTCGGCTCGGACACCGTCGTCGTGCTGCCGGCCGTCCCGCCGGTGAACACCGCGTCACCGTCGTCGAGCCCGACGACAAGATTGTCCGCATGTACGAGGGCCGGCCCACCCAGGCAGGCTACAACGAGAGCACACGTCACTACTCCAAGGGTCCGCATAGTCATGATCTTCTCCTCGTGGCTCAAGGCCGGCTGGTCTTTACCCCATCCGGCACATCGCTCACTTAACAAACTGTATTCATAAAAAGTATACTCCCCATCGGCCGGTTACGTCAAGGACTTTCTTTCGGCGACAGGCGCTCAGACGCTCCGTCAGCAGAGGTGGGACGCGAAGAAGCAAGCTGCAGCCAGCGCCGGGCTCGATAACGGGGGGCCGGCCGGGTATGCTGGGGACGGACTGAGGCAAACTGAAAGGAAGGCCTTTGGGAGATATGGCGATGAACAGGGCGTGGCTTGTGATGGTGGCTTGGGCGGTCATTGCGACGTGGGCGGCGATGGCCCCGGCGGCGGGACGGGCGTATCGGATCGCGGAGACGGTCGATATCGACACCGTGCCCTCGTGGTTTCCCGTGGGGTTCAGTCTGCTGACGCACGAGGGCAGGCAGTACGTGGCGTACTATGACGCGAAGCACCACATGACCGTCGCGTCGCGGAAGCTCAGCGAGGCGAAGTTCCAGTACGTCAAGCTGCCCACGAAGATCGGCTGGGACAGCCATAACAGCGTAACGATGGCCGCCGACGCCGACGGGTGCATCCACCTGTCGGGCAACATGCACTGCGTGCCGCTGATCTACTTCCGCATGCACAAAGCGGGCGACATCACCACGTTCAAGCGCCAGGCGATGACGGGCAAGTTGGAGAACCGCTGCACATATCCACGGTTCCTGTACGATCTCGACGGGCGGCTGATCTTCACGTATCGCCACGGCGGCAGCGGCAACGGGATGCGGCTGTACAACCGCTACGATCCGAAGGCCAAGGCCTGGTCGCGCCTGATCGACAGCCCTCTGTTCGACGGGCAGGGCAAGCGAAACGCCTACCCGAACGGCCCGAGCCTGGGCCCCGACAGGCGGTTTCACGTGATATGGGTATGGCGCGACACACCGGACTGCGCGACGAACCACCACCTGTCGTACGCCCGCAGCAAGGACCTGGTCCACTGGGAGACCGCGTCGGGCAAGGCCGTCAATGTACCCCTGACGCTCGGCCAGAAGGACCTCTGCGTCGATGCCTCACCGTCCGGCGGGGGGATGATCAACGGCGGGCAGAGGCTGACCTTCGACTCGGCCGGACGCCCGATGATCGCGTATCACAAGTCCGACGCGAAGGGCAACATGCAGATCTACGTCACGCGGTTCGAGGGCGACAAGTGGGTCTCGCGCGTGGTGACGACCTGGACCAGACCCGTGCCGTTTTCCGGGCGCGGTGCGATGCCGTTCATCGGGATCCGTCTCTCGGGCCTCCAATCGGGCGGGCCGGGCACGCTGTTCCTGACGTATCGCCATCGCGACTACGGCACGGGCCGAATCGTGCTGGACGAAAAGACGCTGCGCCCGGTCACTCGCCGCGTGGCCCCCACGGCCCCTTCACTGCCGCGGGCCGTCACCCGTCGCGAGATCGACTTCGAGGGCCTCAGCGTCCGCACGGCCGGCGACCTGAGCAGTTCGCCCAGGCCCGGTGTGCGATACCTCCTCAAGTGGGAAACCCTCGGCCCCAACTACGACCGCCCCCGCAAAGGCAAGCTGCCCCCCCCCGCCACGCTGAAACTGTTCAAACTGGTCGACTCGCCGGCCCGTCGAGTGGTGGAGTGATGACCCGATAACGACACGGAGCGGTCACATGCCCGGCGAGCCTGAACCCCTTGGCAGAATCCACGCCGTAGGAACCCATAGATAGCACTCCAACGCCGCACCTTCGTTTGAAGCGGGGAAGAAATCATAAGAACACACCTTGCAACGTGGGATACTCGTGTTATACTGGCCACTGTGAGGCCCGCGATAGAGCCGGGCGATCAGATGAGAGAGGGCGGCATGTAAGTGAGGTGCCGCTTCTTCGGACCCGTAAGCGAAGGGAATATCATGGCTCGAAAGTACACCCTGGGGCTCGTAGGCGCCGTGTTGGTCGTTTCGGCGAGCCTGGCGTCGGCCGATTTCGTCAACGGCACGTTTGATACCGACACCGCTTGGACGAAGGTCGGCACGGTTACGATTAGCGGCCGGGCCAAGTTGGGCGGCGGCGGGGACAATCGCGGCGCCGTGTACCAAACGGTCGTCACCACCCCCGGCGACTGGTACAAGCTAACCTACGACAAACTCCATGCCGGGTCGATCAACATGTCGTCGGGCCTGATGGTGACGGCGTTCGACGGGGCAGGCAACGCCAATGCCGACGCCTATTGGGGCCAGTCCTACTGGGCGCCGGACAAGACGGGCCTGACCGCATGGTTCCAGGCCCAGGGCACGTCGACGACGATCCAGTTCCGCGACTTCAGCTACAGCGGCGGCGGCGCCAGCAACGACGTCCACGTGGACAACGCCTCGATCGTCGCCGGAACCGTCGGCGTGCGGGACGAAGTCAACGTCGCCGGTTCGGCTGCCCTTAGCCAGTCGAGTTACCTCAATGCCGGAACGTATCCGGCGGCCTACGGCACGGACGGCGTGGTGAACAACTTCATGCACACCAGCACTGCGACCGGCGGCACGTACACGATGACGTTTGCGGCGGATCAGTCCGTCACCCGCATTGCGATTTCCGCGCGCGAGGGCTTCCTGAATCGCACGGGCAACAACCTGTATCTCTATGACGCCGGTGACACGCTTGTCGATACGTTGACCATCACGGACGGCTACTACAACAACCTGACGAACACCACGACGGGGTATTGGCATGGCGTTCGGAAGATCGTCGTGGAAGAAACCACGCCGTCAACGGCGCTGAACTTCGCGGAGATCGAAGTGCTCACCGCCCAGCGGGTCAACGTGGCCCCCGTCGGCACGGCCAGTGCCGGTTCGGTTCACAGTTCGTACGGCGCCGACCCGGCTCGCGCGATTGACGGCAGCACGGACTATGCCAGCAGCGACACGGTGTTCCACTCGGGCAACGCGAATAAGTGGTGGATGGTCGAATTGGACGAGGGCTATACACTCAAGACCGTGGAGATCCAGGCCCGCACTGGTGGTAATTACAACAGCCGCATCGGGACATCGCTGGAATTCCTCGACGCCGACGGTGACACGATCTTCAGCGAAGCGATCGATTCCAACGATGCCACGGCCGGCGGCCTGTGGACCGTCAGCGGCACGTGGGCAGGTGTGTTCGGCGTTCGGATCACCGAGACTGACCCCGAGACGCTGAACCTGGCCGAAGTGCGTCTCTTTGCGGACACCTCCGTAGCGCCGATCCCCGAGCCGGCGACGATGAGCCTGCTGGCAATGGGCGGTATTGCGATGCTCCGGCGCCGCAGGAAGTAACGCAGCCCCGATGACAGGACTAATAACCGGCGAGAGGCATTGAGCCCCTCGCCGGTTTTCCTACGGGTGAAGAACGTGGCACGGGCGTCTGGCCCGTGACCCCCCGTGCGTGAAGACACGGCCGAGACGGCCATGGTACGTGGGGATCACGGGCAGGATGCCCGCGGCACGTTTGGGGGCGACGTCGCAAATGGCTCGCTCCCAGCCTGATGTTGACCGGGAACTCTCAAGCCGATAGGCTATGGGAGAGAGGTTTATCCATGAGAAAAGCGTGTATTGCGGGTTGGGTGGTGTTGGTCTGGTCTGCGCTGTGCATCGCGGCGTCGTGCCCCAAGTGCAAGCACACCGTGCCCGATGCGCAGAAGTTCTGCGGCAACTGCGGCAGCGCGGTCTCGACGGCCGTGACGTGTACGAAGTGCACCAAGCCGGTCCCGGCGGGGCAGAAGTTCTGCGGCAGTTGTGGAACGGCGGTGACCGCCGCGCCGAAACCCAAACCGAAGCCGAAGCCCAAGCCCAAGCCCGCGCCGAAGATCGTCAAGTACGCCGGCCCGGCCAGCGAGTGGGACGATCAGGCGGTCGAAAGGGCCATCGCCAAGGCGGTCAAGTACCTCTGGTCGAGGCAGAAGCCCGACGGGAGTTGGCCGAGCTATCCGGCGTATCCCACCGGGGCGACGAGCGCCGCGGTGTATGCCCTGCTCGCCAGCGGCGAGAAGGCGTCGTCGCCGCGAATGGCCAAGGCCCTGAACTGGCTGGCGAAACACCAGACCAACAAGGTCTACTCCCTGGGGCTTCGCTGCAACGCCTGGCTGATGGCGTATCGCCAGGCGGGGGGCAAGTACGGGGGGTATCTCGACCGCGACGGGATGAAACTGGTCCG
>CAZVEV010000106.1:0-17597 GCA_964625865.1 uncultured Planctomycetaceae bacterium | reverse complement strand
ACGACACCCAGACTAGAAACTCCAGGTTGCGGGGTTCTCCGACAGGCTCCTAGGGCCCCTCTACGACGCTCAGGCCGGACGCTGCGATCGCGTGCGGCGCCGATGAGATGCCGCGCCCGGTCGCCCCGCTGTCTGGCGACGCGGTCCGCTGATGATGAAAAAAGAGGGGAACACATTGGCAGGGGATTGCCGAAGTCTATAATCAAGAGACCGTGGGCCGTTCTTTCGCGGCGCGCCGTGGCGCGCATGAGTTGTCGAATCAGTGGAGAGTCGAGAAATGAGAGCACACGTCAGTCGTTCAAGCGTTCTGATCGGCCTGCTGCTGGGGGGGATGGCCCTGGCGGGCGGATGCGGCGGGGAGCAGATTCAGATCCTCCAGTATCCCGCGTTCTTCGATCCGGACGACCCGTCGAGAAACGTCAAGAGCCTCGTTGTCCTGCCGTTCCGTAACCAGGCGAGCAAGGCCGCCGGCGCACGGGCCGGCGAGGCGGTCAGCGAGGAATTGTCCGGGCTGCTTTCGGGGTCCGGAACCTACCAGAAGGTCTACAATCGCAACGACTTGAGCAACCTGATGGACCAGCAGGACCTTGCGATAGCAGCCGGCGGGGACTCGAATGCGATGGCGGCGGCCCTGCGGAAGCGGGGAGCCGTCGAGGCGCTGCTGACCGGCGCGGTGACGGCCTACGATTCCAGTTCACGGACGCGCACGGAGATGCGGCAGCAATTCGTGGGCATGAACCCACAGACCAAGGCGCCGATTTACCGGCCCGTGATGATGCAGATCACGACCAACGAGGGGACCGTTACGGTCACCTCCGCGCTGATTCGCGTTCGCGACGGTGCACAGATTCACGCCACCGGGCCGGTGTACGGGCGATACAGGTCCGAGGGCACCGGCGGGGTGGCTTCGGAACCCGAATGTCTCCGCCGCGCGACCTCCCAGGCAGTGTTCGGGTGCAGGGAGCACTTCGCGGTGGTCCGCAAGACGATCACCGTCGAGTCCGACGCATTCCGCGTGGCCAGGGCGTACTACGACGGCGAATGGGACGAAGAGGACGAGTTCACGACGATCGACACCGAAGCGTTCGTCGTGCTGAAACTTCCGTCCCAGTGCGACCGCAACCGCTTCCGCATTTCGATTGTCCGCGAGGGCCGACAGAAAGACCTGTTCGTGGCGAAGGTCCGGTGGGTGAACAAGACCCAGCCGGTCCACGCCGGGAGCGAACTGACGGCCAATCCATGCCAGGTGGGCCTGGGCTTCAGGTTCTCCCCGCGGGACCTCGCCCAGAAGGCCGGACCGGGCACGTACATCGCCAAGTTCTACGCCGGCCCCAAACCCGCGCTGACCTACGAGTTCGATATCGAGTCGCCGTAAGCGTCAGTTCGCACCCCGGGCCCCGTGAGTAAATGAAGACGCCCCTCGGTCCGTGTCGGACCGAGGGGCGTTTGGTTTATGGCACGTGATGTGAGTGCGGCGGGGGGTTACCTCTTGTCGTCTCCTGTTTCGGCGCCGAGTCCCGCGCGGAGTCCGCCCAGGCCCGCGGCGGCCAGCAGCGAGAAGACCCACGGCGCCAGCGGCACGCCGCAGGCCTGAAGTCCGCCGGCGACGAATGTTGCCGCCACCACAATGTACGTCCGCTTGCCCTTGAACCAGTTCAACATGATGTGCGTTCCTTTCAGTGTCTTGAGGCTGTTTCTGACCCCACCGATGGGGCCCCTGTCTTTCCGGTAGCTATGATCCGAGCCACCAACCAAACACCACCAGCCCGGCCGCCACGCACAGCCGCCACATGCGATCGCCCCATCGCGCCGTGTCGCTTCGCGCGGAATCGGCCTCGTCCTCGAGTCGCCCCACGCGGTAGGCCAGCGAGTCCTCGGCCCTGCCGTTGCCCACGACGGTGCGGCGCAGCACGCTGATGTCCTGGGCCATCCGGTCCAGGGAGGCCAGCGAGCGCGAGATCTCTTCGAACTTCTCCGCGCACGGGCGCGGGAGGGATGTGGGGTGGCACTTGGGGGGCATGGGGGTGTTCCTGTTTCGCGGAGACCCCACGGGCGGAGCCCGCGGGCGTTTGCCTGTTTCATTGCGGCGATTACGACGCGCCAGTGACGCGTTGCCTGGGAGTCGATGCGATCCGGCCGGCGGACTTCAGCTTGCGGTGTGGTCAACGGTTCCGCTTCGCACCTTGACTTCGCAGAAGCCGTGTTGGTCGTGCGTGTTGTCCTGGTTCCACGTCCAGTAGAGCTTGCCGTCGGCCGACGCGATCTTCAGGCCCAGGCTGCCGGTAGGTGTCAGGTCCCACTGGAGCACGTCGTCCGACGACAGCGACGCCCCCACGTTGTGGCAGACCGGCTGGAGGGTCTTCAGGTCGTCCCCGCCTTGCCAGTCGCAGTACGGGCTCGTCGCCTCCGTACCGTACGCCGAATGCAGGATCAGCTTTGACAGCAGGACGTCGTCGCTGACCTTGGCCGACCCGGCCGACGTGCCGGCGGGGATCTTGATCGAATGCGTGATGATCGTCTCGTGCCCCGTCTGGGCGGAGGCGACCGACGCGATATCGCTCTTGGAGACCTTGGCCTGCAGTTTGGCCGCCTCGCCCGACCCGTCGACCTCCAGCGTCACACCGATGTCCGTCGAGTCGCCCGCGAACGTCTTGACCTGGTTGCCCAGATAATCGCCCGAGTCGCCCGAGACGACCGCAACGAGTTGATCGGTACAGGTGCACGCGGGCAGGTCGGCCTTGGCGATGACCGCCTTGAGGGTCTCGGTCCCGCCGTCGTCGACCTCCTGGAACGAGACCTTGAGGTTGTCCCCCGTCCCGTCGTCCCCGACGAGCTTGTCGACCAGCAGGCCCGTTGCGGCGTCGTTGGCGGAGATCTTGACCATCCATCCCTCGCTGCCGACGTCGATCAGCAGGAGGATCTCGCCCCCGGCGCCGCGGTGCTCGGCAAAGGGCACGATCTGTCCGACGATCCCTCGGGTGCGGCCGGCAAGGTCGATCGCTTCGGCCTCCACGTGGCCCAGCGGGGCCGACGCGTCGGTCCAGGTTTCCTCGTCGGCGTCTCGCCGCTGCTCGGTGACGGTATAGGCCCCGCCGCCATCGTTGGCGGTGATTCTCGCCACGCCGGTCCGACAGGCGTACGGCGCGTCCGGACAGCGCTGTTCGTCAATGGCAGCCGGCACCCGGGCGGGGGCCGACGATGGGGTGCACTTGTGCGCGTACTGGCTCACGATTTCACCTGCCTTCCCGGTCCGTCCAGCTTCAGTTCGGTTTTGTGGGTCCCTTCGTCAAAGTGCCACACCACCTTGCTCACCACCGGCGCAAAACTCCCGGCCCCGCCGTCGACGCAGAGGTCTATCGCGCGTCCCGAGGTGGCGCCGACCCCGTCGCCCACGGCATACGATCGCGTGAGGTATCGCAGCAGGACGCTTCCGGCCACATGGCAGTCCTCCGCCGCGTCGCGAAGGCGCTCGGCGTACGCGGTGGCCTCCTGCACGTCGTCCGTCGTGTCGGTCTGCGCGCCGGCGCCCAGGGCATCTTCCACTTGGCGCCACGCGAACCGCCCGGGCAGGCGGGCCGTTCGGGCCGATCGAAACGGCCAGGCACTGCTCGCCCGTCGCGGCGCAAGACCCCGAACCGCCTGGTCGCACTCGATCGAACCGACCAGGCGAAGACGCAGCTTGTGCGCCCCGTCGTCGCGGAGCGCATTGTGCAGGAGCGTGAGGTAGTGCAGCCCGCGATACTCCGCCGAGAACTGCCCGCCCCCTGCGTACGGATACCACTGCCCGTCCCCGCTGGCGCCGGCCAACAGGGCCGTCGAGATCGTAAAGCCGGCGCGGTCGTTCCAGATTTCCGCCGGCACGTCGATCCAGGACGCCTCGTCGCCCACGATGCCCAGTTGCACCTTGCGCGGATGAAGGCGGGCCTTCAGCCCGTCGCTGTCGTACGTGAACGTCGAGGCCACCGGACGCGGGCGACGGACGACCAGGCCGGCCCCGCCCAGCCCGCAGGCCGCCAGGTCCGGCACGGCCGAGATGATCGACGCGAAGGCCGCATCCTCGTTCCACGCGAACGAGCGGAACACGTGACGGTGGGTCCGGTGATCGCTCCCGCCGCGGTTGTACTTGCGGGCGAAGACGTCAAACGTGTAGTACCCGCTGTCCGACCACTGCCACGGGTCCACCACGTCGTCATCGACCCAGTCATCCAGGTCATGCAATGCCGTATCCCACAGCGGGTGCAGGTCGCGGGTGGCGGCGTTGTTGTGGAACTCCAGCACGACCTGGATCCGTTTCTGGTCGCCGATGACGGTGACGTCGTTCGCGACGCGGCGGGCGTCGCGGGTAAAGCTCAGCCGCTGGACCTCGGCGCGTCGGCCTGCGGGGGAGTCGATCGCTACGTTGCCCTCGCCCGTCCCGCCCAGACGCGGCGCCTTGACGTGATTGCCCCCATGCAGCGGGAACACGATCAGCCGATGTCTCGCCGCGCCGCCGCCGACGGACCACGGCTCGACCGCAAAACCAAACCCCACCGGCTGAAGGACCGCTTCTATCGCCTCGGCCAGGTCCATGCCCTCAACGCGGACCTCGCCGAGGGGGGTATCCCCCAACAGCGAGGCGATCCGCTCCCACGGCGTGTGCGGTGAGATCACGTCGTACCCGTCAACGTGCTCGACCAGGCTCCGCAGGGCCGTGTAGGCCGTCCAGTACCGGGCCTCCACCCTTGCCGTCCCCTCCTTGACCACTGTCCGCCCCTCGGCCTCGAAGACCTTGCACGCTTGCGCACCCGCCTGCTCGTCAGCCAACCGCCAGTCGCTCCGCGATGCATTCGGCAGGCCCGCCTCGTTGAAGATGACCGCCAGGTCGCTGGTAAAGACGTTGGCCGGCACGGCGTCGCTGCTCGACAGGGAGCCGGCGATCTCCCCGTCGTCAGCATCGGCCGTCTTGTGCCACCGCCCCGAGACCACCTTGCCCTTCAGCCGCAACTCGGGCCCATAGGCGGTCACGATGCAACTCTCGCCGTCGGCCTGGATGTCAATCTCCCGCCTGGCCAGGTGCCCGCAAAACCACTCGATCCCGCCGGCGCCGTCGGCCTGCACCAGGCGAATCATGTCGCCGTCGGCGACGTCGAGGTGCTCGACGCGGTCGCCCGCGGCCTTGCCGGGCCCCACGCCGAGCTGCCTTCGCAACGTCAGCGTGGACAGGCGCCCGCCGGCTTGCCATGTCAACTCAACCGGCTGCCACGCGTCGGCGCGCCTCTGGCGAAGCCAACTGGGCCCGCCCGCCTGCTCGCCTGCAGGCGTGACCACACGACGGTGATACACGCGCATCGTGGGCGCCCGGTACACGGCGCGACGATCGGTGGGATGATACTGTGATACGCTCATGTGAATGTCCTGTTGAGATAGACCGTGGGTGTATGCGGGGCCGACGCATTGGCGACGACGGGGCCGACGACGGGGGACAGTTCGGACTCGACGCCCTGGGCCGTCCTTGCCGAAACGGCGAAGAAGCTCGTCTCTCCGTCGGGACGCTCGAAGACGTGAGTGTACTCGCCGTCCGTGACGTACGTTTCGACGGCCTCGGGAGAGCCCGGACTGGCGGAGCGGCCGGCTGATCGGTAGATCGCGAAGTCCGCCGGCGGGGCCCCGCCGTACGGCGTGCGGAACGTCCAGCGAACGGTCACCTGCCCGCCGGGGCCCGCCTCGGCCTCGACGGTCTCCACCGCAGCCGGGCGGTTGCCGATCCACTGGCCCTCGTCGTCGGTGACCACCTCAATGCTGCACGAGAGGTCCGGGCCCTCGAGCCCGTTCAGGACCGGGCGGATTACGTAAGTGTACCGCGCCGACGCGTCGTGTCCGAGGCCCGTCAGCGACGGGGAGAACTCACCGGCCCGGAGGTGCGCTATCGGCGCATCGAAGTCGACGCTTGAGGCGTCGCCCTGACCGCGATAGACGTTGTAACCGGTGGTGGAGAAGGCGCCCGTCATCAGCGGGTCGCCGGCGACGACGAGGGACGAATCGACATACGGCGCCGCGACGGCGGCCGCCTCGGCCAGCGTCCCGCCGATCCGCAGCATCTCGAAGAAGCTCTCGGCGTCCGGCGCTTCGGCCGCGTCGGCGCTGCCGATCCCGGCGGCGTAGCCGGCGGTGACCAGCGCGTCGAAGATCTCGCCGGTCGCCCGCAGCGTGTCCGCCGCGTCGGCCGAGTCGTCGACGAACGCGATCCGGCTGCCCGCCGACCCGAACGACGGGGCCCCCGCGTCGCCCCAGACAAACGCGTCGTTGGCCAGCGCGCCGATGGCGGCCGAGGCGATTCGCAGCCGCTGGCACGGCAGCGACGCCAGGTAGGCCGTCTCATCGCTGTACAGTACGTCCGTCTCCGGGAGCGCCGCCAGGGCCGAGACGACGGCGCCCGCGTCGAGGATCGCCTTGGCGTTGGCCGGCGTGTCGGCGTCGATCCGCGACGCCAGGTATATCCCGGCGGCCTGAAGGTCGCCGGCGGTCAGGCGGGCGACCGTGGACGGATCGTACAGCGGATTGACCGCCTGGCTGCTGAAGGCCGCCGGGTAGTGCATCAGTCGCGACGTGGCCGAGTGCTTCACGTCGCCGGACGAAAAGTACCCCGGGACGCCGGGGCCGATCAGGAATGCCGCCAGACGCCCGTCAACGGTCGGACGGTTCGCCAGCCAGGCCGCCAGGTCGGTCTCGACCTCGGCCTGGAACGTCGCGTAGTCGGCCAGCGACTCGCTGCTCGACGCGTTCGGCAGGATGCAGACGTTCGCGCGGGGCAGGGCGGTCTGCTGGACGACGTAGTCGGCGAACTCGCGCCCGTCGTCGCTGTCCGGGACCAGGCAGACGGTCCGCCGGGCCTCGGGATACGCCGTCAGCGGCGCCGCCGCATACGGCTCGACGTCGGCCAGGGATTCGCCCGTAACGACCTCGTCGACGTCGGCGCTGTAGCCGTCACGCCCCAGGATCACCGAGCCGAGGTACAGTTCCCCGTCGGTGTCGAACAGGTCGTAGTTGTCGACGCCGGCCGCTTCGGCGATCTTGACGCCGTCGAAGTACAGCGCGGCCGAGCCGTCCGATGCCGTCGAAGACGAGGCCCTCGTAACGGTCACCTGGACGTAGGTCCAGCGGCCCAGGACGGGGCGGTCGGGTACGTCATACGTCGCGTACGGATTGGTTGCCGGGTCGTCGTAGCAGCGGACGGCCCCCGCCCAGCCGGACACCGCGTCGTAGATCCACCACGCGGCGACCTTGCTGGCGCCGGCGTAGAGCAGCAATTGGTAATTGTAATCCGCGTCCGTCGCCTGAGCGATCTGCCTGTACCAGAACCCCACCGCGCGGGTCTGCCCGGCGGTTGGCGGCTGACACCACGAGGTCTGCCTGACGAACACCTGCGAGGTTCCGGCGGCCGTCACGCGCAGCCCCGTCGCCCCCCGTTCCGGCCAGGCGGCGGCCGCCAGGCGCTCGGCAGTCGACGAGCCGGTCTCGACGAGCGTCCATCCCTCGTCGGCCAGGGGCTGCTCGAAGTCCCAGTAGTCTTTACGAGACATCGGCGGCCCCCTTTCGCGTCGCGACCTTCTCTCGGACGGGCGGGCGTTCGGTCCTCAGCAGGCCCTCGATCACGTCGCGCAGGACGACGCCGGCGTCCAGTCCCCGCGCGGGGGCGATCCGCACCGAGCGCTTGCCGACGGTTGTTCGCCACGCGCCGGCCTCGCAGGCGGCCGCGTTCCAGGCCAGCGTGAACGTCGGCGCCCGCCCGCCGGGGGCGTGTTTGGCGTCGATACGGCCGGCACGCGGCGTAACGCGTCGATCGGGCCTGTGGTATGCTTCAAGGGTTGCAGAACTCATCTCTAGTTCCCCGTGATTGCGACCGAACCGGTGTAGATCGCCCCGTCGATCTCGGCCATCACGTAGACCGTCTTGTCGGTGGCGGTGTCGATGTTCATGACGACCTGGCCGGTCGCATCGGTGATCACCTCGTAGTCGGCGTCGGCGGCGATCTCGCGAAGCGCCTCGCCGGTGGTCACCGAAAAGTCCGTCTGCGGATCCGGCTCGGAGTACTCGGCGTCGGCGATCCACGTGCGGATGCGGTAGCGGCCGGCCAGGGCCACGTTGCCAGCGTCGCGGACCTGGATGGTCATCGTGCCGGTCCCGTCGGCGTCGTCGGCGCCGGTCAGGGCGAGTGTGGGCATCAGTTCGCGGACGGGCCAGAGCACCTGGAACATCGTGCGGCTGCGATAGTCGGTGATGTCGTCGACGTCGTACGTGCCGGCGGCCGTCACGATGGTCGCCAGCGGCACGTGGGGCACGGCCGACGGATCGGGGAAGCCCGTGGTGTTGACCGTCAGCGTGCCGGCGGCGGTCAGGTAGATCGTGTTGGTCGCGTTGTTGGTCAGCGCCTGGGCGGTCGCGCCGGCGTAGTCGACCATCGTGTCGCCGTTGGCGAATCGCCCCGCGCGCACGCCGAACGTCAGATCGCCGTCTTTGTACGCGCGAAGGGCGTTGGCGGCCTTCAGGATCGTCAGGATGCGGTGTCGCTGCCTGAAGCCGTCGAGGTAGTACGTCGACTGGCCCACCGTGTGGTAGGCGAAGTCGGTCTCGCTGTCGGTCGTTCCCGCCAGGGCGAGGGCCTGGGCGTCGGTCAGTTGGGTTTCGCTCATGTGAAGTTCTCCTGCGTAGTGCGTCGGTGGACGGTCTGCCCGTAGGGCGTGCAACTCGTTGCACGCGGAAAGGAGTGGGTATTCGTCCCGCGTGCAACAGAGTCGCACGTCCTACCCACGGGTTGGTCTTCCAGTCATGCCCCGGCGTCGGGGGACGATTCGAATGTCAGTGTCAGCGTGTCGGTGTCGTGATCGTATGCAGAAACGCTCGGGGCCGATGCCGGGCGCGGATAGGTCTCCAGCGACATCGTGTCGGTGTACTCGCCTGACGTGTTGCCGCACGCGTCGGTGATCAGCACCGTGATCGGATACGTGCCCGGCCCCAGCGGATCGGACAGCCACCAAAGCATCTCGCAGTCGAATCCGTACTCGCCGATGCCCCAGTTGTGGCCCCATCCCGCGCAGTCGGCCCCGCCAAAACCCCAGCCGCCGAGGCCCCACCCGGAGCCCCAGCCGCCGCTGCGGCGCCCGCCGGGGTAGACTGCGCGATTGCAGACCAGCACGGTCGCCTGGGCCTGGCCGGCTTGGCCCAGATAAACCTGCCAGCGATCGCCGGGCCCGTACGCCCCGATCGTTCGCGGCGTCTCGACGAGGATGCGGTTGCCCCTGTCGGCCGCCTGGATGAAGGTGTCGGCCCAGAAGTCCACGTCGGCGTCGGCGGGGTCCACGGCGAGCAGGAAGACGATGTCTTCGTCCGCCGGCTCGGCCAGCACGAACTCCACCACGCCGCCGGTCGGTCGCTGCGAGGCGACCAGGCGGCCGGAGAGGTAGCACTGGATGGACTTGTCCGCGTGCGACGTTACCGCGCGGATGACCCGTCCGAGATCGTGCTCGGCCCGGGACACTATCGTGATGCCGTCAGTTGTGGTGCTCATGGTGTCAACTGGTCGATGCGGGCCTCGACGAACGCGAGGGCCTGGTAGCCGGACTCCGCCGGCGAGATGCGGATCCCGTCGGTCGCTTCATACGATTTCAGGAGGCAGTTGGCGTAGGTCGTCCCGTCGGTGCCCACGTAGGTGGCCACCGTCGTCCCGTCGGCCTGCGCCTGCCGGGTCAGCAGGAGCGTTTTCAGCGCGTGGTGGGCCTCGGCGGCGGTGGCGCCTTGGGCGGTCAGCAGGCCTCGGGCCACGATTTCGCGTCCCGCCGTTCCGTGCAACTGGACGAACAGGCCGTCTGTGCCGGGCATGGCCTCGGCGCGGACGCGGAGGTCGGGGCTGCCCGGCTCGTCCCGCACCGCCCGCGAGACCAGGTCCGCCGAATCGAAGGTGGGAATCGACGTGTCCTGGCTCGGCGTTCTGTCATCGAAGACGAACGTGAACGTCACCGGCACGACGGCGAGGACCCATGGGGCCCGCTGGGCGCTGTCGATCTTCGCCCGGCCGAACGCGATGTCAGCCGCCGCGGACCAGTCGCAGATCTGAGTTGGCGCGTCGGCGGCGATTGCCGTCTTGGCCGCGTTGATCAGGCGGAGGATCTCCTCGAGTTGCGGCGACTGATCGCCGGCTGCGGAGTCCACCTTGGCGGCAAGGATCAGTTCCATGCTCGCCGCGGCGCGGACGACCTGCTCGGGCGTGACGTGCTCGTCGGTCGTCAGGTATCGCAGGATGGCCGCGGGGGAGGAGGTGAACTGGCACTGTCGGGCCTGGTCGGCGCCGGTGGTCGTGGTGACCGATGCGAAGACCGCCTCGCCGTCGATCGTCGCCTCGGCCAGCGCCGTCTTAACCGCGCTGAGAATGGCCCAGTCGGTATTCGTCACGGTAATGGCTGTCATCGGACTCTCCTACATTCTGGCCACGCGGACCGCGGCGGCTGACGCATGTCGGTCAGCGTCGTCGTCCGTGTCGGGATTGGTGTTGAACGCGATGTTCCAGGCCTCGACGGCCTCGATGCGCTTGGCGTCGTGGTAGTCGCGAAGGCGGGAGAACATCGTCTCGTCGGCCCGCTCGTGACAGGCCCCGAATGCCATCGACAGCGCCGTGTGGACGGCGGCGTCGGTGAGTTGGTCGGGATTCGCCAGGCGGCGGAAGTCAGGCCCGCCTCGGGCAGCGCCGGTGCGGTAGCGGCGGGCTGGCGCGCCGGCCCCGCCGAGCTGGTCGACGTACAGTTGCGCGACCGTCAGCAGGACGCGCCGGGTGGCCACCGCGCAGTAGCGGGCCATCCCCCTCGTCGAGTCGTACACCGGCAGGTCGGCCAGCCCCGCGTGCTGGTCGGCCAGGTCCGTGTCCGTGCAGAGCGCCGCGAGCAGCTCCACGGCGGCCGATGGATCGGACGTATAGCTCTCGATGTAAAACTCACCCGTCACGCCGCTGGAGTTGGCCTCAGTCAGCGTGCACCTGGCGGCGGCTGCAGCCAGGTCGCTCACGTCGGCCGTGCCGGTGGCGACCTTGTCGGCCGATTCGCAGGCGGCGGTGGCATACAGGTCGGCTGTGACCACGTCGCCGGTTCGGGCAAACGTGGCCCACAAGCGTCCGTCGACCAGCGGACCGTCCGATTGGGTCGACAGGCCCGAAAGCGACCAGCGCGAGGTGTGGACCTCGTCGCGGTCTTCGTACGCGAAACAGTAGTCAAAGCTCATGGTGAAACTCCCGTGGTTGTGGTGTCGGTGAGTCGTGGTGCGGTTAGTGTAGAGGCGGCATCTTGCCGCGTTTCGGCGGTGCACGAGGCTGATGGCCGTACCTGAAGTCCTTTGAAGCGGCAAGATGCCGCTTCTACACTGCCGGCCCGACAGTGTTACTTGGACAGAGCGCTATTCGATCTCGTCGAGCCGTCGTTTCAGGACGTCGCCTCTCGCCAGTTCGTCGCATGACCACTGGCGGCTGGCGAGGTGGTGGAGGACGTTCGCGGTCATGTCGCGCGGCGGGCGCCACCCGTCGAGCATCATGCGGACCGACGCGGGCAGGTCCACCAGCTTGGTTTGCATCGCCACCCCCGCGATGCCGTACAGCGACGGACCGAGGCACATCACCGGACAGCCCCACGCCAGGGCCTCGTTGCCTGCGTTGGAGTTGATCGTCACGACGAAGCGTGCGCCGGCGATGGCGGAGCGGAGGTCGCCCTTGATAACGGTAGCCCGGGCGTCGGCGGGGCGGTCCCATTTCGTTAGCGGATGCGGGCGGATGCGGATGTCGATGTCTCGCGGCGTGGCGTTCTCGACCGCCTGGACGAGCGGACCCGTGTGGTGGATCTCGCTGTCTCGCAACTGCGCGTCGCCCGAGACCTGGCCGAGGACGAGGATGTAGCCGTCGTCGCGCGACCGCATCGGCGTCGGGGCGTCGCCCCAGACGCGTCGAAAGCGCTCGGCCCCGCCGGCCGGTGCGGGGCGGGCCGGGCGCGACGCCCACGATGTGCGATGACCGAAGCCGCACCAGTCCAATTGCGTATGGGCCATCCGGTCGAAAAAGCCGCGTTCCATGACGAGGACCTTCGTTCCGGCCTAGCGGGCGCGGGCGGCGATGGTGCCGGCCGGGCCCTTGATGCCGTTCCACACCACCGCCACGTCCGCCCGCCCTTGCCACAGCGGCCAGGCGTGCGCCGGTGCGACGACTTCCACGTCGTGGCCGAGCCTTCGCAGGCCGACCGTCACGTGGCGGTACGGCTCGGCGGGGTCTGCGAATTGGCGGTTTCCGGCGATGGCGATTATTCGCATGGGCAGTGCTCCAGGTGGACGCGGTGTTTGGCGAAAGTGGGTACAGGCACGTTCGCTTCGCTTCGCTGCGCTGCCGAGCCAGTCCCCATTTTCGCTGACAGCACGTCGCGCCAGTGGGCGGTTGGGACGGCGGCGAGGCGCGTGTGGGGCGAGACGTTGACCATTCGTCCGCCGGCGGAGGCGACGGAGGCGACGGCGGTGGCGAACTGGCGCTCGATTCGATCGGGCACGGGGCGGTCGTATTGGCCTTCCCCGCCGGGCGACTGCGCGCCGTACGGGTCGACCATCGCCGCATGCCCGCCGCGGTAGTCCACGCCGACCAGGACGATCTCTCTCGCGCCCCGAAGGTACGCCCAGTTGGCGGCCATCAGGACCACCGACGCGTTCTTCATTACCGCCAGTTCGCCATTGGCGTCGCAGACGGGCTCGCCACGCCACGCCTTGCCCGCCTGGCGGACGAACTGGTCGCAGTGCGTCACGCGCCGATCGGCGGGGCCCACCTTCCAGGCCGGGTGAGGCTTCCACAGGGCCTCGTGGTACATCGCGCCCCATCGCTGGTCGTGCCACAAATCGCGGTACGTGTCGCGGATCACCAGGGCGTCAAACGGCGCGTCGGCCATCGAGGCGAAGCACAGCACGCGGTTGGTGCCCACGAGCATGACGTCATCCCGGGCGCATTCCCGCCGGAAGGCGGGCGGCATCGCGTCAACGGATGCTCCGTTGCCGACGATGACCGCCCGCTCCCGACGCGGCGCCCGACGCTTGGTTGTCGCGTTGGGCTCAGTCATGGCCTACAGCGACGCGTTGAAGACGCCCTTGACGATCTTCAGTTGACGGTGGTCCTGGTAGTCCTCGTCCCAGTTCGACGCGGTGGCCAGTTGCGCGTCGGTCGGGTTGTCGGCCGCCGAGGCCCACTTCATCCCGTACACCTCGTACTCCACGTCGAAGTCCTCGCGGGCGTACGTCACCGAACTCTCGCGCAGGATGTCGCGCGCCAGCTCGATGTTCTGGTCGTAGACGATCGTCCCGCGAAGGGCCCCCGCGCCCAGGCCGAGCACGTTGTACTCGGTGTGGTAGCCGCTGGTCAGCTCGCTGGTCAGGGCCGGCACGTCGGCGACGATGACCGTCCGCCCGAACGCCTGGACCACGTCGCGGTAGATCGTCACGCCGGCGGCCCGTTCGAACTGGTAGTTGGCGATCGAGTCGCCCACCAGGTCGGCGAAGACGGGCGAGGGCATGAGGAAGGTGGCGATGCTCTCGCGGGCATCGCCCATCTTGGCCAGCAGGAGGTTGATCTGCGCCATGGTGGCCGTGACCTTGGCGCCGCTGGCGGCGCCCCGTGCGACGTCCAGGACGTGGATGTCGGCCGACGCGGTCGACCCGTCGGTGGTGTCCGCGCTGTCGACGGCGGCGACGGCCGCGGCGATCAGGTTGTTGCGGATGTGAACGAGCTTGGCGTCGGCGAACTGCAGGCCGAGGTTGACCATGGCGGCGCTCATGTCGAAGTGTCGCCCGGCCTTGCGGGCCTGGATGTCCGTGACGGCCACCGGGCCGCAGCCGAGCGTCTGTCGCACCAGCTTCCCGCCGGTCATCTCGAGCTTCTTCGTGTCGACCGCCGTGCCCGGGTTGTCGTTGTCGCGCCTCGCGATCAGCGAGTCGATGGGCTTGAATCGCGCGGTCTCGGTGAAGTCACCGCCCTCGGCCATCTGGCGGGCCGGGTCGCTCTCCAGCAGGATCGCCCCGCCGGAGGCGGCGTTGAACAGGTTGACCTGCTCGACCGTGCGGCGATACTCCTCGGCGCGGAGGGTGTCGGTGTACACCATGTCACTTGCGGAACCGTATTCGCTTGTCATGTTTGTCTCCTAAGAGGGTTCAGGTTTCCGATCTCAGATCTGCGATTTCAGATTCGAGATTTCACATCTGAGATCTGAGATCTCAGACTTCAGGTCCCGATAGCCGGTCTGGCTACCGTCCGGTTCGTGCGAGCTGCACGTAGGCCTGTGGGCCGTGCGTGGCGATGAACTTCGCCTTGGCTTTGGGGTCGCGGTCGAGTTGCTCGATGGATACGCCCGGCGGTGTGGCGCGACCCCGAAACGCGCCGCTGCCGGTGTCGCCCGAGGCGGGAAGGAAGTGTGCTCCTTCCTCGGCCAGCCAGGTCGCGACGAACTGGCTGACGGGGAGGGGGCGGCCTTCGTCGTCGACGACCGGCTCGCCCGCGTCGTCCAGCACGTGGACGATCGGCGCCGGGCCGGCGACGTCCACCCTGACGCGGTCGGCCAGCAGGGCCGCCGCCTGGTCGAGCATCCGCCGGCCGTGCGGACAGCCGCTGCCGACCCCGCACGTCGCCAGCGCACGGGTCAACTCGCCGAGCCCCGCGATCTGCCTGACCGCCCCTTCGAGCGTCGCGATACGCCGGTTCTTGTCGGCGACCTGGTCGGGCAGGTCGCGGAGGCGGTCAAGCTGGGCGATCTGCTCGTCGCTGATCGCCCTGGCCTCGGCCTGCTGGGCACGCTGGCGGTATCGTCGCGACTGGGCGACCTCGCGGAGGTACGCCTCGCGCCAGTCGCGCCCGTCGTCGGGGGCCGCCTGATCGTCGGCGTCGTCGGTCGGTGGTACGGTGTTGTCATCTGTCATTGGGTGTCCTTTTCTTTCTGGCGGACTGCACGAAGAGGGGACTGGCTCGGTAGCGCAGCGAACGTGCCTGTCCCCTTTTCGGAGCGCACTGTCCGCGAAAAGGGGTACAGGCACCTTCGCTCCCTGCTCGGCCCTGCGGGCCTCGCGGCCGGTCGCTACCGAGCCAGTCCCCATTTTCGCTGCTATCTTCGGTAGCCGGCTCGTCTCGCGGCGGCGGCGAGGTCGAGGAAGGCCTGCGGGCCGTGACGGGTGATGAAGCGGGCCTTGCGGGCCGCCGCGCGGTCGAGAGAGCCCATCAGTTCGACCGGATCGACGTCGGCCGGGGCGGCGGCGCCGACGGTGACGGCTGCGGCGCGGACGTCAGCTTCGCGGTGGGCGACGGACTGGCGCAGCAGGGGGTTGGTTTCGAGTTCGCCGGCCAGCACGTCGGCGGGATCCGGTTCGATGACGGCGGCGCCGGTCTCGTCGAGCGTGCAGGTGAAGCGGCTTCGGAACACCGCGGCCGCCTGCGGCGCGATGCCGACCGCGGCGGCGGCCTCGTCCAGCGCGCAGGCTACCGCGAGTTCGCGGCAGCGTGCGCGGAGCGTTTCGCTCTGGGCCTCCGCGGCGGCCAGTCGGTCGGTCAGCGTCGCCCGGTCGGCCTGGGCGGCCAGCAGGTCGTCGATCTGCGTCGTCAGGGCGTCGTTGGCCTGCTGGAGGGCTTCCAGCGTGTCGGCGCGGGTCTGGGCGGGCGTTTGTGCGTCGTCTGCAGTTGCGGTCTCGTTGTGAGTGTCGTCTGACATTGTGTCTCCCGGTAAGAGGGTCGTGGTGTTGGGTGTTTCCTTCGAAAGCCCCGTGACGGTGTCGCGGGGATCCCCCCGACGCCGTCGGGGGGCTTTTTCGCTCTGCGCTGTGCGCGGGTTCGACTCGTGCGGGTTATCGAGGCGTCAGGTCGCTGTGAAGACCGCCTGGTCGATCTGTGCCATGGCGGCGGCGTAGGCGTCGTCGTCTTCCTTGGTCAGGGCGTTGACGAGCTTTCGCATCATGATGCGCACCACGTCGGGCGTCTGGTGATGGACGCCCGCGCCGACGAACCGTCGGAGCTGGTCCACCAGTTCCCCCGCGGAGGCGAGCACGAACTTGCGGTTGTACTCGACGCTGTAGCCCAGTTCGTCGGCGGACACGGGTCGGCCCTCGTAGCGGCTGACGGCAAGGCGGACGATCTCGCGCTCGGCCTGTTCGGCCTGCGAGGCGGTCATGGACATTTCGTTGTCGAGGTCCGTCCGTTCGACGGCCACCTGCGTGCCGGAGGTGGCGCGGGTCTTGACCGAGCCGGAGGCCCCGGTGAGCCTGCCGATTCGCAGGATCGCCTCGGTGAGGACCTGTGCGAAGCGGATCTTGGCCTCC
This sequence comes from uncultured Planctomycetaceae bacterium, assembly GCA_964625865.1. Classification (GTDB taxonomy): domain Bacteria; phylum Planctomycetota; class Phycisphaerae; order SM23-33; family SM23-33; genus CAZVEV01. The sequence goes on along the minus strand of CAZVEV010000106.1, from coordinate 1,262 downwards.
ACGTGGTCGACGCTGCCGGCGACGTCCTTCAGTTCGGCCCCGTCGGGAAGGGCCCAGCAGCCCATGGGCGTGATCTCGGTGGGAATCTGGTCCGCCTGCACGCCGGTGGCGACCATGAAGGCGATGTTGCGGTAGATGTCGATCTGGATCTGGCTGACGAGGTTCAGCAGATACCGCGCGATGGGCGCCACACGGGTCAGCAGGCTCAGCGGCACCTTGGGATTCTCGGCCCGGGCGGAGGTCTTGAAGTAGAACGAGACGATGGGACAGGCGCCCAGGGCGATCGGGCCGGTGCGGACGGTGGTGGGGGTCTCGCCGTCGTCGGCCTGCTCGTACAGGCGCCACTGGTCGCCCGTGACGGTGAGGTACCGCGTCAGGCCCGGCGGGGCGGACCACTCATCGCTCGCCGGCACGTCGCCCAGGCGGTAGCGCGCCCAGAGGTATCGCCCCGCGTGGTCGGTCGCCCAGTCCAGCCGGTCGGCCGGGCCGAACGCGTGGACGTACGGCAGCAGGCCGAGCTGGCGTTCCTGGGCGAGACTGACCGGGCGGGCGCCGTCGGGGGCGGCGGCCTTGTCGACCACGAAGTCCACGCCGTTGACATAGTACAGCCTCAGCGCCTTTCGCATGAAGTCGTCCATGGACGTGCCCCCGCCGTCGACGTTGCGGCAAAAGGCGGCGATGAAGTCGCGGTGGGGCGAGCTTGCGTACCGCCGCACGGGCGGCGTGCGGAAGATGTTGTCCACGCGGAGATTGATCAGATCCGCGCAGTGGTCGACCGCCAGCGACGCGCCCTTGCGCCACAGATACTGGGCCGCCGGCTCGCCGCCGGACCCGAACGCGTCGAGATACTTGCCCTCCCGCAAGATCGTCAGGTTCATCTCCGCAAAGTCGCGGTTCAGTTCCCACGCCTCGGCCAGTTCGTCATAGATCGCGTTGGTCGTCGAAGGATCAAAGTCAGTTACGGTTGCTGTCGTGTCGGTCATTCATAGTCCTCTTGAGTATGAGTAAGGGTGTCTGATCTTCGTATCACAGCGCTGAAGCGCGCTGTCGTGTGCGCCTCGTGTTGTCGTTACCTCCACGTTTAGCGGTCGATCGTTAGATCGACGCTCGCGGTCTGCGGGCGCATCATCCGCCGTTCGAACGACGAACGTCGATCTGACGATCGACCGTTAAACGTGGAGGTAACGACAAGTTCAGTTCCATGTAGGGCGTGCAACTCGTTGCACGCGGAAGGGATTGGGTATTCGTCCCGCGTGCAACGA
>CAZVEV010000105.1:0-17625 GCA_964625865.1 uncultured Planctomycetaceae bacterium | reverse complement strand
AATCGTTGGGCGTGCATCTCGTTGCACGCGTAAAAGGCTGGTCGGCCCTTCCGCGTGCAAACGAGTTGCACGCCCTACGGTTCAGCCGGCGTAATCCCATGGCGAAACCACCCCGTCCTCGCGGATAATGCTGGAGGAGACGGATATGAGACGGCCTTGGCGTGTGATGCTGGCGGTGGCGGTGGCGGCGGGCCTGGCGGGCTCGACCGGCGGGTGCCTTCTCATCCTCGCCGGCGGCGACGACGCCGGGCCCTATCGCGCGTACCCCGGCGCGACGGTCGTGCAGAGGAAGGTCACCGGCGACAGTCACGGGCTGAGCATTGCGGGCGTGATACCGATCGTTGAACCGTCGCTGGCCCGCGCGATCGACGACGCCGAATCGGACGCCCTGCCCGCCGAGGGCTCGACGCAGGCGTGGGACAATGTACGGGTCCGGCGGCGCTGGCTGCTCGTGCTGATCCCGGTGGTCTCCACGCTTACCGTGGAAGCCGACATCGTCGACGTGTCAGACCCCGACCGAGCCCGAGCCGCCCAGACGCTCACCCGGCGCGCCGCGCCCATCCGCCAGTTCATGCTCAACCGCTAGATGACAGGGGGGTAGGGTATAGGATCCAGCGCAGCGTCTCCGCCTGCCCCCGCGCAGCGGGCCGCTTGCGGCTTCGCACCGTTCGCCGAGAGAGATCCCCCGCCCGCCCAGCCGGACCCTCCAGAACGCACGAGGCCGCGGCCTAAGCGACGATCTCCCATCCGGAGGGCGAGGGTCGCCTGAGGTCTCGGCATACGGCCAAGGGGCGGCTACGGGGCTCAGGCCGGACGATACGAGCATTACACTCCCCCGCCGAACTCGGACCGCTACCTGACGCGCCCGCGTGCGTTTATATCCTGATACGACGATTCCCGAGACACCACACGGAGAACGCACGATGAAGAAAGCCGTCCTGCTCACGTTACTGCTCGCCCTGGCCGCCCTGGGCGCCGCCGAAGCCCACGCCGCCGGCGACGCCTTCAACGCCGCCGCCGCGAAGCGCCTGCTCGCCGCCGGGGTGGACAAGATCGCCTTCATCAAACGCTACACCTACCAGTCCAGTCACTACTACACCGATTTCATCGACGGGTGCGTGTTCTACGGGGGCAATCTCTGCACGCTGGACCTGCGGACGGGCAAGGTCACGGAACTGACGCCCTCGCTGAGCAAGGGCATCTTCGGGCGGATGGACGTGTCGTTCGACGGTAAGAAGATCCTGTTCGACTACAAAGCCGACGTCGAGACGGGCTTCTATATCTACGAGGTGAACGTCGACGGTACGGGGCTGCGCCAGGTCACCAAGCCGCCGGCCAACGAGGCCCAGCTCAAGAAGAAGTACCGCACCCACAAGGGGCGAAACTGGTGCAAGCACGCGGGGCCCTACGATTCGCACAAGAGCACCACCGAGGACATGCACCCGTGCTACCTGCCCGACGGCGGGATCGCGTTTGTCTCGACGCGGTGCAGGTTCGGCATCCTCTGCGACGGGCCCGACCGCCTGGTGACCACCACGCTGTACCGCGCCGACGGCGACGGCAAGAACATGGAGAAGCTGACCAACAGCGCGGTCTCCGAGGCCTCGCCCTCGGTGATGGCCGACGGGAAGATCCTCTACACGCGGTGGGAATACGTCGACAAGGGCGCCGTCTCGGTCAAGTGCCTCTGGTCCATGCGCCCCGACGGCATGACGACGGTGGAAGTCGCCGGCCAGGAGATCGCCTTCCCCGATTCGTTCCTCCACGCCCGCCAGGTGCCCGGCGCGCCGAACAAGATCGTCTTCGTCGGCGCCCCGCACTGTCCCCAATCCGGCGTCGGGCCGATCTATCTGGTCGACACCAACAAGAACATCCGCGAGCGCGAGAGCCTGACGCACATCACCGACGATTGCGATATCCGCGGCGAGGGGGGGTTCCACTTCAAGGACGGCGATCGCTGGCGAGGCGACCGGTCGGGCAAGAGGGGGCGCCTGTTCATGGATCCCTTTCCGCTGTCCGAAACGCTCTTCATGGTCTCGATGAAGCCCGCGGGCGTCGTCTGGACGGACAAGGCCGCCTGGCGGCTGAGCGTGATGAACGACAAGGGACAGACCGAGGACCTGTTCCAGGCCGACGGCATCTCGTGCTGGCAGCCGTATCCGATCAGGGCCCGCAAGCGCCCGCCCGTGCTCGAGACCGTTCGCGACGAGGCGCTGGCCGCCAAGGGCCTGGCTCGCGTCGGCGTGATGGACGTCTACCAGGGCATGCCGGAAGTCAAGCGCGGCACGATAAAGTACCTGCGGATCAACGAGCAGACCCCGCGCCACTGGAACGCGAGACGGTTCTGGGGCGGAGACGTGGCGTACCAGCAGCACGCGGTGATCTCGCGCGGGGCCCACCACGCGCCGAAGGTCCAGTGGGGCATCGTGCCCGTCGAGGCTGACGGATCGGCCCACTTCACCGTGCCCGCCGACCGCAACATCTTCCTCCAGGCCCTCGACGCCAACTACATGGAAGTCCAGCGCCAGCGGACGTACATCAACTACCGTCCCGGCGAGGTCCGCACGTGCGTGGGCTGTCACGAGCCGTACGGCACGCTGCCCCCGCAGAACACGCGCCCGGTCGCGATGAAGCGCCCGCCCAGCGTCGCCGGCCCCCAGCCGGGCGAAAAGACCGGCAGGCGACCGATCTACTACCCCGTCGACGTCCAACCGGTCCTCGACAAACACTGCATCAAGTGCCACGCCGTCAAGGACGGCAAGAAACCCGAGAGCGGCCTTCTCCTGACCGGTGAGGACACCAACCTGTTTACCGTCTCGTACGAGCAGTTGACCCAGGGCCACCTTCGCAGCGTCAAGAAGAAGTACCTCTGGTACGTCGGCGAGAATTACCCCAAGACGGGCAACGTCAAGTCGGTCAGGCCCATGACGCTCGGGTCCCACAGCAGCCTGCTGGTCGCCATGCTCGCCCCCGACAAGGTCACGCTCAAGGATCCCGACGACGCCAAGCGCGCCGCGGAACTCGCCGAAAAGCACAAGAAGATCAAACTCACCCAGGCCGAACTGATCAAGATCACCACCTGGGTCGACTCCAACGCCCAGTTCTACCCCAGCTACTGGGGCCGCCGCCACAAGCAGTACGCCGGTCACAAGAACTACCGCCCCGCGGTCACTTTCGCCCAGGCGATCGCCGTCGACGCCCCCCTGCCCGAAAAGGAACGGTAGAAGCGAGTCGTTCGTCCGCAGAGTTTAGCGGCGGGGCAGCGCCCCGCGTTCGTCGTTCGACAGCGCATCACGTCTCGTCTGTCACAGCGCCGAAGTGATCCGTGCGTCACGCCATGCGCTGTCGAACGACGAGCGTCGAGCGATGCTCGACCGCTAAGCGTGGAACAGACGACAACATGAGGCGCCGCTAAACGATGCAAGCGAACGGAAGGCGACAACGGACAGGGTTCTTGCCGTTCGCACGATTCTCTCGTCGGCACGTGGTTCTGGTTACGCGACGATCCATGCGTTATCCTGCAAGTACATGGAACGACTCCCTGTCCGGAAGACCGCAACAAGGAAGGTCCCGCGTATGTCCCAAACCACGTCACACGTTCGATCGGGCGGGCGCGCCCTGGCGTTACTGACCGTGCTGCTGATTCTCGGCACAGCGCCGGCATGGGCGGCGGACGTGAAGGACGCGCCGGTCCCCGCGCGCCCGAACATCGTGCTGATACTCGCCGACGACATGGGGCCGGGCGAGCCGAGCTATGCGGGCGGCATCGTTCCGACGCCCGCGCTGGACCGGATGGTCAGGGAGGGCATGCGATTCACGGACGCTCACACCAGTTCGTCCGTCTGCACGCCCACGCGGTACGGCATCCTCACGGGACGATACAACTGGCGCAGCAGGCTCAAGAGCAGCGTGCTGTTCAGCCCGACCGACCGCGCGCTGATGGACCCGGATCGCCTGAACCTGTCGAACTTCCTGCAGAAGGCGGGATACCACACGGCGTGTGTGGGCAAGTGGCATCTGGGGGCGGACTGGGTCAAGCTTCCAAAGGGCGCGGACCTCGGCAAGGACAAGCGGTCGGCGTCCTGGCGGGTTGACTACAGCAAGCCGTTCAGGAACGGGCCGGTGGACGTCGGCTTCGACGAGGCGTTCTTCATTCTCTCGTCGCTGGACATGGCGCCGTACGTCTATCTCCGAAACGATCGCGCGGTGACGATACCGACGGTCAACAAGGGCTTCCCGCATAACGAGTACAACACGTTCCAGCGCGTCGGGGCGGCGGCGAAGGACTTCGAGGCGAGCACCTGTCTTGCGGACTGGGCCGCCGAGTCGCGCCGGTACATCAAGCGGCGTGCTGCAGCGGCGTCGAACAAGCCGTTCTTCCTGTACCTGCCCCTGACCTCGCCCCACACGCCGATCACGCCGGGCAAGGCGTTCAAGGGCCGGTACAAACAGTACAGTTGGTATGCGGACTTCATGGCCGAGACGGACTGGGTCGTCGGCCAGGTGCTCGAGCAACTCAAGCAGTCGGGCCTCGACGATAACACGCTCGTCATCTTCACCTCGGACAACGGCTTCGCCCCGTACGTGAAGATTCCGAAGATGATCGCGGCCGGCTACCGCCCGTCGGGCCCCTACCGCGGCGCGAAGGCAACGATCTACGAGGGGGGCCATCGCGTGCCGTTCATCGTCCGCTGGCCGGGCAAGGTCAAGGCGGGCTCCGCGAGCGACGTGACGATCTGCACGACGGATTTCTTCGCAACCTTCGCCGACCTGCTGGGCAGGAAAGGCGACATCCCCGACAACGCCGCCGAGGACTCGTTCTCTTTCTATCCGTGCCTGAAAGGCAGCAAGGACCCCACGCGCCCGTTCACGATCCACCATTCGATCTCGGGCAAGTTCGCGATCCGCAAGGGCGACTGGAAACTGATAATGGCACGCGACGCCGGCGGCGGCTGGGCCCTGCCCTGGAAGAAGATCTCGACGAAAGCCAAGGTGGTTCAACTGTACGACCTCAAGGACGACCCCAGCGAGACGAAGAACCTGGAGGACGCCCGCCCGGAGATCGTGACCGAACTGGTCAACGACCTGGCCAAGGCCCTGCGCGACGGACGCACCACGCCGGGCAAGCCCCAGCAAAACGAAGGCTGGCCCTATCGCGACAGACCCACGATGGCGAAGTTCCCGCAACTCAGAGAGAAGTGACCCCCCCGATCGCCGGATTCCGCTAGCATCGGGACCCGCGGTGAGATAATCTTTCACCCGGCGGGGGTTTGGTGCGAAGGATTCCCGCCGCCTGGTGACATATCTTTGTAAGGTCCGTTTCCGGACGGACCTGATGTCGATCGAGAATGGATTGTCGAACGGCCCCGGGGGCGGGAGTCAGTACGTTGCAGGCCAACTTTGACGCCGCATGGCGCACGGATGCGATTGCGGGCAGGCCCGAGGCGATAGCCGCCCTGGCCGCCGAAGCCGTCACGCCGCTGTATCGCTTCTGCTATTACCGCGTGGGCAAGGACCGTCACGTCTGCGAGGACGTCGTCCAGGAGGCATTGCTGGCGGCGATCGCCCAGCTTGACCGCTACGACCCCGACCGCTGCGGGGGCGACATCTTCCCCTGGCTGACGGGCCTGGCACGAAACGCCATCCGCCGGGCGTTGTCGCGCCGGACCTCGCCGGCGGCCCTCGAGGCGGTCTGGCTGCGAATGGACCGCCAGTTGCTGGGCCTCTACGGCGCCATCGAGGTCGAACCGCTGGACGACGAACTGATCGGGCGCGAAGAAACGCGCGACATGGTCAACGCGACCATGAGTCAACTACCCTGCCGATACGGACGGGCCCTCGAAGCCAAATACCTGCACAACCAGACCGTCAGCCAGATGGCGGCGGCTACCGGACAGACAGCAAAAGCCGTCGAGTCGATGCTCACCCGCGCCAGGAAGGCCTTCCGCAAAACCTTCCTCGCCCTGTCGCGGAGTCTGAGCGTCGAGGCGGCTTCCTGATGATGCACCCCATGCGAGAGGACGGACCCTCATGAACGACCACACGATTCCCAATGACCACGAAGGCGACGTTGGCGATCGGAACGTCGCCCGCCTGCTTGGCCAGGCGTACGACCCAGTGGACCCCGATCCGCAGTTCGCCGGCGATATCCAGGCGAAGATGCTCTCCGCCGCCGAAGCCGCCGGACCGGACGAACGCCACGCCCTGCTCGACGCGCCGGGCCCCATCGTCCGCGAGACGCCCTCCCTGTGGCGCAGGGTGCCCGTGCGGTTCTGGGCGGCGGCCATGCTCCTGCTGGCCGTCAACGTCGCCGGGCTGATGTGGATCCACCACGACGTGACCCGCCTGCCCGAACAGAGCGTGCGCGTGCTTACCGCCCTGCCGACCGGCCCGGTCGACCAGACCGACCGCTTCAGCCTGACCTTCGACGAGCCGCTGGCGAGCCCCGACGTGGTGGGCACGACGCCCGAGGCCGCCCTGTTCGTCATCGAACCCCGACCGGCCGGCAAATGGGTATGGGCCGCTCGCGACAGACTCGAATACCTCCTCGATGAGCAATTGCCCCCCGGCCGCGTCTACAACATCCGCGCCGCCGACGATGTCGAACTGCGCACCGGACGCACGCTGATCGGCGAGAGCACATTCACGTTTCAAACGCGGGCGCTTCGCCTGGACGCCTACCGTCTGGCGACCGCCGACCGAACGCATGCGAACGTCGAGTTGACGTTCAACCAGCCGGTCGACCCGGCCGAGCTGACACGTCACCTGGCGGCCATCGACTCCGCGTCGCGGAAGGGCCTCAAGCCCGTCGTGCTGACGACGCAGGTCTCGCCCGACATGACGCTGCGATGCACGGTCCCGCCGTCGCGCAAGCTCGCGCTCACCCTCGATGCCAAGCTCGCCGGCCACGGCGGGCAATTGGCCCTGGGCAAGGCCCGCGAGGTCTACCTCCCCATTCCCGAGCAGTTCACGATTACCTCCACGCGGGTGTTCAGGCCCTCGCTGAATCGCCTGGTCGAGGTCGATCTGCGCACATCGAGCGAGCCGGACCGCAAGCAGAAGCCTCCGAAGATCACCGTCAGCCCGGCCGTCGAGAACCTGTCCGTGCGGTTCTTCTACCAGGGGCTGGAGATCTACGGCAAGTTCGAGTGCGGCAAGCGGTATACCGCGACCGTGCCCGGCACGCTGGTGTCGGCGGACGGACAGACGCTCGGCCAGGCCCACACCGTTTCGTTCGATATCCCCGACCGCCGCCCGGCCGTGCGGTTCGCCACGCACGGGGGCATTCTCACGCCGAAGGGCAACCTGGGGGCGGAACTGACGGCAGTCAACGTCTCCGGGCTGGACCTCAGCGCCTACCGCATGCATGCGAACAACCTCGTGATGCACCTTCGCGGAACGTATCCCTCGCGGACCGGGCGCCAGGTCGCAAAGAAGTCCGTCCCGCTGGACATCACCCGCAACACGCCCGAGACGATGCTGGTGGACCTCGACGGCCTGCTGCAAGGCCCCAGGGGCATCTACAAGGTCACCGCCCGCGCGAAGGGCCACCACTGGACCAGTTCGAACACCACCGTGATGGTGACCGACCTGGGCATCACCACCAAGACGTATCGCAACGGCATGGAGGTGTGGGTGACCGGCCTGTCGACGGCGAAGCCCGTCAGGGGCGCGACCGTCCGGGCGATCTCGCACAACAACCAGGTGCTCGCCGAAGCCGCCACCGACGCCGACGGCATCGCCCGGCTGACGTACTCCGACAGCAATCCGGACGGACGGCCCTGGCTGATCACGGCCGAGACGGACGACGACCTGAGCTACCTCCGCCCGGCCGACCACCAGTGGGTGATCGACGACGTGGACTCGGGGGGCAAGGCCCATCCGCGGACGTACGACGTGATGCTCTACACGGAACGCGGCGTCTACCGTCCGGGCGACACGATGCACCTGACGGGCATCATCCGCGATGGGCGCGGGCGGACGCCCGAGAGCTTCCCGGTCGAGATCGGCGTCCGCAGGCCGGACGGAAAGCAGATCCTCACGCTGACCGTCCAGCCGGGCGACGACGGACAAGGCGTCTTCCACGCCGACGTGCCGACCGGCGAGGACTGGCAAACCGGGCGATATCACTTCCGGGCCTCGCTGCCGGGGTCCAGGCAGGTCCTTGGGTCCGCCGGCGCGCTGGTCGAAGCCTTCGTGCCCGTGCGGATGGAAGTCCGCGCCACGCCGTCAGCCAGGCGTTTCGGCCCGGCGGACAAGCGCGAGATCGACATCAGCGCTCGATACCTCTGGGACCAGCCCGCCGCGGGGCTCGGCGTGGCGGTTACGGGCACGTTCAAGAGCATTCCGTACACGTCCAGGCAGTACGGCGACTACGTCTTCCGCCGTGCGGCCAAAGTGCGGCGTGTCTCGATTCCACAGGTCCGCGGCACGTTGGACGACAGCGGGCGTGCAACGATCGAACTGGCCCTGCCGAAGAAGTCGCCCCCCGACCTGCTTGCCGGGACGGTCTCGACCAGCGTCACCGAGCCCGGCGGGCGGTCCGTCTCGGCCAATGCCCCGGTCGTCATTGACACGCTCGACGTTCACGTGGGCATGCGTCTGCCTGACGGGAAGGTCGCGCCAGCGGGCAAGGACCTGACCGTCGACTGGGTCCGCGTGACCGGCTCGGATGTCCCGGCGGCGCCGACGGCGATGGTGTTCGCCCTGTCGCGTATCGAGCACGACTGCACGCTCAAGATCGTCAATCGCAGGCACGTCTGGAAGTCTGTCGAGCGGGCAATCCCCGTGACGCGGCGGGAACTTGCCCCGTCGGCCGGCGGGACGGTGAGCTTCAAGTGTCCCCAGCCCGGGCGGTATCGCATCACGATGTCCGGCGGCGAGAGAGACCCGGCGGCGGCGGTCTGCGAGTTCCACGCCACCGACGGCCAACGCGGCCCGGAAACCCTGCCGATGAACAGGCCCAGCCGCGTGGAGATCGTCCTCGACAAGCCGGCCTACCGGCCTGGCGAGACGGCGAAGGTCCTCGTTCGGAGTCCCGTCAGCGGCACGATGCTGCTGACGGTGGAGGCCGACCGCGTCATTGCGCGCCGGATCGTCCAGTTAACCGAAGGCGTGGCGCGGCTTGACCTGGCCGTTCCCGCCGACCTGCGAGGCGGGGCGTTTGTCACGGCTACCGTGATCCGCGCGATCGACCCGGCCGACGAGAAATGGCTGCCGCACCGCGCGATGGGCATGGCGCGCCTGTCGACGACGCATGAGTCGAAGCGGCTCGACCTGGCCGTCAAGGCTCCCGCCAAGGCCCGGCCTGGCGCGAAGGTCGCCGTCACTGTGCGGATGCCGACCCCCGCCGACCCGGCCAGGCCGCCGATGGTGCACCTGTGGGCCGTCGATGAGGGCATTCTGCTGACCACCGCCTTCAAGACGCCCGCGCCGCTGGAACACTTCCTTGCTCCCCGGGCCGCTGCCGTCGCATCGGCGGACCTGTTTTCCCGCCTGATGCCCGACCACCGCCGCCCGGCGAGCATGACCCGAATCGGCGCCGGCGGGGACGAGGACGGACTCGACGCCCTTCGCCGAAACCCCGTGCCCTCCCGCCATCGGGCGCCCGCGGTTCTGTGGCGAACGATGGCTCCGGCCGGGGCAGACGGCACGCTCACCGTCGAGCTGCCTTTGCCGCAAATGACGGGGGAGCTTCGGCTGATGGCCGTCGCGGTGGACGGCGACCGCTACGCGTCGGCCCAGGCGCCGCTGACGGTCACCGCGCCGCTGGTGGTCGAGATTGCCGCCCCCCGCTTCGCCGCGCCGGGCGACACCTTCGACGTGCCGGTCAAGTTCTTCAACACGACCGACAAGCCGATGGCCCTCGCGACGGAGGTCGACCCGGCCGGCCCCATTGAGATCGTCACTGAACTGGCCGGAATCACCGTCGCGCCGGGCCGGGCCGTTACGCAATGGCTCAAGGCAAGAGCGGTGTCCGTCGGCCACGTCGATCTGACCGTCCGCGCGACGCAGACCAACGCCCAAGGCGCGCCGGTCAAGGCCCGATCTGTCGCCGCCCTGCCGATCCGCCCGGCCTCGGTGCCCCACGTCGAGACCCTACTGCGCGACTTCGACGCCGGGGCGACCCTCGCCATCCAGGTGCCCGACCGTTTCGCTCGCGGCACGACGCGAACGCGGATCGAGATCAGCCCGCGCCCGACCATTCAACTCCGCCCGGCCATCGAGAAGCTCATCCGCTACCCGTACGGCTGCGTGGAACAGACGACCAGCCGCCTGTACGGCATCCTGTACGCCCCGGACCTGATCGCCCTGGACACGCCCGACGACGCGCGCAGCGCCCGGGCCGCCGACATGGTCAACGCGGGGATCTTCCGCCTGTGGTCGATGCAGACGCCTTCGGGCGGGCTGGCCTACTGGCCCGGCGGGCGCAGGGCTGACGCGTGGGGCACGGCATACGCAGCGGGGTTCCTTCTGGAGGCCCGGGCGGCCGGCTACAAGATCGACACGCAGTTCTCGGCGCCGCTGACGAGGTATCTCGAACGCCTGCTCGATGGCGATGAGGAGATCGATGACAACACGCGGGCCCTGATCTGTCGCACGCTGGCGGTCTTCCATCGCCCGCAGCGCGGCTGGATGGCCCGCCTGGCCGAGCGGCTGGACAAGCTCGACATCGCCGGCCGCGCCCACCTGGCCGCGGCGTACCTGGCCGTCGGGCGCCGCGACCGCGCCTGGGCCATGCTGCCCGACGATACGCTCCAGCAGGTCGTCCGCACGACCACGCAAGGGCGCCTGACCAACCGTGCGCGACAGGAAGCGGTGCTCCTGTCGGTCCTGCTGGACCTGGACGCCGAACATGCCTGGGTCGCACGCCTGGCCCGCAGCCTCAATGCGGCGCGGCAAACCGGGGCGTGGTCCTCCACGCTGTCCAACGCCGCCGCGCTGGCTGCGCTGGCGCGCTACGAGACGTTGATGAGCGCCGACCCGGCCGAGTTCGCTGGAACGGTGAAGGCGGGCGAGGGCAAGCCGCAGGCGTTCGACCACACGGGGCCGGCGGCGTTCAGCTTCGGCCCCGACGTCGGGGCGATCACCCTGAAAGCGGCCGGCAAGGGCAAGGTGTACGTGACGGCTACCACCGAGGGCCTTGGCCGTCCGGACCTGGTCAAACCGTACGACCGCGGGCTGACCGTGCGGCGCCGCTGGCTGGACCGCAAGGGCAAGCCCGTCGAGCCCGGGACGCTGTCCGTCGGAGACCTGGTGCACGTGGAGATCAGCCTCGCACGGCCCGTCGGGGCGGCCGAGGTCCACAATATCGCCGTCGTCGACGCCCTGCCTGCGGGCATGGAAGTGGAGAACCCGCGGCTGGTCACGTCCGTCCGGTGGCAAGCGGACGGCGACGATGAGCCCGACGTCCCGGACCGCATCGAGTTCCTCGACGACCGCGTCGTGCTCTTTGCCACTGCCCGCGGCGACAAGCAGGTCTTCCGCTACGCTCTGCGGGTCACGTCGGCGGGCCGTTTCGCCCTGCCCGCCATCCAGGCCTCGTGCATGTACGACCCGGCCGTCGCGTCGATGGGCGAGACGGGCCAACTGGAGATCAGCAGGTGACGCTCCGTCGGATAAGGCGATGGGCCAGACGGCTCGTGCTGGTCGCGATGGGCGCGATGGCCCTCGGGATCGTGGCGCTGGTGGCGGCGTGGCATGCGTGGCCCTTCCCGACTGAGCGCCTGGAGCGCTGGCCGGCCAGCCCGGTCGTCACCGACGCCGCCGGAGGCTCCCTCCTCGCGCGCGTGTCGGCCGACGACCAGTGGTGCACACCCGTGACGCTGGACGAGGTCTCGCCGTGGCTCGTCCAGGCCACCATCGCCGTAGAGGACGAACGGTTCTTCAGCCACTTCGGCGTCGATCCGATAGCCGTCGCCCGCGCCGCGGGCCAGAACACCGCCGCCGGACGGACCGTCTCGGGCGCCAGCACGCTGACGATGCAGGTCTGCCGCATGATCGACGACAAGCCGCGCACGCTGGGCGCCAAGGCTGTCGAGGCCGTCCACGCCCTTCAACTCGAACAGATGCGCGACAAGCGACAGATCCTCGAGACCTATTTGAACATGGCTCCGTACGGCGGGAACATTCGCGGAGCGGCCGCGGCGGCTCGGATCTACTTCGCGCGCCGCCCCGCGGAGTTGACGCTCGGCGAGGCGGCGATGCTTGCGGGCCTGCCCCAGGCGCCCTCGCGGTACCGGCCGGACCGGCACCTTGAAGCCGCCATCGAGCGGCGCGCGACCGTGCTGGGGCGCATGGTCGAACTGGGCATGATCACCGAGGCCCAGCGCGAGATCGCCGAGGACGAACCGGTCGTCATCCGCCCCCGCCGCCGGACGGTGCGGGCGCCCCACGGGGCGCAACTGGCCCTGCAGCGCCGCCCCCATGGCGGGCGGACCACCATCGACCCGGCCATCCAGGCTTGCGTCGAGCAGGCTGTGACAGACCACGCCGCACACCTGCCCCGCGGCTCGCAGGCCGCCGTCGTGGTTATCGACATCGACAACGCCGCAATCGCAGCGATGGTGGGCTCGCTCGATCCCGACGACCCGCTCGAAGGACAGGTCAACGGCGCGACCGCCCGGCGGAGTCCGGGTTCGGCGCTGAAGCCGCTGGTGTACGCGGCGGCCTTCGAAGCCGGACGCCTCAATGCCGACGCAACCGTCTACGACGTGCCGATCCAGCGCGCCGGCTGGTCGCCGCGGAACTTCGACCGAACGTTTTCCGGCCCCGTGCCGGCGGGCGAGGCGCTGCGACGGTCGCTGAACGTGCCGGCCATCCTCGTGACCGAAGCGGTCGGCCTGGACAGGTGCATCGGCCTGATCGAATCCGCGGGCGCCGCCCTGCCGACCGGCGCTCGCCGTCGCGGCGGACTGGCCGTCGCGGTCGGCGCGCTGGAGGTGACCCTGCTGGACCTGACCAACGCCTACGCGACGCTCGGGCGTGCGGGCGTGCATCGCCCGGCACGCCTCTTCGCCGACGAACCCGCCCCTCCGCGCCGGGCCATCGCCCCGAACGTGTGTGCTGCCATCGATGACATCCTCTCGACGCGGCGGCGGCGACCCCGGGGCACCGAAGACCGGCGCGCCGCCGACGTACCCTGGTTCATGTGGAAAACCGGCACCAGCGCGGGCAGGCGCGACGCCTGGGCGATCGGCCACAATCGCCGCTTCGCCGTCGGCGTCTGGGTCGGCCGATTCGCCGGGACCGGACGCGTGCAATACGTCGGCGCCGAAGCCGCCGAGCCGCTGCTGGCGGCACTGATGGCGATGGGCGAACTGCACAGCGACCGGCCCCCGGCTGCGACGGCCCCCGTTGTTGTACGACACCCGATCGCGCCGCCGGCGGCGCTTGCGAGCAAGCCGCGAATCCTCGCACCGTCGGCGGGCGACACGTTCATCGCCGTCACAGGAAAGGCCCTGGTCCGTCCCCGCACCAACCGCCCCGAGGGCCTGACATGGTTCCTCAACGGCCGCCTGCTGCCCGCCGACCGGGCCGGCCGCCTCGAACTGCCCCCCGGCAGCTACGAACTGCGCTGCGTGGACCCCGCGGGCCAGTCATCCGCCGTCCGCTTCACGGTCCGACAGCCGAGCACCCCGGCCAAGGCGAATGGCCGCCCCGTAGCCGCCTCGGCCGACGAAAACGACCCTTACCCCTCCTGAGTGCCCGATCGTCCCTCAGGCCGCGGCCTCGTGCGTCCTGGAGGGTCTGGCTGAGCACGACGAGTTGCTACTGGTAGATCACGGGGCGATACTTCGGTTCCGGAATCGGCTTTCCCACTTCTCGCGCCGCCGCCAGCCAGGCGGTCTTGGCCTTCTCGACCTGAGCAAGCGCCTCCTCAGGCGTCGCACCGAAAGCCGAACACGACACGAGATCGGGGATGTCGGCGATGTAGCCGCCATCGGGTTCGCTGTAGAAGATGTTGATGTGGTAATCACTCATCAGTCGGTCTCCAGAGACATATTATACCGCGAAACCAGCCGCAGAAACTGACGAATCTGATACGGTTTTGCCTTGTCGCCAACCTTCTGGATGTTCACCAGTTCAGGAACATCGTCGTGTACGAAGATGTGATGACTTCCGCTAATCCGATTCAGTTTGAAACCGTAGCCCTCGATCAGGTTCACCATATCAGCGAATGCCACATTCTGCATGGCACCTTGGGCAAGTCTCCGCAGTAGCTTCTTTCGATTCATCGGCGGTCCTTCCACGAGCATCCTACCGGCGAGGAAGAGCGCGGGCAAGCGGCAGCGTTGACTTGCCCCCCTGCCTCGGTTACAAGCTTTCGATGCATGCCCTGCCTTACACACTGGGCGTTTTCGCCCTGATTCTCGTCCTGACGCGCCTGAAGGTGCCTCTGGCGGGGGCCATTGGTATCGGCGCGATCGTGTGCGGGGCGGCGTTCGGGTTGGGGGCAGGCGATATCGCCCGCACGGCGGTCGACGGGGCTGTCCACGCCAGGACGATCGCGCTGACGCTGACCGTCATCGTCCTGCTGGGCCTGTCGGCCCTCATGCGCCAATCGGGCCAACTGGACCGGATCGTCGCCCTGGCCCGGTCCGTGCTGCGCCGTCCGACGGTGACGATGGCGGCGATGCCCGCGTTGATCGGTCTGCTGCCCATGCCCGGCGGAGCGTTGGTGTCGGCACCCATGGTCGAGTCCGCCGCCGGCGAGACGGGCGTCCGGCGCGAGGTGTTGTCGAGCATCAACTACTGGTTCCGCCACATCTGGGAGCACTGGTGGCCGCTGTATCCGGGCGTGATGCTCGCGACGGACTTCATCGCGGGGGCGTCTG
The DNA here is from genome assembly GCA_964625865.1 of uncultured Planctomycetaceae bacterium. Taxonomy (GTDB): domain Bacteria; phylum Planctomycetota; class Phycisphaerae; order SM23-33; family SM23-33; genus CAZVEV01. Next base: position 2,788 of record CAZVEV010000105.1, on the reverse strand, counting down.
CGGGGACGGCCGCGGCGGGCGGGCTGGGCACGTACGCGCTGTACCAGTTCCCGCTGGGCGTGGCGATGGCGGTGGCAGGACTCGTGCTGTTCCGCAACGTGCATCCGGACCTGCACGCCAAGGCCCCCCGCCCGGAGCGAGGCACGTGGGGCCGGCTGCTGGTCGCCACGTCGTCCATCTGGGTGATCGTGCTGGTCTGGGTCGTCGTGCAGAACCTCGTGATGCCGCACCTCAAGCCGCACCTGCCGGCGCCGCTGGCCGAAATCGCCAAGTACCTTGCCCTGGGCACGGGCCTGGTCGCGAGTATCGCCTGGACGATGCGACTCAACCGCATCGGCGTCCGCGAGGCGAGCAAGGTCTTCGTCAGCAAGAGCGTCCTCAAACTGGCGACGGTGATCATCAGCGTGATGGTCTTCGAGCACACGTGGCGCCGTGTGGGGGCCGCCGCGCTGATCGCCGGCGAACTCCAGGACCTCCGCGTGCCGATCATGCTCGTGGTGATGGTCCTGCCCTTCATCGCGGGCCTGGTCACGGGCGTGGCCATCGGGTTCGTGGGCACGAGTTTTCCGATCGTCCTGAACCTCGTCGTCGCCTCGGGAGACGGCGATGCGATGCGGGCGTACGTGGCGCTGGCCTACGCGTTCGGGCACCTGGGCCAGATGATGAGCCCGCTCCACGTGTGCTACTTCGTCAGCAACGAGCACTTCGGCACGCGGTTCGCGCCGGTCTACCGTCTGATCGCCCCGGCCGCCATATTGACCGGCGCCCTGGCCTGCGGGTACTTTGCGCTGCTCAAGTTCGTGCTGTAGGACGGACCGCGGGGGCCGTTCGGGACGGGAATCCCGGGAGAAAGAACCATGCCAAGACACCTGGCGCGTCGTGAGTTTCTGAAGGTCGTGGGCGTCGGCGCGGCAACGGCGGCCTTGCCGCGGTCTGCGGGTTCAGCCAGGACGACAACACGCAAACCCAACGTCGTGCTGATCATGCCCGACGACCAGGGGTACGGCGATCTGGGGTGCCATGGCAACCCCGTGATCCGCACGCCGAATCTCGATCGCCTGCACGGGCGCAGCGTTCGCCTGACGGACTTCCACGTTGCGCCCTGTTGCACGCCCACCCGCGCGCAACTGATGACCGCACAGGACGCCGTGCGCTGCGGCGCCTGGGGCACGACGTGGGGACGCTCCATGCCGCGCGCGGACCTGCCCACGATGGCGGACGTCTTCTCCGCGGGCGGCTACCGCACGGGTCACTTCGGAAAATGGCACTTGGGCGACAGCTACCCGTACCGGCCCGAGGACCGGGGCTTTGGGGAGGTGCTTTCTCACGGCGGCGGCGGGGTGGGGCAGACGCCCGACTACTGGGGCAACGATTACTTCGACGACACGTACCACCACAACGGGACGTGGAAGAAATACAAAGGCTACTGCACGGACGTGTGGTTCGACGGAGCGATGCGGTTCATCGCCGCCAACGCCGGCCGCCCGTTCTTCGCCTACATCCCCACCAACGCCCCGCACGGCCCGTACCTGGTGGACAAGAAGTACTCCGGGATGTACGCGGGGGTCAAGGGCGTCAACGCCGCGTTTTACGGCATGATCACGAACATCGACGAGAACGTCGGGCGGCTGGTCAAGCGGCTGGACGATCTGGGCCTGACCGACAACACGATCCTGATCTTCACCACCGACAACGGGTCGTCCGGCGGGCATTTCGGTGCGGGCCTCAGCGGGAAAAAGGGCAGCCTCAGCGAGGGCGGCCATCGCGTGCCGTTCTTCATCCACTGGCCCGCGGGCGGCATGACCGGGGGACGCGACATCCGCGAACTGACGCACTGTCAGGATCTCCTGCCCACGCTGATCAATCTCTGCGGCCTGAAGACCCCCGCCGGCGCGGCGTTCGACGGCGTGGACATCTCGCCGCTGCTGACGGGCAAGGTCAAACGACTCGACGAGCGGATGCTCGTGGTGCAGTACGCCCAGACGACCGCGCCCCCGCGGAAATATGCGGCCACCGTGATGTACGGCCGTTGGCGACTGATGGGAGGCAAGGCACTGTACGACGTCCATGCCGATCTGGCCCAGAAGAAGAACGTTGCGGCGAAGCATCCCGACGTGGTCAGGAAGATGCGAGCCCACTACGAGAAATGGTGGGCCGACGTCTCGCAACGCTTCGACGACGCCGCGTGCATCGTCCTCGGCAGCGACAAGGCGAACCCAACGCACCTCAACGCGTTCGATTGGCACACGCGGACACCGTGGAACCAGCGACACATCCGAGGCGGGGCGCGGGCCAACGGATTCTGGGCCGTCGAGATCGAGCGCGACGGAACGTACGAGATCGCCCTTCGCCGCTGGCCGGCCGAGGCCAACAAGCCCGTCGCCGGAACCGACGGCGGAAGAGGCAGAGCCCTGCCCGTCGCCTCGGCGAGACTCAGGATCGCCGACATCGACCAAACCCGCCCCGTCGGCGCCAACGACGTGGCCGCGATCTTCACCGTCAAACTCAAAGCCGGCAAGACCCGCCTGCACACGGCGCTGTTGAACAAAGCGGGCAAGGAACTTTGCGGAGCCTATTACGCCTACGTCAATAGACTGTAGACCCCAAGTAACCGTTCAGGCCCATCGGGGCCGATGATTCTCTCGTGACGGGACAGCACGTCGGGGCGAGACTACAACCGGACGTCCTCGAACATGTCCGCCGCGAGGTTTTTCAGCAGCGAGCGGGGCGAACTGCCCCCGGATGACTGAACCGGACGAAGATCTCTGCTGAAAAAACTTCATTTCGC
>CAZVEV010000104.1:0-17894 GCA_964625865.1 uncultured Planctomycetaceae bacterium | reverse complement strand
CGCGGCGGCCGGCGAACCGGTCGCAACGCCCGCGCCGGCCCCCGAGCCCGTTGCGGCCCCCGCGCCGGTAGAGCCCGTCGTCGAGGCGCCCGTCGAGGCGCCTGTTGCGGACCCGCCGCCTGCCGCGGCCCCCGCGCCCGCCGCGGCCCCGGCCCCGGCCGAGCCGACGGCAACCGAAGGCGATTCGCAGGCCGAACAGGTCTGAGCAATCCGAGCATCACGGTAATCCACCCTCCCGCCGCGGCACGCGCCGACGGACGGGAAACAGACGAACTCAGGAGAAATCATGGCAGAGATCACTGCAAAGATGGTCAAGGCCCTTCGGGACGAGACCCAACAGGGCATGATGGAATGCAAGAAGGCGCTGACGCAGGCCGACGGGGACATGGAAGCGGCGCGCGACATCCTGCGGGCCAAGGGGCTGGCGCTGGCCGACAAGAAGGCCTCCCGCGAGACCACCGAGGGCCTGGTGGGCATCGAGACCACTGACGACGGGACGGCGGCGGCGATGGTGGAAGTCTCCTGCGAGACCGACTTCTGCGCACGCAACGAGGTCTTCAAGGCCATGGTCGCCGAGGTCGCCGGCATGGCGCTGGCCGTCGAGGCCGGACCCGTCGAGGCCACCGACGACATCAGCGGCGCCGTCCAGGGCGCCCTGGCGAAGATCGGCGAGAACATGGGCTACGTTCGCGGCGTGAAGATTGCCGCCGCCAAGATCGGCTCGTACCTCCACCACAACAACAAGGTCGGCGTGCTGGTGGGCGTGGACGGCGAGGTCGACGACGAGACGCTGTCGGGCCTGTGCATGCACATCGCGTTCTCGGACCCGATGGGCATCACGGTTGACGACATCCCCGCCGAGTTGCTCGACAAGGAACGCGCGTTTGCCACGCAGCAGGCGATTGACTCAGGCAAACCGCAGGAAATCGCCGAAAAGATGGTCGAAGGCAAGATGCGCAAGTTCGCGGCGGGCAAGGCCCTGCTCGAACAGCCATACGTTCGTGACGAGAAGCAGAAGGTCAAGGACATCCTTGGCGCTGCGACGGTGACGGCCTTCGCACGGTTCGCCATCGGCGGCTGACGGATGGCGGCTCGGCGTTGAGACGATGCTGAGGCCCCACCGCCGGCAACGTGGCGCCCATACGCTTGGACCCCGATCTGGATGAACCTATGTCGCATGAAGCGAAGTACAAGCGTGTTCTGGTCAAGCTCTCCGGCGAGAGTCTGGTCGGGGCGGACGGGGCGCCGATCGACGCGGCGGCGGCGTGGGCTGTTGCCGACGAGATAGCGCCCGTCGTCGGGATGGACGTGCAGGTGGCCATCGTCATCGGCGGCGGGAACCTCATCCGCGGGCGGCACCTCAGGGACAACCCGCACATTCAGCGCCCCACCGCCGACGCGATGGGCATGTTCGCCACCGTGGTCAATGCGCTGGCCCTGCGCGATACGCTTGAGAGCCACCGCATCCCCGCACGCGTCATGAGCGCCAGACCCATGGGGACTGCGTGCGAGACGTTCGCACGCGACGTGGCCATCCGCCACCTGAATGCCGGACGCGTCGTCGTGCTGGCCGGCGGGACGGGAAACCCGTTCTTCACCACCGACACCTGCGCGTCGCTGCGGGCACTGGAGATCGGCGCCGAAGCGGTGCTCAAGGCCACCAACGTCGACGGCGTGTACGACAGCGATCCGGTAACCAACGCCGACGCCAAACGCTATGAACGGCTGACGTATCAGCAGGTCCTTGCCGACCAACTGGGCGTGATGGACCTGACGGCCGTCTCGATGTGCATGGAGAACAATCTGCCCATCGTCGTTTTCAAGTTCGCCGAGGCGGGCAACCTCGCAAAGGCTGTCCGCGGGATGGACGTCGGAACGACCGTGGGGTGCGAGTGACGGGAGTAGGACCTATGGCTATGGACGAAATCCTGATGGACGTCGAGGAGAAGATGGAGTCGGCTGTCCATTATCTCCACAACGAGTTTCGTGGCATCCGCACGGGGCGGGCGTCGGCAGGGCTGGTCGACCATATCAAGGTCGAGTACTACGGCTCGCCGACCGACCTGCGTCAACTGGCCGCTATCGCGACCCCCGAGGCCACGCTGATCGTCATCAAGCCGTTCGACCCCTCGTGCCTGAAGGACATCGAGAAGGCCATCTACGCCAGCGACCTCGGTATCACCCCCAGCGTCGACGGCAAGGTGATCCGGCTGGCCGTGCCGCCGCTGTCCGGCGAGCGGCGGGCGCAGATCGTCACGCAACTGAAGAAGATGGGCGAGGCCTGCCGCGTGACCATCCGAAACGCCCGGCGGGACGGCAACAAGGAAACCGATCGCCAGCAGAAGGCCTCCGACCTGACCGAAGACGAGGCCAAGAAGGGCAAGGACAGCATCCAGAAGCTGACCAACGACTACGAAAAGAAGGTCTCATCCGCCCTCGACGCCAAGACAAAGGAGATCGAGGAGATATAATGAAGCGGCCGTGGCAGCCAGCCGCGGGCGACGGGCGTCGCTGACGCCCACCCAGCGGGGGAGTAGCTCAATTGGCAGAGCAACGCCCTTTTAAGGCGTAGGTTCTGGGTTCGAGTCCCAGCTCCCTCATGAAGAAGGCCGCTTTCGCGGCCTTCTTCATAGAGCAGGAGAAAGGTGTAAGGAGAAAGGAGAAACGGCAGGGAACGGCAACGGCTGGAGATGTGCGTCCGGCAGCACGCGACCGTCTCCTGCGGTCTGCTTTCCACTCTCTCCTCTCAGGTCAGTGGACGAGCCCCCAGAAGCCCGGCTAAGGGGTCTGGCCGTCCCGTGGCCGCACTTGGCCGAAGAAAACGATCCTCACCCCCGCTACCAGGTCCAAACGCGGCCACAGGGATCGGCCTGGCTTCTACGACGCTGTCGCGGCAACACCGTTGCCCTCGTGTGAACCGCGCCGAACTTTTCCGCATTCCTGGCCGATTACCCCTTGCCATCGTGCGTTTATCCTGTATCATACGCCGTTCCAAGCCGGGACATTTCCGGCTGGGCGCCAAGACAGTTGGCCCCATCGTCTAGAGGCCTAGGACACCGGGTTTTCATCCCGGCAACCGGGGTTCGAGTCCCCGTGGGGTCAGTACGAAGGTCCGCCGAGGCAACGCACTACAGCACGCCTCGGCGGGCCTTGTTTCATTCCGCCAGTGCCGGCTCAGCATCCGCCGGTGCCGAGCGTGTCGGTGCACGTCGCGCCGGTGCGTTGGGCGATGGCGCAGAGTTGGGGGGTGTGGGCCAGGAGGAGGCATTCGCCGCGGGGGTTCGGCAGGTGGGAGATCTCGTCTCGGATGGCGGCAAAGAACGGGGAGGCGAGGATCTCGGCCAGGGACGTGTCGCGGACATTGTCGGCGGCGTAGTGGGCGAAGGGGCAGGGCTCGACGCAGCCGTCGGCGTTGATGTGGATCATGCCGCGGCCGGCGGCCTGGCAGGGGCCGACGGCGTACTCGTCGGCGGGGAAGTTGACCACCAGCGGGCGGGCCTCTTGGAGTCTGTCGGCTACGGCGGCAGCTTTGCATTCGCGGTCGGCGTCGGTCAGGACCAGGGCCTCGTCGATGTCCGAGCCGATCGGGACGTAGTCGATGAGGAACCCGAGTCGCGCCCCGGCCTGCCAGAGTTCGTCGCACCACGGGCGGCTGGTCACGTGGCGGAGGTTCTCGTGCGTGACCATGCTGGAGAACGCAAAGGCCGCCCCTGCGCGGGTCAGGGCGTCCATGGCGGAGGCCACATGGGCGCTGACGCCCTCGCCGCGACGTGCGTCGGTGACGTGGGCGGGCCCGTCGATGGAGACCACGGGCATGATGTTGCCGGCCTCCACGATCGCGCCCGCCGTCACGTCGTCCAGCAGCGTACCGTTGGTAAACACGAAGAACAGCGCTTCGTCGATCCGTCCCAGCATGGGGACCAGCCCGTCGACCAGCAGCGGCTCGCCGCCGGCAATGACGAAGATGAAGCTGCCCAACTCGCAGGCCTCGCGCACGACGCGGTCTATCTCAGCCGGCGCCAGTTCGGCCCCGCGGGCGTAGTCCTTGGCGTAGCAGCCGTTGCAGTCCAGATTGCACTGCCACGTCACCGAGAAGATGCAGAATCGCGGCACGGGCGTGCCGAGGCGCTGCTCGCTGTCGAGACGGCGCTGCTCGCCGGCCGCCGCGATGGCGCCCAGACGCAGCGGATCGGCCAGAAGGCTCCGCGGATCGACGGCGTTCCCGCCGGCGGCCTCGTAGGCCCGCTGGACGTGTGACATCATGTCTTCGGCGAAACTCATAGCGTGCAGTATACAGATGCGAGTCATGCGTGCGAAGCGCGTAGGGCGTGCAACTGGTTGCACGCGGGGGAGACTGCGCCTTCGTTCCGCGTGCAACGAGTTGCACGCCCTACGGGGCGAGGCGTATTGACCGGTCCGTCAGTTCCGCGTTTTCGGGGGCGGGGTGACCGTGACGGTGACTTTCGCGGGGCGGCCGCGGCTGATCGTGAAACTGCTCGTGTAGACGTAGCCGGCGGTGTCTGTCAGGACAAGGGAGGGATAGGCGCCGATCCGTCGGAGTTGCCACGCCTTGGGGTTCTTGATGATCGCCAGGGCGTCCTTGAGCAGTTTGGGCGGAAGCCACTGGTCGTCGCGGCAGGCGAGGGTGCCCGCGGTGGCCTTGGCGAGGAAGTCGTCGAAGTCGGTAATCTTCTGACGCTTGGCCACCGCGCGGGCGAGGAAACTCGTCAGCGTCTGGACCAGGGCGGTGGCGTAGACCCTGGGCGTGGCGCGGTTCGGCTGGGCCAGCCACCATTTGTTGCACTCGTCGTCGAGGGCCTTGACGTTGCGCCCGAAGTACCTCGTAAAGGCGGGCGCCCAGGGGCGGCCGGCCCCCACGTCGGTCAGGAACCTGGCGAACGGGCGATGGTACTTGCCGTCCGCCCCGTGGATCAGGAAGTGGACGATCATCCACGCCTGGTCGTAGTTCCGCGTGGACATCTCCTCGTTCCAGGTCTCGTCGTTCATCTCGAGCAGTTCGGACAGCGGACGCGTTCGCCGGAACTGGATCTGGAGCTTTACCCGCAGGAGGCGGTAGGTGGGGATGGCGCCCATGACGAAGCCGTCCCCGGTCCACAGCCCGTTGCCGAAATACTCGGCCAGCCCCTCGTTTAGCCAGACGGGGACCTTGGCCCGCATGGCCGCGTCGAGGAACTGGTGGAACCCCTCGTGCTGTACCAGCGACCACGTCCGCGCCTCGCTGCCCTTTTCGGCGGCGACCATCAGTGCCGTACCCGAGTAGAACCCCCAACTGTCGTCGGGCCCGCCGGCGTTGCGGTAGTCTTCGAGGCGGCTGTAGAGGTAGAACGGCAGGCGGCGCCGGACGCGGGCGCCGAACCCGCGGATTCGCCTGGCATACTCGTTGCCCATCGCCGTAGTCCGCGCGATCGCCTCACGAACCATGTCGTCGTCGAGATCGGTGTAGATGGTGTAGTAGGGCGTAGTGAAACGCCGCATGACGGGCTTGGCCTTGGGCGTGTCGGCCCCCGGCGCCGGCGGGGAGAAAGCCGCCACCACAACAGCCGCCGCAACGGCCATCCGCCGCGCCAGCGGCCCAACACTCGACTGCTTCTCACTCACCAACCGTCTCCCGGCCCGCCAACCCCGCCCCACAATCCCATCATACCGTCACCGGCGTCGTTTGGGAACAGGCCGGTGCGCTGCGATCCCGTGCGACACGGGGCGCCAGTCCGTAGCGACAACAGCCGCGTGCAACGTCCAGACACGGGCGAGACGCCCGTGATACATCTTCCGAGTTTTCCGATTGCTTTCTGGTGGGGTATGTCTACAATCCTCTATGAGCGAGCCTGGCCGCTGTGGCTGGGCTCGCAAGTTTCTGGTCTGGTGGCGCCCGCGTAGATTCCGATTCGGTTCGTGAGCCTCACTCAAGAAGAAGGACTGTATCTGAATGAAGATCTATGTTGGCAATCTGGCGTACTCCGTTACGCAGGAGACTCTCGAGCAGTTGTTTTCGCAGCACGGGAGTATCGAAGAGGTGTACGTGCCGACCGACCGCGAGAGCGGCCGTCCGCGCGGCTTTGCTTTCGTGACGATGGGCAACGCCGATGAGGCGAACGCGGCCATCGCGGCGCTAAACGGTGTGGACATCGAGGGGCGTGCGGTCAACGTCAACGAGGCTCGCCCGAAGCGTGACAGCGGCTTCGGCGGCGGCCGAGGCGGCGGTGGCGGGCGAGGCCGAGGTGGCGGCGGGCGGCGCTGGTAGAGGCGGCTCCGGCGTCTTTTGACGCACGAGAATGTGTGAATATCGGGCCGTCGCGCCGTTGGGTTTCACCGGCGCGGCGCCCCGTCTCGTTTCGTCTTTGCGGGCGAGGCGGTTGCGTTGTGGGCGAGAAACGTGCCACTCCCGATGTACATCGGGACTGCCCGTGTCCCAATGCGTCAAGAACGGGCCGTCTTCTCAATCTTTCACGGCAAGATGCCCGTGGCACGCCACAACGCACCCGCCGCCTCTTTGCGGGCACCGTGTGCTGGCGGGGCGGGGGTATGATGTGGTAGAATTTGCGGAGCGCGGTCGCTGGAGTGGCCGACTGGAGATTGGACTCCGAAACTCTCACGAGGTGAAGAACGATGGCGAATGACAGAACGATTGTGACCGAGGTCGGCGGGTATTCGCGACGGGAGATGCTGAAGGCGACGGCCGTCGGGGCCGCCGTGGTCGCCGGCGGGGCGACGCTGGCTAGCGGCGCGTGCGGGGCATGCGGACCGGCGAAGGCGAAGAAGATCAAGATCGCGCTGCAACTGTATTCGGTTCGTGGTGATTGCGGCAAGGACTTCGACAAGACGCTGGCCGCCGTGGCGAAGATGGGCTACGACGGCGTGGAGTTCGCCGGATACCACAAGTACGGCGGCAAGCCGGCTGAACTGCACAAGAAGTTGCACGACCTCGGCCTGGTGGCCGCCGCGACGCACGTGGGCTTCAACACCTTCGGTGGATCGAACGTCACCAAGGCGATCGACTTCCACAAGGCCATCCACTGCAAGTACCTTATCTGCCCCGGCGACGGACGCTTCTGCCACAAGGAGCGCAGCAAGGAACTGGCCGACGGCTTTAACAAGGCCGCCGCGAACCTCAAGACTCACGGGCTGGCGTGTGGGTATCACAACCACAGTCGCGAGATGAAGAAGGCCGAAGGCGACAAGACCTGGTGGGACCTGTTCGCCGAACGGACCACGAAGGACGTCGTGCTCCAGCAGGACGTCGGCTGGACCGCCCACGCCGGCGCGGATCCCGAGGCCTTCGTTCGCAAGTACCCGGGCCGATCGAAGGTCCTGCACTTCAAGACGCACGTGGCCAGGGGCACCGATCAGAAGCCGATCATCGGGCAGGACGCGGTCAAGTGGAAGCCGCTGATCACCGCCTGCTACGCCGTCGGCGGGACCGAATGGTTCACCGTTGAGCAGGAGCGTTACATCAAGGGCAAGAGCCCGCTGGAATGCAGCGAGATGTCGCTCAAGGGCCTCAAGGCGATCCTCAAGGCGATGGGCAAGGCATAGCCCGCGCCTCGCAAGACAAACCACAGGCCCACCGTCGCAAGGCGGTGGGCCTGTGGTTTGCGCGCCCGACGCTGATCTCTGGATGGATGATGCGCGTCACCGCCAGTGCATCGCCTTGAGCTTTCCCGTGTCGAGGAACTCGTGGTCGATTTGGGCGGCGACCTCTTTGCCGGTTGTCGAAACGAACGTGACGGTACCCGAGGCGTAATCCGTGCCTTCGGTGAACCTGACGGTCTTGACGTTCTTGAATCCTGGTGGAATCCTCACGGCGCCCTCGATGATCCTGACGACGGCGGGCTTGGATGGCGAGAGCGCCACGGCTGTGGGGAAGCCTCTCTTGTTGACGACGTTGGCTCTGGTTGACGGTCCGAGCCCCTCGGCGAAGTACGCGCAGGTTTCTTCCAGGCCCAGGCAGCGGTTGCGCCCGTTCCATGGGAAGTCGTGTCGCCCCCTGTTCGCGATCCAGAACACCGTGCCCGGCATGACCGCCGCGTCCTTCAGCGAGAACCAGAGGTAGCCGTCCTGCTGATACGTCGCGACCGTCCAGGCAGGATCGGGCGAGGGTTTCCGGAACAGTTGAAGCAGGTCCGTGAAGCCCGGGCGCGCGGGGAATCTCGTGCAATCCACCACCAAGGGGTCCGTCCACACCGTGGGCACTTTCGTCAGGTCGGTGAATTCGGCGTTGACGGCCAGCGACTGATACGCCCCGCTGTCCGGATTGCTGAAGACCACCGGGCAGGTCATGCCGAAGGCAAACGGGCTGACCGCGACGCGCAGGGCCCCGTCGTCTTCCGGTACCGCCAGGGTGCAGTGGTGCCCGATGGGCATCTTGCCGGAGTAGCCCTCGAGCGTGTGCGAGATGTAGACGGCGTTGTGTCCGTCGACCAGGTGAATCCTCTTGGTCACCAGGCCCTTACGAATCCTTGTTGCCATCTGGAGAATCAGCGTCTTGACGCCCCCGTCGGTCTTACGGTCGACGAAGGACCACCGGGACGAGGCGACCTCGCCGTGGGCGGTGTGCACTTCCCGGCCGACCGCCTCGGTGTTGGCGCCGAACGGCATGCAGAAGAAGTCGCCTCGCAGCGGAATCAGCACGCGATCGGGCAGGCCGGCCAGGCCCTCGTTCTGCCACGGGCTGATGTAGTACGGCTGGATCGGCGGGCCCGTGTCGATGCAGAATTCCACCGGGGCCATGTGCCCTCCATTGGCGGTAATAAACAGGTCAACCGTGCCGGTTTTGAGCCGCCACCCGGCTTGCGAGTTGTCGTGGGTCTTTGTGCCGACACACCCGGCGGTCGTGACCAGCAGGAAGGCAAGGGTAAGTCTCTTCATCGTGATACGTCCCCTTCGTCGAACACCCTTCCGGCGCAACGGAACTGCCCCCGTGCAGGTCGCGCCGAACGATTACTCGTCATCAGTCCGGTCGACGGGCGTGTACTTGCAGACGCAGTTGTAGAGGTCGGAACCAACGATGTGGGCGGCGACCTGGGGGTCCTTCAGCAGGGCCAGTTGGAGACAGTCGACGGTGAATTCGGCGTCAAAGTTGCTCTCGACCGCTCGCCCCATGCCCTCGATGATGATCAGGTCCGCATCGGCGGCCGCTTCGTTCAGTTCGTCCGTCACGTCCGACAGGTCCATCAGGGGCACGTCGTTGCCGGTGGAGACCACCTCGAACATCTGCCCGTCTATCAGGGCCGCCAGGTCGCGGTCGACGGCGGCCAGTTGCCCAACGATCTGCGCCGTCTCGTCGGCGGTGATGTCGTTCAGCGAGGGCAGTTCGTTTGCGGCCAGCACGATCTGCACGCCGGCCAGGGCCAGTTCCCGCGCCAGGGGCATCACGCCGAGGATGAAGTCGCTTCCCGCGTTGTCGACAAAGACCACCGCCCGGGTCCACTTGGGCGGCGGGTCGTTGGGCAGGTCGGCGGCGAGCAGGTCGTAGTCGTCGACCGCCCAGGGACGCGGGTGAACGTTCTCGATCGCGTCCAGGAAGTCAGGCGCCTCGTGGGCCGTGTGCATCGTTGCCGGCGAGCCCAGGTCGAAGATGTTGCCCGCGAAGACGCCCTCGACCAGGTGAAACCACTTCTCGGCGAAGGGCATGGCGTGCAGGGCGTACACCACATCGCCGTACAGGTCGATCGCCGAGACGTTCTCGCGGTCTTTGATGTGCTGGAACGGTGCGCCGATGTCGTGTGCGCGGAGGACGCGCTCGCGGGCGCGACACAACTGCAGGATGTCCAGCGTGCCGCCCGGCAGGGCGGTCGGGTCCGTGCCGAGCGTCTCGACGAGGGCGGCGAACTCTTGGCGGGCGGCGGCAATCCGCTTGCCCGCGCTGCGTCCGTAGCGGTGTGTGGCGTGGTCGGCAGTGTCCGCGAAATGCTTGGCGAAAAGCCCGAGCCAGTATTCCCGGCCCTCGGCATCGGCTACCATATCCCAGTTGTGCGCGACGTAGCTCTCCGGGTCGCGTAGGAGGCAAAAATGACTCATGTTCGGTGGGTCTACTTCACTAGGTTTACCGGCTGGCCGGCCGACCGGTCCGGTCCTCGGTTAAGTTCACTGTCCTGAAGCCGGCGCCCGCGAAGTCCAACGGCCAGGCGGCCTGACCGGCACGCTATACGAGTATCGGAGTATTATAAGACGTTCATGGCGACAATTGTCAAGTCAGCGGCGGGTTTTTCGTGCTCGTCCGCAGACCACACCGGTGAGTCATCACAAGGTCTTGATCGCAACAATCGTCAAGTCGTCGAACCGTTTCTGCAGTCCGGCGAACCGTCGCATCTCCCAGAGGACCTGGCGGGCGATGCTGTCGGCGTCGTGGTCGTCGGCCACCGCGGTCAGCAGGGCCTGCTCGACGCGGTGTCGTCCGAAGGCCTCATCCTCGAAGTTCAGCGCCTCGCAGAGCCCGTCGGTGTACATGAGGATCACGTCGCCGCTTCGGCAGTCGATCGAATCGTGCTCGAAGCTGGCGACGTCGTCGATGCCGATAATCCCCCCACCGGCGGTCAGCGGGATACACTGGCCGTCGCGGACCAACAATGGGGGGATGTGCCCCGCGTTGGCGTAAGTCAGGCGGCGCGACCGCGTATCGAGGACGCTGTAGAAGATGGTGGCAAAGTCGCTGGCGCTCGAGTCGGCGCACATGTCGGCGTTCAGGCGGGACAGGACCTCGCTCATGTCGTAGACGGCCGACGCGTGAGCACGCAGCGCGCCCCGCAGCGAGGCCATCAGCAGCGACGCGCGAACACCCTTGCCTATCACGTCGCACACCGCGATGCCCAGGTTGCCCTCGGCCAGCGGAATGAAGTCGTGGAAGTCGCCGGCCAGTTCGAAACACGGCACGTAGAGCGCGGCGATGTCGAAGCCGGGGACCCTCGGCGCCTGGTGGGGAATCATCCGCCGCTGGACCTCGCCGGCCAGGCGCAGTTGGCGCTGGATGTCCGCCCCGCGGACAGCCTCCTGGTAGAGACGGGCGTTGACGATGGCGGCCGCCGCGTTGGCGGCGATGGCCTGGATCAGCGACTGCTCGAACCAGTCGAACTCGTGGCGCTGGGCGGTGTAGACGCGCAGGACGCCTTCGGGGTGGCCCTTGTAGATCATCGGGGCGCACAGGGCGCTGACGATGCCCTCGCGCCGGGCCTCGTCCTGGTAGAGCACGCGCGGGTCGGACTGCTCGTCGGCAATGTACAGCGGCATGCCCGTGTCGAGGACTTCCTGGTCGATGGCGCTGTGGGCCAGCAGGATCGGGCCCTTGTTGAGGTAGCGCGGCGAGAGGTTGGCCACCGCCTTGGTCAGCAACTCGTTGCCGTCCTCGCTGAGCAGGCGGATGGTGCAGGCCTTGACCTTCAGCGTGCTGACCACGGTGGCCACCACCAGGTCGAGCAGGCGCTGGATGTCCCGCTGGCCCGTGAACTCCGTGGTCAGGCGGTAGAGAGTCGCCAGTTCGGTTGCCCGGTCTCGCAGCAGGCCCTGCTGCTCGCACAGGCGGGCCAGCACGTCAGCCATCAGGCCGACGAAACCCGCCGACTGCTCGCCGACGCTCTCGCCATCTGCCAGGCGCACGCACCCCACGACCTGGTTGTCGACGACGACGGGGGCTTCGGGCACGTCGGCGCGATGGGCCTCGGCCAGCGCGTCAGCCGTCTCCGGGGCGGCGCCCAGCGGTCCGCTGCGAGCGCACCAGACCTGCAGGTCCACGCCGGCCGCGGCGCGAAACGTCTCCTGCAGTTGTCGCAGGTCTTCCAAGTCCAGATAGTCGGTCAGTACTGCCAAGCCGGTTCCTTCAGGCCGGAGCGAGAATCGCCAGACCATTCTAACGGTCCCCCGCGTGTTGACAAGGGACTGTTCGTGGAGGACCAGGCAAACGCCCGCGGGCTCCGTCCGTGGGGTGTCCGCGAAAGAAACGCCGTGCCGCAAACTACGCCATCCGCGCTGCGCGCAGGATTGATCCGCACGCGCCCGTCGCGTACGATTCGCACCAACGCAAGGAGACACGAGATGGCAGCAAGACGACGGGCCACCGTTCCGAAGGGCCGGCAGCAGGAGATCATCGACCGCCTGATGCGGTTCGAGGTGGAGATCCCCTCCTGGGGATTTGCCGATACGGGCACGCGATTCGGCAAGTTCACGCAGGACGCCGCGGCGGTGGACCTGGCCGACAAGTTCGCCGACGCCGGTGTGACCCACGCGATGACGGGCATTACGCCCACGGTCGCCGTCCACGTCCTGTGGGACTTCCCCAACGGGTTCGACCCGGCCACCGTGGATCTGGCCGCCTCCCACGGCGTGCGGATAGGCTCTGTTAACCCGAACCTCTTCCAGGACCAGTGCTACAAGCACGGTTCGGTGACCAATCGCAAGGCGTCGATCCGCCGCCGCGCCGTCAAGCACATGCTCGACTCGGTCCAGATCATGCGAGCGGCCCGCAGCCGATACCTTTCGCTGTGGTTCGCCGACGGGGCCAACTATCCCGGCCAGGCCGACATCCGCCAGCGCAAGGCGTGGGCTGCCGCGGCGCTGACCAAGACCCACGACGCCCTGCCCCGCGGGGCGACGATGCTTGTCGAGTACAAGCCCTTCGAGCCGGCAAGCTACTTCAGCGACTTCTTCGACTGGGGCAGCAGCTACATCTTCGCCAAGGCCGCCGGGCCCCGCGCCAAAGTGCTTGTCGACACGGGCCATCACCTGCCCGGCTGCAACATCGAGCAGATCGTCGCGTGGCTGATCGACGAGAAGATGCTCGGGGGCTTTCACTTCAACGATCGCAAGTACGCCGACGACGACCTGACCGTCGGGGCGATCGATCCCTACCAGATGTTCCGCATCTTCAACGAGATCGCCTCATACGAGGCCCAGACCGGGCGCGACCTGGACATCGCGTACATGATCGACCAGTCGCACAACATCAAGCCGAAGGTCCAGGCGATGATCCAGACCGTCTGCACGGTACAGGAACTGTTCGCCAAGGCCCTCTGCGTGGACCGCGATGCCCTGGCGGCCGCCCAGCAGGCCGAAGACACCGTAGCAGCCGAGGAAACCCTCCGCGCCGCGTTCAACATGAACGTCACCCCCATGCTCAAGGCTGTCCGCAAGGCCCTCGGCGTCCCGGCCGACCCGCTGGCCGCCTTCCGCGCCAGCGGATACGAACAGAAGGCCGCCGCCGAGCGAAAGCAGAAGCGCCAGGACCTCGGGCTGGGCGGCACATCAAGCTACGCCTGAGCTGATTGCGATTCCTTCCTGAGGGTGCCGTGGGTTGACGCGAAGCGGCAACCACGTTGCGGCGAATCGTGGTTGCCGCTTCGCGTCAAACCACGGCACCCCCAGTTACGTGGTTGCTCCGCTTCGCTCCGCAGCCCACGGCACCCGGCTACATCTGATGTGATCTGCAAATCTGAAATCCAAAATCGTCAATCTAAAATCGTAAATCGATCTACCACGCTTCGAGTTCGCCGACGATCTCTTCGACGAGGTCCTTGATCGTGACGATGCCCACGTGCGCGCCGTCGTCGCCCTGGACGACGGCCAGCGTTGTGCGGTCCTTCTGCATGCGGTACAGCGCGTCGGTGACGCCCATGTCGGCGGGCAGGACCAGCGGAGCGGTGGCCAACTCGCCGGGGGCCGCCTCGGACGTGTCGAGCAGGACACAGTAGACGTCGAGGATGGCTACGGCCTGGCCGGTCTCGTCCAGCAGCGGAAGGCGCGAATAGGGGTGGTCGCGGATGATCTCGAGCAGCTCGTCGCGTCCGACGTCCGGCCGCGTCGTGACGGCCGCATCGAGTGACACCATCACGTCGCCCAGGTGAACCTGGTCGATCTGCATGATCCGGTCGGCCATCACCGACTGAAAGTGCGTCAGTACGCCGCTGGCCCGCCCTTCGGCGACGATGGAGGCCAGGCCCTCGTGGTGGGCGCGGTAGGCGCGGGCTTTGCGCGGCGCCAGGCGCATCAGCAGCCACGAGAACCCGCGCACCAGCGGGGCGATTCCGGTGACGTTGAACAGGAGGCTCGTGGCCCGCAGCAGCAGCGCGAGGCGATAGACGATCCGCTCCGCCAGCCGCTGGAAGACGTTTTTCGGCACGGCCTCGCCGAAGATGAACAGGACGGGCGTCGCCACCGCGATGGTATACCACTGGGTGGCGGGTCCCGTGCCGGCCATCATGAACATTGCGCTGACGGCGAATGTTGCGGCATAGGCGGCCACGTTCGTGCCCACAAGCAGGACCACAACCAGGTTGCTGTGATTGTCGGCGATCCGCTTGAGGCGCCGGGCCGATTTCTCGCCGGCCTCGGCACGCAGGTCCAGGCGGTACTTGTTGATCACGTAGATGCCCGTCTCGAGCCCGCAGAACAGCCCCGTCAGGCCCACGCCGCTGACCAGCACGGCCAGCCAGGCGATCACCTCCGCGGTCTGTCCAGCCGCCAGGATCATGCCTCGTCCTCCAGCAGGTTCACGCGCAGTGTGCAGATGCGTTTGCGGCGCATCGTCTCGACGCGGAACCGCAGATTGCCGCACGTCACCTCGTCGCCCACGCGGGCTATCCGCCCCAACTGGGCCGTCACGAACCCGCCGACCGTGCTGATCCGTCGATGGGCCAGGTCCATCCCGAACGCATCGACCCACTCGTGAATCGCCAGATCGGCGTTCAGGAGGTACTCGTTCGGCGCCAGTTCGCGGACGGGCGGAGCCTCGGCGCCGGCCTCGCCGACGTCCGGTATGTCGCCCACGATCTCTTCCAGCACGTCCTCCAGGGTCACCAGCCCCGCCGTGCCGCCGTACTCGTCAACGACGATCGCCGTCTGCACCTGGCGGACGCGAAACTGCACGAGCAGCCGCTCGACGTTGCCCGCCTCGGGCACGAACACGGCGGGCCTGACCAGGCTGCGCAGCGACTCGTTGGGCTGCAGGAGCAGGCGCTTGGCGTGGACCAGGCCGATGGCGTGGTCGATGTCGCCTTCGTAGACGGGAATCCGCCTCAGGCCGGTGCGCCGAAACAGGTCGACCAGCCCGGCCCGCGAGGCGCCGACGTCGTAGGCGATCATGTCCACGCGGGGCACCATGACGTCGGCGACCCGCAGGTCCGTCAGCTCGACGATTTCCTGCAGCAGGGCGTTGACGTCATGGCTGATGATGCCCCGCTTGGCCGACAGGGCCAGCACCGACGCCAACTCGCTCGATTCGATGGTCGTCGTGCCCGCCTCCCGGGGCGCGAGGATCGAGGTCATCGGTCCGACCAGGAGGCGCTGGAGCACCCACAACGGCGCGCGGAGGGCGCGGCCGATCAGGGCGATCGCCGGGGCCGCGGACAGGGCCCAGGTCTCTCCCAGGGCGTGGGCGAGCATCTTGGGCGTGACCTCGCCGAACAGAATCAACACCAGCAGGGGGGCCGGCGAGACCAGCGGCGCCAGCCAGGGCGGGTCGCGGGGCAAATCCAGCACGATGGCCGCCGACAGACTTGCGAAAGCGACGTTGACCAGCAGGTTGCCCATCAGAAGCGTGTTGAGCGTACGGTTCGGCTCGGCCATCAGGGCCGCGGCAAGCCTGCCCGTGCCACGCGAGTTCTTCAGACGATAGAGTTGGCCCTTGGTCAAGCTGAACAGGGCGGTCTCGGTACCGCTGAAGAAACCTGAAGCGACCAGCAGAATGCCCATGCCGAGCAGTTGGCCGACGTGGTCTGCAACGAAAGCCCCGACACTCATCGCGGTTCCCCTGCCGTTGCGATGCGTCGCCGCATCTGCCCGCGATCAACAGGATGTGCGCGATAGTCCACCATTCGTACGGAGGGATTATACGTTCGCGTCGCGCCGAATCCGAAGCACGAATACCGAAATCTGAAACAAGCACGAAACCGGAAGCACGAAATCCGAAACAATGTCGAAACGACACGTACACATGTCTTAAACAACAACACAACGGGCGCGCCTACTGCTTTGAACATTCGGGATTCAGTATTCGTGCTTGTTTCGGGTTTCGTGCTTCGAGCTTCGTGCTTGCAGTCATCCGGGCGTTATAGCCAGCGTCCGGGCGTGAACATGACGTTGTCGTGTCCGGGCACGATGACGTCGGCCAGTTCCAGCAGATCGGTCAGGGACGCCATGGCCGCCTCCGTATCGGCGCAGCCCTTCCAGACCTGCCCCGCCTGCACGTGGGCGGCGGTCAGGGCGGCGTCCCCGGCAATGACGATCGTGCTCGTCGCCGGGTTCAGCAGCAACCCCGCCGAGCCGGGGCTCGCGCCCAGCATCGGATAAAAGTGCACCTGGCGCGTGAAACTCTCGGGCGCCGGGCCGAACCGCCCCAGCAGGGCCAGATCGGCCTCGATGGCGTTGACGTCGTCAGCGTCGATCCGCTCGGCCGAGTCCAGCAGGCCCGTCAGGTGCGATCGATAGGTCTCGATCTCGGTCTCGCTGGCCCACCACCTGGCCCCATCGAAGGCCACAATGCTCCGCCGATGACCCGGTCGCAGCGTGGTGCAGAACACGTCCGTCACATCGGCCAGTTGGCCTCCGGTGCGCTCGTTGTATCGCGCCGCAAGCGCCTGGGCGGGCAGCGACGGATCGACCAGGATCACCCGTCCCTCGTCGCGGACGAGGGTCGTCGTCGCGTGCGGCGTTCGCACGGGGGCCCCCTCGCCCCAGAGGCGGTTGTGCGACAACGTGCCGATGCTGATGATGCGGTACTCAACGCTCATGGTCCGTGTCCTGTCTCTGTGCCCGCGGGGGCGAACTCCACCGTCGCCATCACTCGGTCGACCACGGAATCCACCGTCTCGTCCGGCGCGAGGTCGAACCACCTTACGTCGCGCCACCGGCGGTGCCACGTTCGCTGCTTCTTGGCCAGGCGGCGCGTGTTGATCTTGATGCGTTCGACGGCCTGGTCGACTGTCAGGTCGCCGCGAAGGTGCGCGATCATCTCCGCGTAACCGACAGCCGCGGCGGCCTGGGTGGACAGGCCGTCCGGCTCGGACAGCAGGGCGGCCACCTCGTCGCGAAGCCCGGCGGCGGCCATCCGCCGGACCCGGGCGTTGATGCGATGGCTCTGGTCGTCACGCTGTCTTCGCAGGCCGAGGAATATGCAGTGGTGTCGCGTCCGGCCGCTGTCCCACTGGGCCTGCAGGTCGCTGATGGGCCTGCCGGTGGTGCGGTAGACTTCCAGGGCGCGGATGATGCGTCGCTCATCGTTTGGATGGATGCGCTCAGCCGCGGCGGGGTCCACAGAGGCCAGTTGGCGATGCAGACCCGCCAGGCCTGTCTCGGCGGCCTCGGCCCGGAGGGCCTGGCGCACGGCCTGGTCGCCCGGCGGGGCCTCGAACAGGCCCTCGGACAGGGCCTTGATGTACAGGCTTGTTCCACCGACAGCCAGCGCGACCGCCCCGGCCGAGGCGATCGACGTCAGGGCCTCCTCTGCATGTTCGACGAACCGCGCCGCCGAGAAGCTCTCGCCCGGCTCGACCACGTCGATGCAGTGGTGGGGCGCGCGGGCCTGCTGGTCGGGCGTGGGTTTTGCCGTACCGATGTCCATGCGACGATAGACCTTCATCGAGTCGACACTGACGACGTGCCCGCCGGTCCGCGCCGCCAGCTCGCGACCGGCCGCGCCCTTGCCGCACGCCGTACAACCCAGAATGAAATACACCGTCGCCATGTCACCAGTCTCGTCGTCGCCACGTCCCGCGCGTCGTCTTTCGCATCTTCCCGCGCAGCGGCCGCTTGCTCGTCCTGAGCGGAGTCGAAGGGCGGCTTCGCACGGTGTTTGGCCATTCTCATGCGACCCTGTGAGGCGATTTTCCCACCTGAAACTCCCAGGCGTCACGTTGACGAGCAAAGCGGTAGTCCTCCTACCCGACCCTATC
>CAZVEV010000103.1:0-17924 GCA_964625865.1 uncultured Planctomycetaceae bacterium | reverse complement strand
CACCACTGACGAGTCCAACCACTACATCGAGGTCGAGGTCTACGGCAAGCCCGTGGCGACCAAGAGCAACTAGCCGTACCGACAGACGCAAACACCGTTTCACGCAGCCGCGGGGGGTCCGCGCGCACGCGGGACGCGGGTGTGGAACATGGAAACCGAAAGGAGCACGGAACAATGGCAAACGAGCGAGACAACGTGGCCCTGACCACCTACGTGGCGGGCGAACTGGGCGGGAAGAAGCTGAAAGCCGTCGAGGCCCGCCTGGCCGACGACCCGACCGCCCGAGCGGAAGTCGGCATGATACGGCGGGTGGTGGCCCTGCTGACGGCGCTGTTCCAGAGCGAGACCGCCCCGCATCTTGACGCTTCGCGGCGCGGGGCGATCGAAGCGGTCTCTCGCAAGGCGAGGCGCCGATGGCTTCCCATTGCCGTAGGCCTTGCCGCGGCTGCGGCGATCCTCGTGGCGATCGGGCTGCTGGCATTCACGGGTCGCGATGCCCAAACGCCGCCGCGGTTGGCCGAGGAAACGAACGCTGACGACCGGGGCACACTGCCTGAGATTCCCGAGCACACCGGGACCCTGCCGCCGGCAAACAGCGGCACGACCGTTCGGGGCAAGAGGGTTGCCTTGCCGATATCGCTGCCGGCCGTGGGGCCTATTCCGACGCCCCAGCCGGTCAGGAACGAACCGAATATGGGCCCGCCTCGCAAGGGCAAGCGCCCGCCGTTCCTCGCACCGTTGGGCACGGTGAACCTGGCCAAGGGCAAACCCGTGACCAGCAGCGACCCCGAGCCGATCATCGGCGAGTTGAAGTACGTCACCGACGGCGAGAAGAAAGGCACGGACGGCTACTTCGTCGAACTGGCGCCGGGCAAGCAGTGGGTCGTGATAGACCTCAAGCAGACTGCGACGATCTACGCGATCGTGGTGTGGCATTACCACAAGGGCGACATCGCCTACCGTGACGTGGTGGTCCAGGTGGGCGCCGACGAGGACTTCATTGAATCCAGGACCGTCTTCAACAACGATCACGACAACTCGTCGGGGCAGGGCAAGGGCAAGGACAAGGTCTACATGGAGGACTACCAGGGCAAGCTGATCGACTGCAAAGGCGTCCAGGGGCGCTACGTTCGCCTGTGGTCCCGGGAGAACACCTCCAACGAAGCCAACCACTACATCGAAGTGGAAGTCTACGGCAAGCCGGTCAAGTAGGAGAACCGTGCGATGATCAGGACACTGACGGTGACGACGATCGCCCTCGCGGCGGTGTGGTGCGGCGGGTGTGAGGATCGGGGCGGGGCAGCGAGTCCTGCGGCGGCCCACGGGGGGGACGCCGCCGCCGGGCCGGCCGACTCGCGGAGGCCCTCACTGGTACCGCTGAGTGTCTCCCTGCCGGGGCCGTCGTTCAGGGGGACGCCGTATCTGATCCCGGAGCACCGCATACCGAATCTCGAGTCGCACGAACGACGGTATCGCAGGCGCGGGCCCTTCCTCGTGCCGCCCGGTACGTCCAACATCGCCCTGGACATGCCGGTGACCAGCAACGATCCCGAGCCGATGATCGGCGAGCTGACGTACGTCACCGACGGCGAGAAGCAGGGCGGCGACGGCTACTACGTGGAGTTGTGGGCCCAGTGGAACGGCAACCCTCAAGCACACGTCCCCACCTGGGTGCAGATCGACCTGCAGGACGAGTCGGCGATCTACGCGGTCCTGGTGTGGCGCAGGGCGCAGACCAACGTCTACCATGACGTGGTCGTGCAGATCTCGAACGATCCGGACTTCGTCGAGGGCGTCGTGACCGTCTTTAACAACGATCACGACAACAGCACGGGGCTGGGCTTCGGCCGGGACAAGGCCTACGTCGAGACCTACCAGGGCAAGCTGATCGATTGCAAGGGCTTCACCGGGCGGTACGTCCGCCTGTACAGCAGAGGCAGCATCCGGGATGAGGGGAACCACTACACGGAGGTGGAAGTGCACGGCCGGGCGGTCGACGCCCCGCCGGCGCCCATAGACCAGCCCATGCCCAACCTCGAGACCGACCTGCCGCGGCCGCGGTTCTGCGGCTGAGCAAACCCAGTGGGTTCCCGGCAGAACGTGGGGCGGGTCTGAGGCCGGTCCGGCGGCCCGACAACGCGCCGGGTGGCGTGGTGATCCCGTCGCCCGGAGAAGCCTTCAGCACGCACGAGGCCGCGGCCTAAGCGACGATCTCCCGGCCGATGGGGTAGGAGGTGGGTTCGAGTGTGGCATGCGGCTACGGGGTGGCCGGGGGGCTTGGCCGCACTCGCCAGCCGGTCGTCGCCCCGGGGCCAAGCCTTGCCGGAAACCCTCCGTCATCGAGTGTCTCTTCCCCGTCGAGGCCCAGTCGACTGTCGCCTACCCTCGTGCCGCTGCCCCCCGACGGCGCCCGGGGCCGGAAAAAATCACAATAGCGCTTAACATCGCGATCCGCATACGGTATACTGATATGCATAATACAGGCATCATCTATCCTTCATCCATCCTGTAGAAATCTGTAATCATGAGCGTACCTAAGACGTTAGAGGTGCCCGGCTACCAGGTCATGAGGTACCTCGGCAGCGGGGCCCGCAGTACGATCTGGCAGATCAGGGATCGCCAGACGAACGATGTCTATGCGCTCAAGCGTGTCGTCAAGCGCGAGAACGCCGACAACAAGTTCCTCGCCCAGGCGGTCAACGAATACCGCATCGCCTCCCAGTTGGACCACCCGACCCTTCGTAAGATCTACCGCCTGCATCGCATCAAGCGCTGGCTGGCCGTGCGCGAAGTGCACCTGATCATGGAATACTGCGAGGGGACGACCATCCAGGAGGACCGCCCTGAATCGGTCGCCGAGGTGGTCCGGGTCTTTACGGAGGTGGGCAAGGCCCTGGCGCACATGAACGTCAAGGGGTTCGTTCACGCCGACATCAAGCCGAACAACATCCTCGTGGACGACGAGGGGGGCGTCAAGATCATCGACATGGGGCAGAGCTGCCCGGTGGGCACGATCAAGGACCGCATCCAGGGCACGCCGGACTTCATCGCCCCCGAACAGGTCCACCGGCGCCCCCTCGACGGGCGCACGGACGTGTTCAACCTGGCCGCCGCCATGTACTGGACGCTGACCGGGCGGGCCATTCCCACCGCACTGCCCAAGAAGGGCGCCGTAACGCTGGTGTCCGAGATGGCGGTGGTGGCCCCCGAGCAGATCAATCCGGACGTCCCGGTCCCGCTGAGCAAACTGATCCGTGACTGCATCGAAGCCCAGCCGGCCAAGAGGCCCGGATCGATGAACGAGGTCGTCTCACGCCTCGGTCTGATCGCCCACACACTGAGGAAACGACGGAATAACGCGTAGTGCGTTGTCCGGCCGCCCGGGCCGATCGCAGCGCCGAGCAGGAGACTGGGGAACGTGGAAGTCCGCGCCAACGGCCCGTGCCGTCGGGCGCGTGTATGGGGGGATGGAATCAGGACGTGAACGTGTCACACCCTGTTGCAGACGTCTTCAAGCAAGCGGCCACGCTGAACGCCGACGACGATCGCCGGCGCGGGAACGTGGTCTATCTTGGCAGCGGCTGCCGCGTGATCGCCACCGGCGACATCCACGGCAATCGGGAGGCGCTGAACCGGATCATTCGCTATGCGGACCTGTCCGGACGGAGTGAGACGCGCCTGATCCTGCAGGAGATCGTTCACGGCCCCGTCGATCCCCGGACGAAGCACGACCGCAGCATCGAGGTGCTGCTCCGTGCGGCGCGCCTGAAGATCGCCCATCCGCGCGAAGTGCTGTTCCTGATGGGCAACCACGACGTGGCGGAACTGACGGGCAACGAGATCACGCGTGCGGGCCAGCCCTCGTGCAAGACGTTTGCCGCGGGGGTGGCCTTTGCCTTCGGCGAGGCCGCGGGCGAGGTCACCGACGCGATGAAGGAGTTCCTGTACTCGCTTCCGCTGGCGGTCGTCTGTCCCAACAACGTTCTGCTCAGCCATTCCCTGCCCTCACCCGGGCGGATAACCGATGAGTGCTTTGCCGTCCTCGAGCGCCCCTACAGCCCGGAAGACATGCGCCGGGGCGGCGGGGTGTACGAGTGGACCTGGGGACGAAGGCACACCGAGGAGATGGTTGCCGACTTCGCCCGCCGGATGACCGTCGACTACTTCATCCTCGGCCACGTCCACTCGCCCGACGGATTCGACAGGGTTACCCCGCAGGCGATCACGCTGGCGTGCGATCACGGTCGCGGCTGCGTCTTGCCCTTCAGCACGGACAGCCCCCTTACTGACGAGTTGGCCGAGTCGGGCATCCGGCGGGTGGCCGCGCTGGCGGGGGCAACGTAGAATGACGGTGTCGGATGACATGAGCGAGTTAACGGGAAAACAGCGGCGCGCCTTGCGTGCGATGGGCACGCGGTTGGCGGTGTGCGGGGCGGTGGGCAAGGCCGGGTTGACCGATGCGGTGGTAGCGTCCATTGACGGCCTGCTCGCTGACAACGAGTTGGTGAAAGTGCGTCTGGCCGGTGCGGCGGGGGCGCAGCGCAAGGAGATATCGCAGCAGTTGGCCGGTGCGACCGGGTCCTGCTGCGTGGGGATCGTGGGGCACACCGTGTTGCTCTACAGGCCCAACGAGGATTTGGCGCCCGAGAGGCGAGTGGCGATATAGGTTAGCGCCGCGCCGCGGTGGTGCGGCGCGGCGGCAGCGAGGTCGGCATGCTGAGGTTTGTGTGCGAACACTGCAAAGAGTCGGTGCGGGTCGATCAGGCCCACGCCGGGCGCAAGGGGCGATGCCCCCACTGCGGGCAGATTGTTCTCGTACCGGGCCGGCGACTGCGGGCCGACGATGACGACAACGTGTCAGCCCTGGCCGCCGCGTTGGCCGATGACCATGCGGACGACCGCGACGAGGATGGCGATGCAGAGACGGCCGTCCCGCCGCCGCCTACGACGGCCGAGCCCGATCTCGACGAGTTCGACCTCGTGCCCGTCGAGGCCGACCCCAATTTCGAGACCGACCGGTACCCCGCAATCGACGACGAACCGCACGAGGACCCCGCCCATCGTCTCCTGCCGGACATGTCCCCGGCGCCCCAGGTGCACTTGTCGGCCCGCCACGTTACGCGGCAGAACATCCTGCTGATCCTGGTGGCAATCCTTGTCGTGGGCGTGATCGGGGCCATGATCGTCTGGATGCACTTCTACTAGGTCTTCGGCACACGTGACGTGCGGACGACCCTCGATCCCGCGCGCCGTCTAGCGGTCGAGCATCGCTCGACGTTCGCCGTTTGACGGCGCACGGCGCTGCGCACGCAAGACGACGAGTCCCGATGTGCATCGGGAATGCCCCGCCGCTAAACTTTGCGCAATACGTTTGGGGGTGGGATAGTCCCTGCGGTATGATACCCGCTCGTGTGTCATGAACTGTCGATTGAGCGGAAGGAGACGACGCCTGTGTATGTAGAGTTCCTCCTCAGGGGGCGGCGACTGGGTTGGGTCGTCGTGCTGCTGTCGGCCTGCTGGGTCAGCGGGTGCGGCGTGCGACAGGGGATTGACGGCCGGGAGTTCTACCGGACGCTTCGCGCCGCGTCGGTGTCCGTGCTGGTTGACGGCAGGATGCACGGCTCGGGCTTCTTCGCCACGCCGGACGGGCTGGTGGTCACCGCGGCCCACGTGGTCAAGGGCACGCCCCGGAACGTGGAATTGCTCTCGGCATCCCTGGGTCGCATCCCCGCGCGGATCGTAGCGGTCGACGCCTCGCATGACGCGGCCGTGCTGGCCCCGACGGGCGCCCGGAGGACGTATCCGGCCCTGGACGTCGCGCCGCATCCGCCCGCTCCGGGCGAGGTGGTGTACCTGATAGGCAATCCGCTGTTCCGTCACGACCTGTTGCTGTCGGGCACGATCGCCAGTGCCGCCCCCACGTACTGTTACAGCAGCGATCTGCAGTGTTACGTTCGTGTGGTATATATATCCGGCCCGAGCCCCAAGGGCTCCAGCGGCGGCTGCTGGGTCGATTCGCGAGGGCGCGTTGTCGGCGTTCAGAGCGGATACCTGGGCCCGAACAAGACGTCGGCCGGGCTGGCGACGGTGGGCTATCCCGACGGTCTGGTCAGCCTGCTGGCACGCCGCACGTCCGCCAGCGTGGCCACCATCGGGTCCCAACTCGACGAACTGTGGACCCAGCCGCCGGGGTTCATCGGGCGGTTCGCAACCGGCACGCGAGGCATCGTGACGGTCCGGCCTCACAAGAACGGTCCGGTCGCGGCAGCGGGGCTGAACAAGGAATCGCTGATCACCGCCGTCGACGGGCGGGCCGTCCAGTATTGCGACGAACTGCTCGACGCCGTGCGGGCCAAGACGCCGGGCCAGACCGTCACGCTGACCGTCGTGGACCCGGACCGCAAGGCGGCGAGAAAGGTCGTCGTGCCCCTGGCGGCCATCCCGCAGTAGCCTGAAGGAAGGGAATAGGCAGTCGGCAATAGGGAATAGGGGTTCAGGGACGGTCACTCGCACAGTCGAAGTGGACTCGGAGTTGGATGGAGAGTCTTGCCCGTGACGCTCTTGCCCGTGAGGGGGATTACGTGGTCGATTTCGCTCAAGCCCCGGCCACGCAACCAGCCGCGCGGCAAGACCCCTATTGCCTGCTGCCTATCTCCTATTCCCTTGCTTACTTGGCAACGACGTCGTGGATCAGCCTGCCGTCGAGGCTACAGCGGATGCGCGGACCGTCCAGTCGGATCATGATCTCATACCACCGGTTCGTCTCGATCTTGCCGTTCACACGCTTGCACACCTCGGCGGGCCTGCCCCCGTCGATCCGGCGCTCGATAACGTGGACTTTGTTGGCGTGGCCCCCGAGATTCCACACGAAGTAGTTCTTGTCGTCTCGCCAGCGGAACGGGATGAAGAACCCTTCGGCCCCGCCGGTCTTTCGAGCCTTCAGCGTGAGCGTGTAGTCGGCCCAGGATTCATCGCCGACGAGAGCAAAGGCGTCCGGCACGCCGGCGTCGACCTGCGTGTACGTCTTTTTGTCGTGCTTCCAGTTCCCTTTCACGCGCTTCCACTGCTTCCGCACGGCGCCCTTGGAGAACGACCCCCTGAGTACCGTCCGTCCGCCGCGGGCCACGTGGACGTCTTTGAAGATTGCCGCCGTCTTCCACGTACCCACGCCCGCCTTGCCCCCGAAAGGCGCCGGCGTGACCGGCCCGCCGCCGGTGGGCGGCAAGACCACCGAGTCGTCGGCGTCTTCGTGGTCTCCGCTGGTCGTTCCAGCGATGTCCGGGCCGAAGAGGATCGCCCCCAGCGCCACGACCACGCCGATACCCACAGCCGATACAACGCCGATCACCACCGCGCGATCGTGGTGCGATTTCGCCTTGGCCGGCTGTGTGGCCGGTGGGGGGGCGTCGGCTTGTGGCGTGGGTGGCTCAGGTCCGTCCGTATCGAGTGTCGGCGGAGGCGGGGCAGGTCTGGCCGGTCCGGGCGGCGGGGGAGGCGGCGCTGTCGCTTCAGGCGGTGGCGGGCCCGCTTTGGTCATCTCAGGCGGCGGCGGGGCGGGCGTCTCCGGCTCGAGCGGCGGCGGGGCGGGCGTGACCGGCACGACCGGCGGTGGTGCGGGTGCGGGCGTCTCGGGCGGTGGGGGCGGCGCGGGCGTCTGCGACACCAGCGGCGGCGGGGGTGCCTTGGGCTTGGGGCGGGGTGGGGTCTTTCGGGTCTCGCCCATGGCCGCCAGTGCCGCCGCGGCGTAGTCGGTTCCCTGTGTTCCATTGGCGGGGCCCGGGGCGACTCTGCGTCGGCGGGGGCGAGCCGCCTTGCGCGGTGCGGCGGGCTTCGGTTTCCTGCTTGCCTCCAGGGCGCGGTGCAGATCGTTCAGCAGGGCTCGCGGGTCCCGGGGGCGTTTGGCCGGGTCGGCCTGCAGCATGGCGCCTATCACGTCGGCCGTCGCCTGGCGCAGCATCGGGCGGTGGCTCAGTATGCTCGGGGCGGCGGCGGTTCGACGGGCCTTGGGCGCCGCGGCGGGGCCGTCGCCGGCGAACGGCTTGTGACCGGTCAGGGCGTGAAAGAGCGTCGCGCCCAGGCCGAACACGTCGCTGCGGATGTCGATGGGCCTGGCGTCGAGGTGTTCCGGCGGGGCGTAGCACGGCTCGATGGGGGGCATGTCTTTGGTGGCCCGGGCGCCGCTGCCGGCGGCAAAGCGGAAGTTGACGAGCTTGACCGTGCCCTGGGGCTGGGGCGTGAAGACCACGTTGGCCGGCCTGACGTCGCCGTGGACGACGTCGTTGTCTGCCGCCGCTTCAAGCACGCCGGCCAGCCCGACCGCCGTCTCGAGCACGCCGGTTTCCTGGAGAGGCCTGCCGGCGGCCAGCACGGTCTTGAGCGAGTCGCCCACCACCAGTTCGATCACGCTGTAGGGCCTGCCGTCCTCGTCGCCGACGAAGAACGCCCGGGCCGTGTTGCGGTGGTCCAGCACGCCCAGGGCGCGGGCCTCGGCGAGGAAGGCGGCGACCTTCTCCTCGTCCTGCCTCATCGCGCGGCGCATGACGTTGACCTGCACGTGGCGGCTCATCGACGTATCGAACCCGCGATACCTCGCCCCCGTCTGGTCGCGGGACAGTTGCCTCAGCAGGACGTACGGGCCGATCTTGCCCGGCGCGGCGAAGCGGGTCTTGCAGGACGAGCACCGAGCGCTCTCGAACGCGCACAGAGCCGACACGTCCACCGTGGCAGCGCATCGTGGACAAACCGTCGTGCCCACGCAGTCAACCTGGATGTCGGGTATGTCCTTGTCCGCCATGATGGCCTGGTTCCGTGCCCGGTCCGCGCAAAGGCGTTCCGGGAGAGTCGACACCGCGTAGTCCTATCGTCGGCATTTCAGACAACATCTTTAATGCGAAGTGGTTGTGATGGGTGTTGGGCGTATTGTCCGGTCCGTCGACTCCTGCGAGTTCTGATTGAGAATCGTGCGTGTGTTGACAAGAGGCGACCGCCAGGCAACAGTGAAGAAGCCCAAAGCCCCCCGACGGCCTCGGGGGGATCCGCCGGACGTCCCGATGTACATCGGGACGGGCTTTCGTCTACCCAAGACTAGACGCACACCCTTCACTCCGGACCCGACCTATTCCCACTCGATCGTCGCCGGCGGCTTCGACGAGATGTCGTAGACCACGCGATTGACGCCCCGGACCTCGTTGATGATGCGATTCGAGACCCGCGCCAGGATCTCGTAGGGGATTCGCGACCAGTCGGCGGTCATGAAGTCGTGCGTGTCGACCGACCGCAACGCCACCACGTTCTCGTACGTCCGCCCGTCGCCCATCACGCCGACGGACTGGACGGGCAGGAGCACGGAAAACGTCTGGGACGTCTTGCGGTACAGGTCGGCGGCGACGATCTCCTCGAGGAAGATGTTGTCGGCCTTGCGGAGGACGGCCAGCCGCTCGCGCGTGACCTCGCCGAGGCACCGCACCGCCAGGCCCGGGCCCGGGAACGGGTGTCGCCAGACAATCTGCTCGGGCAGGCCCAGCAGCTCGCCCGCCTGGCGGACCTCGTCTTTGAACAGGTCGCGCAGCGGCTCGATCAGGTCGAAGCCCAGTTGCTCGGGCAGACCGCCGACGTTGTGGTGCAGCTTGATATTCGCCGCCTGACCGGCGAGCGAATGACCGGACTCGACGACGTCCGGATACAGCGTGCCCTGGGCGAGGAAGCGGGCGCCGGCGGTGCGCTCGGCCTCGGCTTTGAACATGTCGATGAACGTATGCCCGATGATGCGGCGCTTCTCCTGCGGGTCCAGTACGCCGGCGAGCTTGTCCAGGAACACGTCGGCGGCGCGGACGGTCGTGAGGTTCAGCTTGAAGTGGTCCTTGAACGTGCTCTCGACCAGTTCGACCTCGTTCATCCGCAGCAGGCCGTTGTCGACGAAGATGCACTGCAGGCGGTCGCCGATGGCTTTGTGCAGCATCGCCGCCAGGACCGACGAGTCGACCCCGCCGCTGAGCCCGCAGATCACCCGCTCGTCGGCGCCCACGCGTGACTGGACGTCGGCGACC
The DNA here is from genome assembly GCA_964625865.1 of uncultured Planctomycetaceae bacterium. Classification (GTDB taxonomy): domain Bacteria; phylum Planctomycetota; class Phycisphaerae; order SM23-33; family SM23-33; genus CAZVEV01. Next base: position 7,878 of record CAZVEV010000103.1, on the reverse strand, counting down.
ACCGAATCAATGAACGAGCCCATCAACCACAGGCCCTGACAACCGCACACGTCGTACAGGAAGTTCGAGAAGATCTCCCCCCCGTGCGGCGTGTGCGTTACTTCCGGGTGAAACTGCACGCCGTAGAACGGACGCGTCCTGTGACGCACCGCCGCGATGGGACACGTCGGTGTGGTCGCCAGCGGGACAAACTCGTCGCTCAGCGCCTGCACCTGGTCGCCGTGGCTCATCCACACGGTCGTCTCGAGTGGCACGTTCTTCAGCAGCGTGTCCGGCTCGGTGATCCTCAGCGACGTCCTCCCGTACTCGCGCGACGAGGCGGGCTTGACGTCGGCGCCCATCAGTTGCGTGGCGATCTGCATGCCGTAGCAGATCCCGAGAATCGGCACGCCGAGGTCGAGCAGTTCCGGCCGGCACCGCGGGGCGCCCTCGTCGTAGACGCTCGACGGTCCGCCGGTGAAGATCATGCCCTTCAGGTCCAGTCCCTTCAGTTCGTCGACCGTCACGTCCGGCCGCGCCAGCACGCTGTAGACGCCGTTCTCGCGAATGCGCCGCGCGATCAACTGGGCATACTGGCTGCCGAAGTCCAGTACGACAACCGTCTCGGACTTCCTCGTCGTCGAATCCTGTGATGTCATCCTGCTGCCTCGTTCCGGCCTATGGAAGAAACCACAGAGAATACCCCTGCCACCCCGCCAATGCAACGGGCCAACTCACCTCCCCGCCGGTCCGCACACCGCGCAGCGGCCGCTTGCGGCTTCGCACTCCGTCCGCCTCTTTCCGTCTCGTCAGCGGCTCAGGATGTACTTCTCCCACTGCGATCGGTTGCAGACGGGGGTCAATTGCTCGTAGCGCAGGTGCCCAGCCTAAGGTGTGGCGCGTAGCGTGATCGGAGGTCTTCGGCGTCGCAAGCGACGCCGCACGCGGGGCAAGCCCCGCCGCTAGACGTGGAAACGGCGATGCCTTTGACCGCCGCCACACATGAAACGACACGTTTGGTCCCGCGCCTGTCGTTGGGATGTGGCAACCGTCCCCGCGGGCCGCTATCATACGCCCTGCAACTTGGCCGCCGCGATGCCCCCGCGGCAGAAAGGACCGCGATGATTCTGGGACTCGATACCGTGATCTGGGTCATACTCGTGCTGTACTTCGCGGGGATGCTCCTGATGGGCTGGTGGTCCAAGAAGGGCATCGCCAGCCAGGAGGGCTACCTGCTGGGCAACCGGAAGTTCGGCGTGTGGATGATGGTCATGCACGCCTTCGGGGCCGGCACGAACCCGGGCGACACCGCGGGCGTCGTCAGCGGCACGGTACGCAGCGGGGCCTCCGGGATATGGGTCTCGTGGATGTGGATGTTCGGCACGCCGTTTTACTGGCTGATCGCGCCGATTATCCGCCGCATGCGATGCCTCACGATGGCCGACTACTTCGAGGAACGCTTCGGCCACGGGGCCGCCGTGCTGTACACGCTGGTGGCCACCGCGGGCATGACGGTGTGCCTGGCGAGCGTCCTGCTGGCCACCACGCGGACGGTTCAGGGCATGATGGGCAAGGCCGCGGCCCCCGACGCCGACGCGTGGTTCTACGGCATCCTCCTGTCGCTGACGGTCACGTTCGTGCTTTACGGCTACTGGGGCGGCATCGTGGCGGCGGTCCGGACGGACATGGTCCAGGGGCTGATGATCATCGTGCTGTCGGTCCTCGCGATCCCGGCGGCGCTGGAACTGACGGAGGTCGCCGGAATGGCGGGCATGCGGGAGACCGTGGGCCAGGCGGGCAAGGCGGCCGGCTCGACGCACTTCCTCAGCCTGCGAAACCCCGACGTGTTCGATTTCTGGACCGTCGTCGTGCTGTGCCTCACCGCGCCGCTGACGGCGCTGGCCCTGCCGCACCTCGTGTCGGTCTGCGGGGCCGGGCGCACCGAGTGGGAGGGGCGCATGGGCTTCGTGGGGGGCAACATGCTCAAGCGGATCTGCACGATCGGCTGGTGCGTGCTGGGCCTGTGCTGGCTGGCCTACCTGGTCAAGACCGATGCGAAGATCGTGCCCGACGCGGCGTTCGGCGATGCGATACGCAACCTGCTGTCGCCCGCGCTGCAGGGGCTGATGCTCGCCTGCGTGATGGCGGCGGCGATGTCGTCGGGCGACGCGTTCCAGGTGACCGTCGCGGGGCTGTTCTCGCAGAACATCTATCGCGTGCACGTCCGCCCCGACGCCGACGAGAAGCACCTGGTAGCCGTCACGCGGATTACCGGCGTGGTGATCGTCTTCGCGTCGGTGGTCTTCGCGCTGGCGGCCGGCGGGGTGGTCAAGGCGATCATGATGTACTTCGGCATCCTGGCGCTGGTGGGGCTGTCGACGGCGATGGGCATGGTGTGGCGCCGGATGAACCAGGCGGGGATGTTCTGCGCGACGGGGGCAGCGCTGGCGGTCTTCGTCGCGGTGCGCGTTTTTCCGGGCCTGCCCAAGGCTGCTGTCTTCGCCCTGCCGCTCGGCGTGGGCCTGCTCGGCGGGATTGTCGGCTCGTTGCTGACCCGCCCGCCGGCCCCCGAGCGGATCGAGACGTTCTTCCGCAAGATTCACACGCCCATCGGGGCCGAGGACAGGCTCGAGATGCCCTTGGACCAGGCCGTCCCGCCGGACCGCCGCCTGCTGACGTCAGGCGGGATGTTCCTCGTCAAGCCGTCGCGCCAGTCGTGGGTGGGCTTCGTGGTGACCCTCGCGATCTGTGTCGGATGTGTCCTGACGATGATGGTCCTGTTGAACGTCTGAGGAGTAGTGGTGGTGAGCATGAAGCCTATTGAGCGAATGCAGCGCGTATTGGCCGGGCAGATGCCCGACCGGCGCCCGTTCGTCCCGTCGATTTACGAGCACGGGGCGGCGGTCATCGGCGAGACGCCCGGCCGGGCCAGCCGCAGTGCGGACCTGATGGCCGCGGCGGCTGTCGAATCGTGGCGGCGGTACGCCCACGACATCGTGTCGGTCGGCATTGACATCTACAACATCGAGGCCGAGGCGTTCGGCTGCGCGATCAGCGACGGCGAGGGCGCGTCGATTCCCGGCGTCACGTCGCATCCGCTGGCGGGCGAGAAGATGCCGGACCCGTCCGACCTGCCCATCCCCGCCCCGGGCGAGTCCAACCGCCTCGGGCTGATCGCCGCCGCCTCGCGCCGCGTCGTGGACGAGATCGGCTCGGACGTCTGGGTCTACGCCTGCATGGGCGGGCCGTTCTCGCAGGCGGTCGAGCTGCGCGGGTTCGAGAATCTCATCGCCGATATCTGCCTGGCCCCCGACGACGCCCACGCGCTGCTCGAACGTACGACGGAGCTGTCGATCCGGCAGGCCCGCGATCTGTCCGCCACAGGTGCGGGCGTGTACCTGTTCGAATCGTGGGCGACCCTTCCGCTGATCGACCCGCGGATCTTCGGCGACTTCGTCGTGCCCTACAACAAGCGCATCATCGACGCGGTGGGCGCCGAGTTTTCCACGCCCCCGCCCGCGGTCATCATGGGAGGCGATACCGCGATCCTGATGGACTTCTTCATCGAGGTCGGCACGTCGCTGGTGGTCGCCGACTTCAACACGGACTTCGACTTCATGCGCCGCGAGATCGGCGACCGCCGAATGATCATCCGCGGTTGCGCCGACCCCAAGGTGATCGAGCGCGGCGACTGGGAGGTCCTGTCTGCTTCGGTTCAGGCCCTTGCGAGCAAGTCGGCGGGCATGGCGAACTTCGTCTGGGGCTGCGGCTGCGTGTCCTACGACACCCCCGCCGAGCACCTCCTGCGCTTCAAGGACATGTGCCTCGCCGCCGGGCGCTGAGGCATTTGGATGTCGCTGTCAGCGGCGTACGTGATCATCGAAGCGACTGCCCCGAGTCGAAGACGGGGACTGGCATGCCGACAGGCCCGAATGTGCGGGGGCGGGGTAGAGCGAATTCGACTTGAACCGCTACCTGTATGCGTCTCTCCTGTGCCCCAGCGTGACGACCAGGACGAGCAGTTCATTGTCGCGTATCTCGTAAATGACGCGATAGGCCCCGACCCTGATGCGCCAAGCCTGACGGCCGGTGAGCTTTTGGCACCCCTGAGGGCGAGGGTTGTCCTCAAGCGATTGGATTGCCGATATGATCCGAGACTGATCTTGCCGGTCGATTCGAGCCAACTGCTTCTGTGCGGATCGAAGAATCTCGACCGAATACGTCACGCGTCGTGCCCCTCTTGGATTTCGCGCACGGCCTGGTCCAACGGGATGCTGTCTTGGGCGGAGGCATTCGCCTTGGCGTTATCATACGCCCGAATATCGTCGAGTTCCTCAAGCTCATCCATAACCTCTTCCCATTCGGAAATGGGCAGAAGCACCGCCGTAGGCTGCTTGTCTTTGTCGACAACATATTCGGGATGAACTGTAACCATAGTCTTATCTCCAATCCGTTATTATGTCCTATCAGGCCCCTCAATTCAAATGGTCATTGGGAATATGCAGCGTGCGGGTTTTTCTTCTGGCGGGCTCTGGTCTTGACCGGCGTCGTTGGCGCCGCTAGAGTGATGCAGAGTCGTTTGCCAGCGTAGCTCAACGGTAGAGCACGGCTTTTGTAAAGCCGCGGTTGTGGGTTCGATTCCCTCCGCTGGCTTGGCATCGACGATTCGTTGTCTTGGGATGATGAGCCCCCTGGCGGTCAGGGGCATAGCGAGTCGTCGGTGTTGTGTTTTTAGTCTGCGTGCGAGCAGGCGGGGCAAGTGCGAACGTGGCTGAGAAGACGACGACAAACGTGCTGGACGGTCGAACGCTCTGGATCCCGCGGATGACGTACATCGGCGCGGAGATGGCCGCCGCGGTCTTCCGTTCGATAGGCGTCAACGCCGCCGTCGTGCCCGAGTCCGACGACAAGACGCTCCTGCTCGGCTCGCTGCACACCAGCGGCGAGGAATGCTACCCCGAGAAGCTGACCCTCGGCGATTTCCTCCGCGTCATCGAGGCTGACGACTTCGACGCTGACAAGACCGCCTTCTTCATGCCCACCGCCGAGGGACCCTGCCGGTTCGGGCAATACTCGCCGTATCTCAGGCACGTGCTGGACGAGATGGGCTACCAGAACATCCCCATCGTCTCGCCGACCAGCAAGAACAGCTATGAAGGCTTCTCCGAGCACGCCGGCGACATGGTTCGCCGCCTCTGGCGCGGCCTGGTTGCGGGGGACATCCTCCGCAAGGCGATGCTCCGGACACGCCCCTACGAGACCGAGCCGGGCGCGACGGATGCGGCGATGGAAGAGGGCCTGCGCGAGATCATCGCGGTGGCCGAGACGCCGGGCCTGCACGGACGCGACCACCTGCAGGGCCTGGTCGACGGGCTGACCAGGGCACGGGACGCCTTCCGCGCCGTGCCTGCGCGATACACGCGCGACCGCCCGCTGATCGGCGTGGTCGGCGAGATCTTCTGCCGCCTGAACACGTTCAGCAACAACGACGCGGTCAGGCGGATCGAGGCCCACGGCGGCGAGGCGTGGCTCAGCGATATCGCCGAATGGGTCTGGTACACCAACTGGTCGCACCGCGACCGCCTGCGGCGCATCGGCAAGCGGTTCTCGATGTCCATGCTCGGCGCCCACGTGCGCGACGCCTTCCAGCGGCGCGACGAAGACGCGCTGGCCGGGCCCTTTGCCGAGGACTTTGTCGGCTACGAGGAGCCGCACGACCTGTTCGGCGAGGTGCTGGAGCCCGGCTGGCCCTACCTGCCTGCCGACGGGGCCCTGGGCGAAATGGCGCTGTCGATCGGCAAGAGCATCTACCTGCACGGCAAGGGCGCCGACGGCATCATCGACATCAGCCCGTTCTCGTGCATGAACGGGATCGTCTCGGAGGCCGTCTACCACGCCGTCGCACGCGACTACGACGAACTGCCCATCCGGAACTTCTACTTCGACGATGCCAGTTCCAACATGGACCGCGACCTGGACATCTTCATGGAACTGGCGGCCGGCTACCGGAAGCGAAAGACCACCACGCGCCGGTATCCGGCGTGCTTCGAGGACTGACAACCCGCCGTGAGCCCGATGCCTCAAGACACCGAGACACCCGACGCTTTGCAGGCCGCCCCGCGGTACGCGGCGCTCGACGAGTTCAAGCACGCCATGCGCCGCTTCGCGTCGACGTACGCCGCCCTCCCCGTCGCCACGCGCGCCACGTGCCCGACCTGCCGGACCGTCGTCGACGCCACGTTCGACCGCCCCGCGCCGACAGACGACCATCGGGGCCAGATCGTCCTGACCTGCGCTTGCCCCACCTGCGGCCCGCAGCGCGAAGTGCATCACGATCGCATCTGGACCCACGCCGTCAGCGACGTGCCCGGCTCGGCCGCGACGACCATCCACGGCGCCCGCGTTCGTCCCGTCATCCGTCGCCTGCCGCGAACCGTCGAGACGCTCTGTCCGGAGTGCTCGGGCATCATCCTCGGGCGGTACTTCGTCGAGGATGAGGCGGTCTTCATGGAAAAGACCTGCCCCGAACACGGCTACTTCCGCGACTGCATCAACTCCGACGCCCTGCTGTACGCCAAGGCCGCCTGGTGGTCGTTCGAGGAACACCCGGGTCACGAGTTCCCGCAGGTCACCGGCGGGGCGAACTGTCCGTCCGACTGCGGCCTGTGCAATCAGCACGTCTCGGCCCCCTGCCTGGCCCAGATCGACCTGACCAACCGCTGCAACATGCGCTGTCCGATCTGCTTCGCCAACGCGGGGGTGACCGGCCAGGTCTTCCAGCCGGACTTCGACCAGATCGTCCGCCAGCTGCAAACGCTGCGCGACATGAGGCCCACGCCCACGACGGCCGTCCAGTTCACCGGCGGCGAGCCGACCGTCCACCCGGACTTCGTCAGGATCGTCGCGACGGCGCGCGACATGGGCTTCTCGCACATCCAGATCGCCACCAACGGCCTGACGCTGGCGAACACCGAGTTCGCCAAGGAATGTTTCGACGCCGGCCTGCACGTGTTGTATCTCCAGTTCGACGGTGTGGGCGAGGCCGCCTACGCCGAGACGCGGAACTTCCCCGGCATCTGGGAAAAGAAGCTCGCGACGATCGAGAACTGTCGCCGGCTCGGCATGAAGATCTGCCTCGTTCCCACCATCCTCAAGGGCGTCACGAGCGACCAGGTCGGGCCCATCCTCGAGTTCGCCATCGCCAACATCGACGTCATCAGCGCGATCAGCTATCAGCCGGTCTCGTTCACCGGGCGGATCGACCAGGACGAGTTGGCGGCCCGGCGCTACACGCTGGGCGACCTGGCCCACGACATCGCCCGCGCCGTCGGCGCCGACCCGCTGAGGGACATGTACCCGCTGAGCATCGTCGTGCCGCTGGCGCAGATCATGGAGGCGATGACGGGCAAGCCGAAGATCCGCCCGTCGTGCCACCCGGACTGCGCGCTGGGTACGTACTTCCTGGTCTCGCCGGAGGGCAGGGCCTACCCGTTCCCGCAGGTGATCGACGTGGAGGGCATGTTCAGCGAGATGAATGCCCTGGCGGCAAGGATTACCCGCCGCGGCAGGGTGACGTGGCTGGACCGGATTCGCATGGTTCGCATGTTCAAGCGCAACTTCCGCGCCGAGCAGGCCCCGCCGGGCCTGACCGTCAAGCGCTTCATTCGTTCGCTCATGGGTCTGCTCGACAAGAGCGTCGGGCGAGGCAAGTCAGGAGAGCAGAACTACCGCACCCTGCTGTGCGCGGGCATGCACTTCCAGGACCGCTACAACTACGACGTCGAACGCGTCAAGCGGTGCGTGATCCTGTACTCGACCCCCGCGGGGGTCTTCCCGTTCTGCACGTATAACTGCGGCCCGGAGTTCAGGCCTATCGTCGAGACCGCCTACGCCGAGGGC
>CAZVEV010000102.1:0-18002 GCA_964625865.1 uncultured Planctomycetaceae bacterium | reverse complement strand
CGCCTCGGCGCCCAGCATCCACCGCCAGGCGAGCCCTTCGCTCAAGGTGGCCTTGAGGAAGTAGTTTGACACCAGGGCCACCAAAATGCCGAAGACGATGTTGAACTGGAACATGCCCGCCAGTTTTCCGCGACTCCGGGCCGGAGAGATCTCCGAGATGAACATCGGGGCCGCCACTGTTGACGCACCCACGCCCAGCCCGCCGATGAACCGGGCGATCATGAACGTGACGACGTCCTGCGCCACGCCCGAGCCCACCGCGGAGACAAAGTACAGGAAACCCACCCAGATCAGCGTCTTCTTTCGGCCGAACCTCGCCGCCGGAATGCCCCCGAAGATCGCACCGATGACGGTTCCCCACAACGCCGCGCCGACGGCCCACCCGTGAACCACGCCGCTGAGCTTCCAGAGGTTCTGGATCTGCCGCTCGGCCCCGGAGATCACGATGGTGTCGAACCCGAACAGGAAGCCCGCCAGGGCCGCGGTGACCGACCAGAAAATCAGACGTCGATGGTTCATGGGGTGTCCTTTCTCGTGTCGCTAATGACAGGGACCGATGTCAATCCCGATCTGAGGTGTAACCGTAAGGGTACGGAAAGTGTTTCGCAAGAACTTCGCACAGCGCAGCGCGCCGGTCACTTCCTGAACAACTGCACTTCCCAGATCGTCGGGACGTCGGTCGCCTCGATGATCAGCAGGCGGACGTGACGGGCGGTGGCGGGCGGGAATCTCGCCGAGAAGCTCTCCCCCAGCGTCGTGCCCTGGTAGACCGTCTTCCAGTCGGCGCCGGCCTTGACCTGGAGGGCGAACTTGCGCGTGCGGTCGTACGCCTCGCTGACCGACAGGCGGCTGAACGTCGTGTCCTTGCCCAGGTCCACCGCCAGCCAGCCGTTGGTGCTCTTCGGCGCGCCGCCCCAGCGCGTGGTCAGGTCGCCGTCGAAGGCCAGCCTCGCCGGAAGGTGCGGCTGGGCCCAGACGCCCGAGGCGCTGGCCTTGCAGCCCTGCGCCAGGGACGGCTTGAGGTGGACCGTCGGCTTGACCGACTCGACCGAGGCGTCGAACTCCAGGCGGACGATCGTGTCCAGGGGATCGCGATGGGTCTTGGGGACCGTGACCTCGATTCCGTCGTCGCTCTGCGTGACGGTCGCCTTGCCGCCGGTCAGCACGGAATGGGCGACGACCTTTCGCCCGATATCGGGCAGGGCGATCGTCTCGGCGGGCCAGCGCAGGATGTGCAGGTACACGACCTTGCCCCTGTGCGTCGAGCCGCCCCACCAGCGCCCTGCCGGCAGGCGGAAGCTGTGGCGGGCGGCGCCGAAGCGGCGGGCGGTGCGATCCGGCGCGATGAACGGCCCGCCGCGCGTGGCGTAGATCGACCGGCCGTATTTCCGCATCCACCGCCCGATCTGCTTGAACGACTCGACCTGGCGCGGCTCGATGCGCCCGTCGGGCATGGGGTTGGTGTTCAGTGCCAGGTTCCCGTCCCCGATCGCGCACGCCACCAGCATCTTGACCGCCTCGCCGAACGGCTTGAGCCGGTCATCCGGCTTCCACGACCACTGCGTGCCCAGCGTGATGCAGCTTTCCCACGGGCGGTCGGCCTGGAACTGCCCCACGTGCTGCTCGGGCGTGTAGTAGTCGCCGTCGAGCCCGCAGCGGTCGTTGATGATCAGGTGCGGCTGGAGCGTCCGGGCCATCTTGAACAACTTCTCGGCGTCCCACAGCTTCGCCGCGGCCGGGTTGTTGCCGCGCCCGCGGAGATTGTCGAACCACAGCCCGTCGATGCGCCCGTAGTTAGTCAGCAGTTCGCGGACCTGCCCGTGGAGGTACGTGATGTATCGCCCGTGGTTCTTGCCCAGGTAGTCCGGATGGTGCCAGTCCGGCTGGGAGTAGTAGACCATCAGCTTCAGGTCGTGTTTGTGGCACGCATCGGCGACGTGCTTCATCACGTCGACCTTCCACGCGGACTTCGGCCCTGTGGACTTGTAGTCGCTGAGTTTCGTGTCGTAGAGGCTGAACCCGTCGTGGTGCTTGACCAGGAAGATCAGGTATTTCATGCCCGCGTCTTTGGCGATGCGGACCCAGGCGTCGGCGTCGAACTTGTCCGGTGTCCACTTCTCGTACAGCGCGTCGTAGACCTTCGCGGGCGTGGGCCCCTTGCATCCGCGCACGCCGGGCCTGCGTCCCCAGGCGGGCGCCCCGCGCGACCAGCCGATCTCCTTGCCCGTCAGCGAGACCGGCCCCCAGCACAGAAACATCCCGAACCGCATGTCCTTCCACGCCTCGACAACCTCCGGTCTGGCGCGCAGGTGCCCGTCGTCAGCCTTCTTCGCCGTCTCGGCTGCGAGCAGCCCCGTCGGCGCGACCAGCCCAGTTAGAATCAGAGCAACCAGCGCGTTTCTCATGTCTTGCCTCGCGGCGTTGGTAACCGTTCAGGCCCAGGGCCCCCGGTGGGGTCCGCTAGCCGTCGGCCACGATCTTCTCCAGCAACGCTATCAGCGGAGGAAGATCGTCTATGATCGTGTCCCACAGCAGATCGAAGTCGATGGCGTCGTAGCCGTGAACAAGCCGGTTGCGCATGCCAATGATCTGGGGCCAGGGCATTTCGGGGGTCTTCTCTCGCATCGCTTGAGAAACACGATTGGCCGCTTCTCCCACGATCTCCACCAAGCGCGTCAACGCCAGTTGCACCACGCGGTTTCGACCCAAGTCCTCCCGGCTCGCATTGCCCAGTAGTTCGACCGCTTCGCGTGCGTGGCTGAGCATGGCGTTGAGACTCGTCTGGTCGTCATGCTTGCTCATACTGCACCTCGGCCAGTTCCAGCACACTATCCCGGAAATGCGGGTCCAACCCCTTGGTCGTGTGCATCTCGGCCCGGCGTCCCAGGAATCGGCTCAAATCGATTTCGAATCCGGCCAGCGTGATCATCCCCACTCGCACTCCCGGTTCAAACTCCACCAGGACGTCGACGTCGCTGTCCGGGCTGAAATCGTCTCGCAGCACCGAGCCGAACAGCGCCAGGCGGCGAATGTGATTCCGTCGGCAGAACTCGGCGATCTTGTCTTTCGGAATCTCGATTTGCACGCTCATGGTTGCACCTTACCACAAGAAACACTCGGGCCTGGAAGACCGCCCAAGGACCACAGCGATAGACTACACCACCGCGCCCAATCCCGCAACGACAACACGGGCTACTGGATCTTCTCGTCGGGCAGTTCCTTCTTGATGCCTTCGTCCAGGGGCATCTTGTCGGGCAGGGCGCCGGTCTCTTCCATGAGGCGCCGCAGTTCGGCCCGCAGGTGCAGGTACACCTTGCGGTATCGGGACGAGCCGATCAGGTTCGTCCGCTCGCCCGGGTCGTTCTTCAGGTCGTACAGTTCGGCCATGTGGCGGTCCGCCTTGCCGTCACCGTGCGGGTAGTGCACGTACTTCCAGCGGTCGGTCCGCACGCCGCGAACGTTGGGCGTGTAGGGGAACTGCTTCTCATAGTTGTACTCGTAGAACCAGGCGCGGCGCCACCCGTCGGTATGGCCGGTCAGCAGGCGCTTGAAGCTCTTGCCGTGGATGTCTTTCAGCGGCTTGGCCTCGCAGATATCCAGCACGCTGGGCGCCACGTCGATGTTGAGCACCATCTTCTCGACCCGCGTGCCCGACGGGATCAGCTTCGGGAACCGCGCGAGCATGGGGATGCGGATGGACTCCTCGTGCATCGTGCGCTTGTCCGTCATGCCGTGCTCGCCCAGGAACATCCCGTTGTCGCCGGCGAAGATCAGCAGCGTGTTGTCCAGCTTGCCCGCCGCCTTCAGCGCCGCATAGACCCGCCCCACGCTGTCGTCGATGCTCTTGATGCTGGCCGTGTACGACCGCACGAACGTCGCGAACTGATTGATGCTCTTGGGGCTGCGGTCCGGGAACTTCTTGCGGAAGCCGTAGATCGGCCCGTAAATGCCGTGCCACGTGTCGATCCGCTGACGGATCCAGTCCGGCTTGCCGTCCAGCGCGTACGCCGACTCGGGGTACTTGACCTCCATCTGGTCCAGGAGATTCGCGTACTGCTTCTCGGGCGTAAACGGCGTGTGCGGGGCCTTGTGGCCGAGGATGAGCAGGAAGGGCTTGGTGCGCGGCTCGGCGAGCCACTCGACGGCCATGTCCGTCACGCGCGTGGTGTAGTAGCCTTCCTTCACCTCGCGCGTGCCGTTGATGTTCCACAGGTTGTCGAAGTACTTGCCCTGCCCCTTGTGGCTGATCCAGTGGTCGAAGCCCGGGCGCTTGGAGTCGTCGGCCTCTCCCATGTGCCACTTGCCCACGTACGCTGTCTCGTACCCCTCCTGCTGGAGGCGCATCGGGAAGCTGGTCATCTCGGCGGGGTAGTCGGTGAAGTTGTTGACCACGCCGTGGGTGTGGGCGTACAGGCCCGACAGGAACGACGCGCGGCTGGGCGAGCAGAGCGACGTGGTGACGAACGCCTTTTCGAACATCGCGCCCTCGGCGGCGATGCGGTCGAGGTTGGGCGTCTTGAGGTGCGGGTGTCCGGCGCAGCTCATCGTGTCCCAGCGCTGGTCGTCGGTGAGGATGAACACCACGTTGGGTCGCGTATCGCGTTTGATCACGGGCGGGCCGTCGCCGCCGCGCGACCCCGACTTGCCCAGCGTCCCGCACCCCGCCGCCGTCGCCGCCGCCCCCAGCCCGACCGTCTTGAGAAACTCGCGTCGATTCATGATCTGCCCTTTCGCTGGCGATCCGCCAAAAACGTGTATCCGCCCCTCAATTGTACGCGTCCGCGATAGCAGGGCAATGCCCCGATCCGCAGGACCCCTTGCGACCCGCCACCCTGGGGCTGGCCACTTCAGTGGCCAGCAGGGCCCCACCGGGCCCCGCAAGAGCGAACCAGACATCCGGACATTTCAGCGCATCACATCGTCCAGGGCTTGCGCATGGGGCGGTCGAGCAGCTTCGTCGCTTCGGTGTCGTCGACGATCCGCTCGGCGGCCGGGTCCCACGTGATCTTGCGCCCGAGGCGGATGGCGATGTCGGACAGGTGACTGATCGTGTCCGACCGGATCGCCGACTCCAGCGGGTTGACGGTGGGCTTGCGGCTCTTGATGCAGTCGATGAAGTTGCGGGCCTGCGTGGGGCTGTTGTACAGGCGGGTCTCGGTGTCCTTGATCTTGATCGTACTGACGTTGACGGGCTTGCCCTTGCGGTTCATGTAGCACCCGCCGCGGTCGACGCTGACCCATCCGTCGGGCCCGAAGAACGTCGTCCCGTGATCGCGCCAGGGCCTTCGCGTCATCTTGCTGACGATCGGCTTGGCCGCCCGGGCGCACATGAAGTGCAGCTTGATGCCGTTGGCGTACGTGCAGTTGACGTCCCACGAGTCGATCGTATCGAACAGGCCCTTGGGCGGGAACTCGCCTTTGCCCTCATACGTGATCGGGCTGGTGTGGTCGGTGTCCAGGCCCCACTGGGCGATGTCCAGCGGGTGGGCGCCCCAGCCGGCGATGAAGCCCAGGGCGTAATCGGAGATGTGATACGTGCCCCACTCCGTGCAGCGCGCCTTGGTGTACGGCTTCATCGGCGCCGGGCCCACCCACATGTCGTAGTTCAGGTCCGCCGGCGGCGTGGCGGGGGTGGTGTCGGTGTAGTGCTTGGCGAAGACCTTGGCGTACCAGCCCGGGCACCGCATGCCCGCGCACCACGCGTCGACCCGCGTGATCTTGCCCACGTACCCGTTGCGGACCAGCTCGCAGGCGTGGAGGAACTGGTTCTGGTCCGACCGCTGCTGCGTGCCGTACTGGAAGATCACCTTGTTCTTGCGGACGGCCTCGCGGAGCTTCCACGCCCAGGCCATCGCGACCCCCAGCGGCTTCTCGACGTACATGTCCTTGCCCGCCACCGCCGCGTGATACGCCAGCGGTACGTGCCAGTGATCCTGCGTGCTGATCACCACGCCGTCGATGTCCTTGCGGGCCAGGACCTCGCGGAAGTCGCCCTGCGATTTGCAGACGCTCTTCCCGCCGTATTTCTTGGCGTTGATCTGGGCGGCAAAGCGGTCGCGGCGGGAGGCGAAGGCGTCGCAGGCGGCCAGGTAGCGCACGTCGCCGTATCGCGCGAAGGAGTGCCAGTTATTCCCGTACCCCCGCTGTCCCACGCCCAGGGCCGCCAGCGCCACCGTGTTGGACGGGGCCGCGGCGCCGAAGACGGTTGACGGCACGACCGTCGGCAGGGCCAAGGCGCCGCCTGCAAGGGCTGTCGTTCTGAGGAGGTCGCGTCGATTCATGATCTGCCCTTTCGTTGGGGATCCGTGGGAAACCGGTGTCCGCCCGCACATTGTACCGCCTGGGCGTGGCGAGGCAATGCTTTGGTTGGTGGGTGTACCTGACATCCCCTCCACGTTCAGCGGCGGTCGAACGTGCTGTTCCTTCCACGTTTAGCGGCGGGGCTTGCCCCGCGTGCGGCGTCCGCAGGACGCCGAGTCGCCCCGGCGGCGCAGTACGACCGAACGCAAACACCGCGAGCAACCTGCCTGCCGGCAGGCAGGGCTCGCCCGCTAAACGGGGAACGACTTGACGGCATCGGGCGCCGAGATCTGATATCGCACGCCGCGCCGCTGTCGGTAACTCGCCGTCGGCGGGCTCAGACTTCCAGGCGGGTGACCTTCTCGGCCTTGAGGCCCTTGTCGCTCTTGATCAGGTCGAACTCGACAGAGTCGCCCTCGTTAAGCGACCGGAAGCCTTCGGCTTCGACGGAGGAGTAGTGGACGAAGATGTCGTCCTGTTCCTCCTCGGTACGGATGAATCCGTAGCCCTTTGCATCATTGAACCACTTGACGGTACCTTTGGCCATCAGACTTGCCTCCCACTTCGAAACAAGCTTGAGGACAGGCAGCCGGTCTCGGCCTGGCCCACAACACGCTTGCGGCCCGGTACACGTTGCACTGCAGACGACCTGCCCTTGCGCACGTTCGAGATCGGCCCCCAACCTAACATCAGGAATAACTTGTCAACAACCGTAGAGACGGCACATGCTCAACTCAGGGGATAATGTATCGTAATCGTCGCTGCATTGCAAGGAAAATCCGGTTCTCTCGGCAGGAATTCTTCGGGGGATCCCCCCGACGCCGTCGGGGGGCTTTTCTCTGCGCAGTTCAAACGATGAGCGACACGGATCGCACGTCGGGTCTCCATACGTTCGCCCGATAACCCAATCAACCAGTCAACGAGTTAACCAGTTAACCAATTACAGGTCCCTGTCGATGGCGCGGGCGATGCGGCGCAGGGGTTCCATCACGTCGGCCAGCGCTTCGGGCGTCAGGCTCTGGGCGCCGTCGGACATGGCGTGGACGGGGTCGGGGTGGCATTCGATGAGCAGGCCGTCGGCCCCGGCGGCCACCGCGGCGCGACACATCGCCGGGACCAGGTGGGCGTGGCCCGTGCCGTGGGACGGGTCGACCATCACGGGCAGGTGCGTCTTGTCGTTCAGTTCGGGCACGACCGCCAGGGGCAGGGTGTTGCGCACGTACGACTCGTACGTCCGGATGCCGCGCTCGCACAGGATCACGTTCGGATTCCCCGCATCGATGATGTACTCAGCCGCCAGGAGCCACTCGTTCAGGCGGGCGCTGATGCCGCGCTTCAGCAGGATCGGCTTGTTCGTCTTGCCCACCGCCTCGAGCAGCGGATAGTGCTGCATGTTCCGCGCCCCGATCTGGAGCACGTCGGCGTAGTGGGCGACCGGGCCGATGTGCTCCAGGCCGATCACCTCGGTCACGATCGCCAGGCCCGTGCGGTCGCGGGCTTCGGCGAGGATCTTGAGCCCCTCGATGCCGAGCCCCTGGAAGCTGTACGGACTGGTGCGCGGCTTGAACGCCCCGCCCCGCAGGCCGATGGCGCCGCACGCGGCGACCGCCTCGGCCGTCCGGAGGACCTGCTCGCGGCTTTCCACGCTGCAGGGGCCGGCAATGATGCCCACCCGCTTGCCGCCGACAGGGAAGTTCTCCGGGCCGATCCGGACCACCGTGCGCTCGGTCCGCGTCTCGCGGGAGGCCATCTTGTACGGCGCGAGAATGGGCACGATGCGCTCGACCATCGGGGCGTTCTCGATAGCCGACTTGTCCAGCGCACGCTTGTCGCCGATGCACGCGACGACCGTCCGGTCCGTGCCCTCAATCACGTGTTCCCGCAGGCCGAAGTCGTTCACCAGCGCAATCACGTGCTGCACCTGCTCGCGCGTCGCGCCCGGTTTCATTACAACGATCATCTGTGGTGTCCTTTCGCCCGTCGCCTCTCGAGCGACGGTCTGCGTCATTATCATCCCCCGAGGGCGCATGTTCAATCGTCGCTACGAGAAACCCAAAGCCCCCTGACTGCGTCGGGGGGATCCCCACGACACAGTCGTGGGGCTTTCGCCTGCCGATCGGATGCGGGAAAAGGCAAGCCCGGTCGAAATCGTTTAGGGCTTGTCTCGCAAGGTGTTGCTGTTACAATTCCGTACAACCATGGCCGAGATCGTTCACATAGACGGCTCGCAGGGAGAGGGCGGTGGGCAAATCGTTCGTACGTCAGTGGGCCTGGCCGCTGCGCTGGGCGTGGGCGTGCGTGTCACGAATATCCGTCGCGGCAGGAAGGTGCCCGGCCTGCGCGCCCAGCACGTGGCGGCGGTCCGTGCGGCGGCGGCGGTCTGCGGGGGGCAACTGGCCGGCGATGAAGTCGGCTCGCGCGAGATCACGCTGGTCCCGGGCCCGCTGGCCGGCGGGCGGTTCGAGTTTGACATCGGAACCGCCGGCTCGACCGTGCTGGTCTGCCAGACCATCCTGCCTGCCCTGATGGTCACCGACGCCGACAGCGAGGTGGTCGTCACCGGGGGCACGCACAACCCGATGGCCCCGTGCTTCGAGTACCTGCGCGACGTGTTCGGCGTGCTGGCCTCGGCCGCCAACTGCCAGGCCTACTTCGACCTGGCCCGCGCCGGGTTCTACCCCGCCGGCGGCGGGCGGGTCCGGATGGACGTCTGCGGACTCGGCGGGCGCGAGGGCGTCGAGCCGATTCGCCTCGGCTCGCGGGGACAACTGAAATACGTCGAGGGCATCTCCGCCGCCGCCGGACCGTCGGCCAATGACACCGCCGAGCGGCAGGCCGTGCGAATGGTGGACCGGCTAGGCGAGATGGGCCACCGGCCCACCGTCGAACAGGCCGTCCTCGAAACGCAGTCGCCCGGCTCGGTCGCGCTGGTTCGCGCGGTGTTCTCTCGCACGGTGGCCGGGGCGTTCGCCCTCGGCGAGGCCGACCGATTCGGCCACGTCGTTGCCGACGAGGCCGTCGATGCGATCCAGGAGTTCATCGACTCCGCCGGCGTGGTGGACCTTCACGCCGCCGACCAACTGCTCCCCCTTGCCGCCCTCTGCTACGACGAAAGCCGCTTCGTCACCCAGCGCGTCACGCGCCACCTGCGCACCAACGCGGCCGTGATCGAACAACTGACCGGACGCGCCGTCGCCATCGACCCCGCCGTCGGAAAGGCGGCGACGGTGACCGTGGCGGCGGAGTAGTCGCGGGGCGAGGAGACCCGGTTTAGCGGTCGATCGTCAGATCGACGCTCGTCGTTACGCCGCGAACGTCGATCTTGTGTCGATCCCGCAACGACGAACGTTGATCTGACGATCGACCGCTAAACGTGGAAGGAACGACAAGGGTTCCCTGTTTTCGCGGAACCTCGAGCGGGGGGTATGCGTCGAACGGAACGTGCGGAAGCGGTGCGCGCCGAACCGCACGTGGCGAACAACATGATTCTGCGAAGGAGCATTCCCATGAAGCGTATGACGATGATTCTGACGGTGATGGCGGTCGCGTCGGCAACGGGCCTCGCGGCGACGGGCGAGATCGGTTTCGTCGAGGAGTTCTCGCTGGCCAAGGACCGCGCGGAGGTCCTCAAGCGGCTGATCCCCGGCACGCACGAGTATTACTACTACACCTGCCTGTACCACCAGAACCGCGGCGAGCTTGACCAGGTCGACAAGACGCTGGCGGCGTGGGTCAAGCGCTACCACACGCGGACGTCCCTGGTGCGGGAGATCGAGGACCGGCAGGCCCTCCTGCGCTACGACAAGGACCCGGCCAAGGCGCTGGCCCACATCACCCATCGCCTGAACCTGCGCTTCAACCACCAGCGCGAAACGCTCGGCAGAAAGAGCGCCCTGCCGACCAGCCTCAACCCCAACATCATCAGTCGCGAGACGCTGACCAAGCGGGCCTTCGCGCTGCACAGCCGCACGGTCAGCGGGTTCGAGGATGCAGCCCTGGACTGGGTGATCAAGATGAACCTCTCGGCTGACCGCCGGCGCCACCTGCTCAGCCGCCTGGCCAGGCCCGACCACGCGAACCTGCCCAAACTCGTCGTCGACGACCTGAACTATAAATACAGCCGCCACTTCGGCTCGCACAAGATCCACGCCCAACTGCTGACGCCCCAACTCGAGGCGTGCCTGAAGCTCAAGGCCGACCTGCTGAACCAGAGCAACTTCGTCAACACGTACCTGACCAAGCTGCGCCCGGGGTGGGACGTGGACCTCAAGCACGACACCAAGGCGCGCGAGGCGTACCTCGACCGCCTCTGGGCGTTCGTCAGCCGGCTGGCCCCCGTGCACAACTCGCTGAAGGCCCACGTGCTCTACCAGCGCCTCGTCCACGACCGCGCGCTGGGCACGTACGACAAGGACCGGTTCATGGCCTATGTCGCCCTGCCCCGCAGCGCCGTCTACGCCCGCCACGACTACATCCACGCCAAGTCGCGCCGCCAGTACTGGGTCAACCTCCGTGCCAACTACAGCCGCTACACCGTCCTGCCGCCGACCGGCAATGACGAGCCGCTGATCCGCAGCTACCTGATGCACTTCTTCGCCACCGAGGACAGCTACAAACCCTACATGACGTACCTCAAGGACACGTATCTCCGCGCCGTGTTCGCCGAGACCAAAGCCGTCCTGGGCCTGGGCGACGCCGAGCAGTGGTACTCCACCCATCCGGGCGACTTCAAGGCCCTGACCGAACGCGTGGACCTGGACTTCGCCTACACCAACAAGACGCTGTTCGGCGTCGACGAGCCGGTCAAACTCGGCCTGAACGTCAAGAACGTCAAGACGCTCCTGGTCAAGGTCTTCGAGATCAACGCGATGAACTACTATCGCGAGAACGGGCGAGAGGTCGACACGGACATCACGCTGGACGGCCTGGTTGCCAACAGCGAGAAAGTCGTCAAGTACGCCGAGCCGCCGATCCGGCGCGTGGCGCGGACGTTCACGTTTCCGGAGTTGAACACGCGCGGCACGTACGTGATCGAGTTCATCGGCAACGGGCGGTCCAGCCGGGCCCTGGTGCGGAAGGGCAAGCTGCGATTCCTGTCCCGAACGAGCACGGCCGGACACGTGTTTACGATTCTCGACGAGGCCAATCGTCCCGTTCGCGACGCGACGCTCCACATGGCCGGTCACGAGTACAAAGCCGACGCCGATGACGGCACGATCGCGGTCCCGTTTTCCACGCGGCCGGGCACGCAGCAGATCATCCTCGCTGCCGGTTCCCTGGCGTGCCTCGACCGCTTTGCCCACCAGTCGGAGAGCTACCAGTTGCAGGCGGGGATCTACGTTGACCGCGAAGCCCTGCTGAACCGCGCGACGGCCCGGGTGGTCGTCAGGCCCGCGCTGGCGCTGAACGGCGAGCAGGTGACCCTGTCGGTCCTCGAGGAGCCCACGCTGGTCATCACGTCGGTCGACCACGACGGCGTGGCGACGACGAAGGACGTCCCGGACTTCACACTGCACGAGGACGCCGAGTCGACCTACGAGTTCCAGGTCCCGCGGCGCCTGAGCAGGATCAGCTTCGTGCTCAAGGCCAAGGTCCAGAACATGAGCCTCAACAAGAAGCAGGACCTGTCGGCCTCGGCGACGTTCGCGCTGAACCAGATCGATCGGACCGAGAAGGTCGAGGACCTGCACCTGATGCACGTCAAGGGCGCCTACGTGCTGGAACTGCTCGGCAAGACCGGCGAGGCGCGGGCCGACCGGCCGGTCCAGTTCACGATAAAGCACCGCGACTTCCGCGACCTGGTGCACGTGTCGCTGCAGACCGACAAGAATGGGCGGATCGCACTGGGGGCCCTGGCGGACATAGACCGCATCACCGCCAAGGGGCCCGAGGGGACGGGGCACACGTGGCACCTGCCGACCGACCGTCACAGCTATCCGGCCAGTGTCCACGGGCGGGCCGGCCAGGCGATCTCCCTGCCGTACATGGGCGCGCTGGCCAAGGCCGATCGGAGCGAACTGTCGCTGCTGGAACTCCGCGGGTCCACCTTCGAGGCCGACCGGTTCGCGGCGCTGTCGATTCGCGACGGCTTTGTCACCGTCAGCGACCTGCCCGCCGGCGACTACGACCTGCTGATCAAGCCCAGCGCCACGCGCATCCGCATCCGCCTGACCGCGGGCCGGACGCGGGGCGAATACGCGCTGTCGGCGACGCGCCATCTCGAGGTCCGCAACCCCACGCCGCTCCAGATCGCCTCGGTAACCGCCGACGCGAAGGCCGTCACCGTCCGACTCAAGAATGCCACGAAGTTCGTCCGCGTCCACGTGTTCGCCACGCGCTACCTGCCCGAGTATTCGGCGTACGGGAACCTGGACCGGCTCGGCTATTCCGAGCCGACCGCCATCACGCTCGCCCAGGCCGAGTCGCGCTATATCGCCGGGCGGAACATCGGCGACGAGTACCGCTACATCCTCGACCGCAAGCACGCGACGATCTTCCCGGGCAACATGCTCAAGCGCCCCGAACTGCTGCTGAACCCCTGGGCCATCCGCAAAACCGACGCGGGCAAGCAGGTCGCGCTGACCGGCGAGGGCTATGGCAGGACCGGAACCGGCGGCGGTGGGAGACGGTTCGGGGGCAAGAGCAAGGCCAAGCCCGCCCCCGCGGCGGGCAACTTCGCGAACCTCGACTTCCTCAGCGAAGCGACGGCCGTCCTGCTGAACCTCCGCGCCGACAAAGACGGCGTGGTCACCATCGACCGCAAGGACCTCGGCGCCCACCACCAGATTCACGTGGTGGCCGTCGATCCGGAAAACGCGGTCTATCGCGAGATCGCGCTGGACGAGCAGAAGATGGCGTTCAAGGACCTGTTCCTGATCGCGGGCCTGGATCCCAAGGGCCACTTCGCCGAGAAGAAGCAGATCTCCGTGGTGCCCGCGGGCGAGACGTTCAAGCTCACCGACATCGCCACCGCCCGCTTCCAGGAATATGACAGCCTCGCCCGCGTGTACGGCCTGCAGGTGACGCTGAGCGGCAGCTCGACGCTGGTGGAGTTCGGGTTCATCCTGGGCTGGCCCAAGATGACCGACGCCCAGAAGCGCGAGAAGTACTCCAAGTACGCCTGCCACGAACTGAACTACTTCCTGTACAAGAAGGACCGCAAGTTCTTCGACGCCGTGGTCCTGCCCTACATGCGAAACAAGAAGGACAAGACCTTCATGGACCACGTCCTGCTGGGCGACGACCTGCGGGGGTACCTCGAGCCGTGGCGATACGCGCGGCTTAACATCGTCGAGCGGATCCTGCTGGCCCAGCGCATCCAGGGCGAGGACGCGCATACGGGGCGGCACGTCAAGGAACTGTATGACCTGATCCCGCCCAACATCGAGCGGTTCAACCATCTGTTCCGCACGGCGCTGAAAGGCTCGAGTCTCGATACCGGCGATCGGTTCGGTTTCGACGAAGCCGCCGAGAAGCGGAACCTCGAGCGCATCGTCAACTACCAGAAGCGCCTCGGGCGGGCCCCGGGCGAAGGCAAGGGTGACGGCGCCGGCGTTGCCGCGGGCCCCAGGCCTGCCACCAAAACCCCGACCCCCAAGCCCGCGCCGCCCGGACGGTCGCGACGCGAGTCCAACAAGGACCGCGCCGACAAGCTTGCGGAGCTGAAGGAGGAATCCGAAGCCGCGGCCGACGAGGATAAGTCCCTCGACAGCCGGGTCGCGGGCAAGAGGGGCAAGTACTTTGCCGAAGACAAGAAGAAGCGCACCGCGTCCCGCCGGTTCTACCAGAAGCTCGACAAGACCAAGGAATGGGTCGAGAACAACTACTACCACCTGCCTATCGAGTCCCAGAACGCCTCGCTGATCACCGTCAACGCGTTCTGGAAAGACTACGCCGCACACGGACGGAAGAAGGGCAAGTTCTTCTCACGCAACCTCGCCGAGGCCACCCGCAACTTCCCCGAGATGATGTTCGCCCTGTCGGTCCTCGACCTGCCCTTCGTCCCCGGCAAGCACGAGCCGAAAGCCGACGGCGAGACCTTCAGCCTGAAAGCCGGCAGCGGGATGGTGATCTTCCACAAGGAGATCAAACCCGCCGACCCCGCGGGCGAGAAGACCCCCATCCTGGTCAGCCAGAACTTCTTCCGCCACAACGACCGCTACCGCCACGTCAACAACGAGCGGTTCGACAAGTACGTGACCGAGGAGTTCCTCGTCCACGTCGTCTACGGCTGCCAGGTCGTCATCACCAATCCCACCTCGTCGCGCCAGAAGCTCGACGTCCTGCTCCAGATCCCCCGCGGGGCCATGCCCGTCCTGAACGGCCGCGCCACCCGCAGCGTCCACATACAACTCCAGCCGTTCAGCACGCAGAGGATGGACTACTACTTCTACTTCCCCGCCAAGGGACGCTACCGCCACTACCCGGTCCACGTGTCGAAGAACGAGAAGCTCATCGCCTTCGCCCCGCCGTTCGTCCTGAACGTCGTCGAGACGCTCACGAAGGTCGACAAGACCAGTTGGGACTACATCTCGCAGCACGGGACGCCCGAGCAGGTCGTCGAGTTCCTCAACACGCACAACCTCGGGCGCATCGACCTGGGGCGCATCGCGTGGCGCATGAAAGACGCGGCGTACTTCAGGAAGGTCATCGACCTGCTGACGACGCGCCACGCGTATCACCAGACGCTGTGGTCGTACGGCCTGAAGCACAACGTGCTCGTCGCCGCACGCGAGTTCCTCAAGCACAGCTCGTACGCCAACGGGTGCGGCATGTACATCGACACGAAGCTGCTGACGATCGACCCGGTCGAGCGGCGGACGTACCAGCACATGGAGTACAGCCCGCTGGTCAACGCCCGGCGCCACCAGCTCGGACGCCGCCGCAAGATCGTCAACCACCGCTTCTACGCCCAGTACATGCGGCTGATGAAGGTCCTGACGTATCGTGAGAAGCTCGACGACACGGACCTGATGGCCGTCACGTACTACATGCTGCTGCAGGACCGGGTGGCCGAGGCGCTGGCGTTCTTCGAACGCGTTGATCCGAAGAAGCTGCCCACGCAGATCCAGCACGATTACTTCACGGCGTACATCGCGTTCTACCGCGCCGACGTCAAGGCCGCCCGGGCCATCGCCACGAAGTATGCCGAGTATCCCGTCGATCGCTGGCGGAACGTGTACGCCGCCGTGCTCGCACAGGCCGACGAGATCGACGGCAAGGCGGCCAAGGTGATCGACCCCGAGGACCGGGCGCAGGTCCAGGCCCGGCTGGCTGCGACGGCCCCCAGCTTCGAGCTGACCGTCGCGGACAAGAAGATCAAGCTGACCCACCAGAACCTCGACACCTGTCGCATCAACTACTACCTGATGGACATCGAACTGCTGTTCTCGCGCCAGCCGTTCGTCGGGAAGTTCTCGGGCCAGTTCTCCTACATCAAGCCGAACCAGTCCGACGTGGTGAAGTTGAAGCGCGGCGAAGGGCCCCAGACGCTGACGATCGACCTGCCCAAGCGGTTCGGGACGGCCAACGTGATGATCGAGATCGTCGCCGGCGGGGTGACCAAGTCGCAGGCGTACTATTCCAACGCGCTGGCCGTCCAGGTCATCGAGAACTACGGGCAGGTTCGCGTCACGCAGGCCGACGGCGCCAAGGCGGTGGCCAAGGCCTACGTCAAGGTCTACGCCCGCGGCACGGACGGGCGCGTGAAGTTCTACAAGGACGGCTACACCGACCTGCGAGGCCGGTTCGACTACACCTCGCTGAACACCAACGAGATCGACCGCGTCTCACGGCTGGCGATTCTGATCCTGAGCCCCGTCCACGGCGCGGTCGTCCGCGAAGCAGCCCCGCCGAAGCGGTGAGCGGTAGGCGGTAGGGCGCGGGACGTGTTGCACGCGGAACGAACATGCAATCCGTTCCGCGTGCAGGCGAGCGGTGCGCGTAACCCGCAACACGACGCCAAGAAACAAGTTGCGTCGCGCGGGCGTGTGGGGGGGGCGGGAGGGCGCTGTTGCGTCCTCTGTGCGCGGAACCCCCTGTGACATCTTGGGGGGGCTTGACGATCCAGCTTGCTTCTTGGCGTCTTCCGAATACGCCTCTCCCCCGCGCGCAAGCGAGTTGCGCCCGGCGCTTACGTCTTGGGTTTCCCTGTCTTGGGCTTGAACTTCTCGCGCTGCTCGTCGGTCAGGACGGTGTCGATGATCTTCTGCTTCAACGCCGCGGCGGCCTTGTTCGACTGCTCGGCCCGCAGGGCCTTGACCTGCTCCTCGAGCGCCGCGACCTTCTCCTGGCGCTTGGCCTGCCGGACGGCAAACTCCTCGGTCAGGGTGTAGATCTTCTCACGCTGCTCGTCGGTCAACTCCACGCGGCGATACGCGTTGACGGCCTTGGTGATCGCCTCCTGACGCAGTGCCTCAGTCATCGCCGGGCCGATGATCTTCACCAGCGAGGCCGTCAGTTGCTTCGTGACGGTCTGCTCGACCTCGCGCCGCGTCTCGGGCTCGGCGCGAAGGATCGTCCGGGCGGCCTCCTGGGTCGCGCGCGTCACCTTCTCCCGCTTGCCGTCGTCAATCTCGTCCCAGATCGAGCGAACGTGTCGACGGATCATCTCGTTGCCCATCAGCACCACACGCTGCTGCTCGGTGATCACCGCTTCGAGTTTGGCCGTCTGGGCCCGGAGAAGGGCCTTACGGCTGGCCTCGAGCTTGCCCATCTCGTCCTGCAGCGCTCGCAACTGGTCGTTCAGGTCCGTCGTCTGCTTCTTCAGGGCCAGCAGCTTCGCCTGCAGGGGGTCGATTCTCCGCTGGAGGTCCTTGCCCTTGGCGCCGTTCTTGCGGTCGAGGTCGGCCAGCACGCGGGCCTGCGCCGCGCCGATCTTGGCCAACTGCGCCCGCTGGGCGTCGGTCACGCGGTACTTGCGCGCCAGCGACTTGACGCGCTGGTCAACCAGGCGCTTGGCCTTGTCCTCGTCGCGGGCCTGTGCGGGCCCGGCGGCAGCCCACACCGCCCCCACCAGCGCCCCGGCGGCCGCCAACCGCATCATCGTGTTCATCATCTCTCTCCCGGGGTCCGCACGTCGGCCTCGCCCCGGCCGCCGGACCCCAACGCCGCGACCGAAGCGCACTACCGATACATTTAACCCCGCCAACCCCCGCCGGACCGGCCGGACAAAACAGTAAAACACCGGACGCCGCCGTAGAAACAGATGACTGTCCCCCCTGCAAAGTCGATCGGCCCCGCCCGGGGGCGTCTGTTGCGGAAGTTCAGGTTGGCGGCCTTGGGTTCGCGGACCTCCTTGCGGACTGCGGCCTCGCCCATGCCTTCGAGTCCGACCAGGACAAGAACAGAGGACAGTTACTTTGACTATGAGAATCCTACGGGGTGGCGAGAGAGGTGGGCAATTGCGGAATCAGAGAGAATACGGGAATGCCGTATTGTCTATGGGGGGCTAACGTCGAGCATGAGTGTTTTCAAAATGCACAGCATTTTGAGATACACTCCATGCTATCGTTCGCTTCTTCTAATTCTTCGTCTTAACCCAATCAGGGATTTCACCTTCGCCGGTCCTTTCGCCGTCGAGTAGCCAGCTCAAGTTGAATCGTGCCATATGTCCGGCCTTTCCGCCTTCGAACAGCAGATAAATCCATCCCTCGCTCGCAGTTCCGGGGCGCCCTGCTGACAAAGAGGAGTAAGCACTGGAG
>CAZVEV010000101.1:0-18122 GCA_964625865.1 uncultured Planctomycetaceae bacterium | reverse complement strand
GTTCAAGCACAAGCACCACAAGCATGTGTTCAACTCGACGGTTCTGGGCATGGAAGATTGGCCTGGTCCGGAGGGCCCCGTGGCGGCCATGGTTCTCGGCTGTCCCGCGGCGATGCAGCAAATCAGGAGACGAGGGCTCTACCGCGCGAAGGTTCCGCCTAACCGGATCGTACGTGTTGTGTTCTGGCTCGGGGGCGTCAGGGATGAGCCGACAGCCACAAGCCAGGGCAAGCCGGTCTGGTCCGGGAAAGTCGAGGACCTCAGTGCCGGCGGTTTCCAGGTCAGAGCGCGCGGTGACGTGGGGATGTGGCTGGACGTCGGTGACATGGTCGGCCTGCGGATGACGTTCGGGGTTGGGGACGAGGCGGTCCTTGCCAATGCGCAGTTCCGACACTGCAAGCCTACCGATGACGGGCTGCTGCTGGGCTTCCAGTTTGTCGGTCTTGGCCAGACCGACGACACCCGAAGCGCCCAGCGGTTGATCATCGGGAAGGTCAGTGAGTACCAGCGGTCGGAACTCCGTTCGATGGCGCCTTTGGAGGTGGCCGGTCCGGCGGGCGAGTAGGGGCCGTGGGTCGCGAGCTTGCTTAAGTTGCCCGCCGAACAGGCCGAGATTAATCGAGGGGCCTCGGGACCGGCGAATCGGTTTGGCCGGCAGCACCCGTTGGGCCCTCGATGGTGTGACGATGAGCATCTTACAGGACTTGAATCCGGCACAGATGAGCGAATCGCTCGTTGGGGCCTGCGACAAGCAGGTTCCCATCACGGTAGTGACGATCCGCCGCAAGGAGGCGTGGCTGAACCTGCGCAGCCGGTTCCTGACGGTTGACCGAGCGCGGTTGATCTTCGAGGCCCCGACCGTCGAGAGAACCTCGTCGCCCGTCGACGACATCATGCCGGCCGAAAAGGTCGGCGTGAGCTTCAAGTACAGACATCACAAGCACTTGTTCTCCACGACGGTCCTGAATCTGGAGGACTACTCCGGCCCGACCGGCCCGGTCAGGGCCATGATACTCGGGTGTCCGACGTCCATGCAGCGGATCCAGCGGCGGGCGTTCTACCGCGCGATGGTCCCGCCCAACCGGATCGTGCGGGCATCGTTCTGGCTTGGCGGGTGCCACTCCGAGCCGACAGGCGCCAGTCCGACGAATCCCGTCTGGTCAGGAAAGGTCGAAGATATCAGTGCGGGCGGATTCCAGATGAGGACGTGCGACGACGCGGGCATGGGTCTGGACGCTGGCGACATGGTGGGCCTGCGGATGGCGTTCGGCGTGGGGACCGAGGGGGTCTTTGCCAACGCGCAGTTCCGTCACTGCAAGAACGACGCCAAAGGAGCGCTGCTCGGCTTTCAGTTCGTCGGTCTGGGCCAGACCGATGAGACCAAGGGGGCGCTGCGGATGATCATCGGGAAGGTCAGCGAGTATCAGCGGCTGGGGCTGAGGCCTCGAAAGCGCTCATAGGCGTTCAGGGGCGGAGGGGCGGGGACGGTTCCCGTCTTGTCAAGCCGCGTGACGTTCGCTCGGCGGCGAGTGTGCCACACTCGATTGGGGTTGCGGGGGACGGGCTTCAGGGGTATCCTCAGTGACACGTCGCGGCACCGGCTGGGACGAACACTCGACCACACCACAGCAAAGGACCGAACCTGATATGACGATGAAGATCAGTTGCCCCGAGTGCAGCGCAACGCTGAAGCTTCCCGAGAGTGCGGCCAACAAGAAGCTGCGGTGTCCGAAATGCCGAAACACGTTCACCGTGGAGGTCGGCGGGGTGGACGATCTGGAAGCCCTCGACGAGGTCGCCCCCGAGGCCCCGCAGGACGATCCGCTGGCGGCCCTGGCAGCCCTGGCGGGCGGAGGAACGGCCGAGGTCTCGCCGCCGCCACCAGCGCCGTCGCCCGTGCCTCCCCCTCCGGCTCCCGAACCGGAGCCCGAGCCGGAACCCGAACCTGAGCCTGAACCGGAACCCGAGCCGGAGCCCGAACCGGAACCCGCCCCTGAACCTGAGCCGGAACCCGAGCCGGAACCTGAAGTCCACTGGCCTGGCGAGCAGGAGCGTCCTGCGGCGCCCGCGCCACCGGCCGAGTCGGAGGCGCCCGCCGAACCCGAGCAGCCGACGGGATTCATCCCGGGTGAGATCCCGATCGGCGAGACGGCACAGGTGGTCGACACGGTAGAGACCGACGAGATGTCCGTTGAGATTCTCGAGTACTCCCAACTCGGTGGAGGACGGGGACCGAAGGCCGCCGAGGCCATCTACTACGCCGGACAGGGACAGGTCGCGCTCAAGCAGGTTCGCCTCAAGCTCAATGACGCGACGGTCGTCCTGCGAAAAGGCGAAATCCAGTTCGCCAAAGGGCGGATGGACATCACCGTCGATGACCAGGCGGGCACGGCCACGTGCGACGGTGTGGGCGAGGTCTTCCTCGATCCGTCATTCGGCCATTTCATCATACGGCGGCTGGCCGATGAGACGCTGGTCATCAGTGAAGGGCTGTTCCGCTGCTGTCACGGCGAGGTGACGGTCGAGCCGGCCCCGGCCGCATACGAGGACGGTCCGGACCAGACGAAGATCAGCGGCAGCGGCGTCTGCCTCCTCTGGTCGCCTGTGCCCGCAAGCGAGATCGTCTGCTGCGAACTGAACGAAGAGACCCTCCGTATCGGGGCGGACCTGGTCCTGATGCGTACCGGCGGGGAGGGCCTGACGGCCAAGGTCGAGCCCAAGGGCGTGCCCCTGACGTTCATCGGCACGGGGCGTGTCTGGCTCGCGCCGACCCACAGCGTCTACGAACGCCTCAGCCACGGCGGCTGGGCGTAGGGCCATTCGGGACAGGCACCGGCTCTGGAGACCGGCCAAGACCGATTGGCCGCGTCTTGACGTCATGGTGGGGGGGAGAGTCGTTTTTCTCGGCCAAGTGCGGCCACGGGACTGCCAGACCCCTTGGCCGAGGTGCTACGGGGGACCTGTCCGCCCCGGCGGCGCGAATGGCTGGCGATGCGGGCCTCTCGGGGAACGATTTCGCCGGACCTGCACGCGGTTGACGCCGCCCTTCTGTTATCGCAACTGCTTTGGACGAAGTCGGTTAGGTTCGCAGGGTGTGCGGCGGGTTCCACGCGGAGCCGATTGCCCGTTCGTTTCGCATGCAAACCTGTTGCACGCCCTGGATTCGTGCCCCTCTTGTGGGCCCCGCCATGAAAAGGTCCCGCCCCGCGCCGGATGACGCGGGGCGGGACGGTACGTATTACATCTATTGCGCCGGGAGCGACTAGACGACGCCTTGGGCCATCATCGCGTTGGCGACCTTGAGGAAGCCGGCAATGTTCGCACCGGCAACGAGGTTGCCGGGCATGCCGTAGGCTTCGGCGGCGTCGCGGCACTGATCGTAGACGGCGTTCATGATCTGCTTCAGCCGCGCGTCGACCTCTTCGAACGTCCAGTCCAGACGCATGGAGTTCTGACACATCTCCAGGGCGCTGGTGGCCACGCCGCCGGCGTTGGCGGCCTTGGCCGGTCCGAAACTCACGCCGGCATCCTGGAAGACCTGGACCGCTTCGGGCGTCGAGGGCATGTTCGCGCCTTCGCCCACGGCGATGCAGCCGCTGTTGACCAGGGCCTGTGCGGAGGCCTCGTCGATCTCGTTCTGCGTCGCCGACGGCAGAGCCACGTCGCACGGTACCGTCCAGATGCCCTGCCACCCTTCGGTGTACTGGGCGTTGGGATGGGCGTCGACGTATTCGCTGATGCGCCCGCGCTCGATCTCCTTGATCCGCTTGACCGTGTCCAGCTTGATGCCTTCCTCATCGACGATGTACCCGCCGCTGTCGGACAGGGCAATAACGGTGGCGCCGAGTTGCTGGCACTTCTCGGTGGCGTAGATCGCCACGTTGCCGCTGCCGGAGATGACGACCTTCTTGCCGTCCCAGCCTTCGTTGCGGTCTTCAAGCATGCGGCTGACGAGATAGACCAAGCCGTACCCGGTGGCCTCGGTGCGGACCAGCGACCCGCCCCAACCGAGGCCCTTGCCCGTCAACACGCCGGTGAACGTGTTGGTCAGCTTCTTGTACTGGCCGAACATGAAGCCGATCTCGCGTCCGCCCACGCCGATGTCGCCGGCCGGCACGTCGGTGTCCGGACCGATGTGGCGGAACAGTTCGCTCATGAAGGCCTGGCAGAAGCGCATCACTTCCAGGTCGCTCTTGCCCTTGGGGTCGAAGTCCGACCCGCCCTTGCCCCCGCCGATCGGCGTGGTGGTCAGGGCGTTCTTGAAGATCTGCTCGAAGCCCAGGAACTTGACGATGCCCAGGTAGACCGACGGGTGGAATCGCAGCCCGCCCTTGTACGGTCCGATGGCCGAACTGAACTCGACGCGGAAGCCGCGGTTGATCTGGACCTCGCCCTTGTCGTCGACCCACGGCACGCGGAACATCATCTGGCGCTCGGGCTCGATCATCCGCTCGAAGACCATCGCCTTGCGGTAGTCGGGGTTCTTCTCGTAGACCAGGGCGACTGCTTCGGCCACCTCACGCACCGCCTGGTGGAACTCGGCCTCGCCGGGGTTCCGCGCCGCGACCTTGCCCATCAACTGCTCAATGTACGAGTCGGAATAGACTTCGTTGTACTCACTGGGGCCACTACTCATCATCGGACTCCTTCGTCTTTGTGAACTCTGTCACGTTCTTATTCCCAGGCGGTTGCCTGGCGTTAGCGGGGTCGAGGCGATGGCCTCTGCCAGTCCCGGCCGAACGGCGAGATATTAGCATGGAGGGTGCGGGAAGGTCCAATTAGTTTCACTAATAGAGCGAAGAAGTGCAACTTATAGACCCCTTGAGGTGAAGCCTGTTGTTGCGTACACTACGGGGCGAGGTCAGACACGAAACGATACCGAACCGCTATTGCGGGAGAATTGACCATGCACACGACTGTAATGAAAACATTCTGCGATCTCGTCGATTCGGGGAGCTTTTCGCGGGCGGCGGAGATGAATAACGTCTCGCAGTCGGCTGTTTCGCAGCAGTTGGCCAAACTCGAAGCCCAGTACGCCACGCAATTGCTGTCCCGCCGCGGCGGGCTGATCGCTCCTACGCAGGCCGGGCGGGCCTTTTACCAGGGCGCCAAGGGCATCCTCGAACAGTACCAGCGGATGGGCAAGCAGGTGCGCTCCGCTGCGCTGGGGCGCGGCGGGTCGCTGCGAGTGGGGACGATCTACTCGGTAGGCCTGTACATCCTCCAGCCGTTCATCCGAACGTTCATCAAGGCCCACCCGACGATCAACCTCGTCGTGGAGTACACCGACTGGGCCACCATCACCGAGTCGATCCTCCGTGGCGAGATGGACATCGGCGCGGTGGCCTATCCGGAGAAGCACCGCGCTATCGTCTCAACGTTCTTCACCGGCGAGCAGTTGGTGATGGTCTGTGCGCCGGGGCATCGGCTGTCGGGCAAGATGTGCGTCGACCCGCAGGACCTCGAATCCGAGCGGATGGTGGCGTTGGCACGCGAGATTCCGACCCGTCGGGCAATCGACCGGGCGCTGCGGCGGACGGGAGTGCGGCCGGCCATCGTCGCCGAGGTCGACAACATCGACACACTGAAGCGAGCCGTGGAGGTGGACGTAGGGCTCAGCATCCTGCCGCGGAACACCGTTGAACGCGAGGTGGCGGCGGGCATGCTCACGTGCGTACCGTTTCGCGACCAGAGCAAGTGGATCCGCAATATCTCCCTGCTCCGTCGCCGCGGGGGCCCGCGAACCCGTGCCCAGCGCCTTTTTGTCGAAGTGCTCCGATCAGGATAGGGGCGGAAAAGAGCCGAAGGCCCAAGGTCGAAGGTCGATGGGTGGCGTGGGCTGCGGGGCCAACACCGGGTGGCGGGGCGCCACCGGGGTTGGAGGGCCCCCCCACCGGTCTTGGGGCTTGGGGGGGGGGGGGGGGGCTTTGGGCCGGGGGGGGGGGGGCCCCCGGGGGGGGGCCCCCCCCCCCCCCCCCCCCGACAGGGGTGAGCCCTCAGACTGGTGGCGCTCGACCTTTGACCTTCCGGCCTCCAACCTTTAACCTTGAACCTCCGCAACAGACCTCGCCGCACGAAAGGCAGCACGATGGCACAGATTGACTCTCATCTCACGACAGGCCTGGGCGGACTGGACCAGACGCTCAAGGGACTGATCCCGGGCGACAACCTGGTCTGGCAGGTCGAGTCGGTACAGGACTACGCGTTGTTCCTGCCCCCGTACTGCCAGGCCGCCCAGGACCTCGGCGTGCCCCTGATCTACTTCCGCTTCGCCACGCACGAACAGTTGATCCCCGATGACGGGTATGCCGAAGTGCATCACCTCGATCCGCACGAAGGCCTCGAGACGTTCCTCGGACGCATCCACAAGGTCATCGAGAGCCACGGGCGGGGCGGGTACTACGTCTTCGACTGCCTCAGCGACCTCGCGGGCCACTGGTGCTCCGACCAGATGTTGGGCAATTTCTTCATGCTCACCTGCCCCTACCTCTACGACGTGGAAGCCATCGCATACTTCGGGCTCTTGCGTAATCGCCACTCCTTCCACGCGACGTCGGCGATCTCGGACACCACCCAGGTGCTGATGGACGTCTATCGCCACAAGGACAAGGTCTACGTCCATCCGTGGAAGGTCCAGTCGCGCTATTCGCCCACGATGCACATGCCTCACGTCTGGGAGAACGAGACGTTCCGCCCGATTACCGACAGCGTGACGATTTCCGAGATCATGACCTCCGTGCCGTGGGGGCGCCTGGAGTCCAGCGGGCTGCACCTGGGGGTGTGGCAACGCACGCGGGCCTGGGCCGAAGAAGTGATTCACGACGCCGCAGCCGGACACGCGACCGATCACGAGCAGGCCAACTGCCTCCGCACGATGCTGCGAATGGCCATCACGCGCGATCCCCGCGTCATGGAACTGGCCGAGAACTACCTGACGCTCCAGGACGTGCTTCACGTGGAGGACCGGATGATCGGCACGGGGCTGATCGGGGGCAAGGCGGTCGGGATGCTTCTGGCCCGCGCGATCATCCGCGCCGACGCGCCGGCCCTCCACGCAGCCACCGAGCCGCACGACTCGTTCTACATCGGCTCGGACGTATTCTACACGTTCCTCGTGCAAAACGGCGTCTGGTGGGTCCGGGAGCGCCAGAAGAAGCCCGAGACCTTTCTCCAGGGCGCCCATCGGGCCAGGCAGCGGATCCTGACCGGTCAATTCCCCGAGCACGTTCAGAGCCAGTTCGAGGACATGCTCGACTACTTCGGCCAGTCGCCCATCATCGTCAGGTCTTCGAGCCTGCTGGAGGACAACTTCGGCAATGCGTTTGCGGGCAAGTACGAGTCGGTCTTCTGTGCCAACCAGGGCCCGCGCCGTCGGCGCCTGGACGACTTCCTGGCCGCCGTCCGCACGATCTACGCCAGTTGCATGAGCCACAACGCCCTGAGCTATCGCGAGCAGCGCGGCCTGCTGGACAAGGACGAACAGATGGCCCTGCTGGTTCAGCGCGTCAGCGGCGAACGCTACGGGCGGAGCTACTACTTCCCGCAGATTGCCGGCGTGGGCTTCTCCTTCAACCCGTACGTCTGGAGCGAGGAGATCGACCCCGAGGCGGGCATGCTTCGCCTGGTGTTCGGCATGGGCACGCGGGCGGTGGACCGCAGCGACGATGACTACACGCGCGTGGTCTCGCTGAACGCGCCGAAAAAGCGGCCGGAGAGCAACTTCGACCAGGTCCGCCAGTACTCCCAACGCAAAGTCGACGTGATCGATCTCGAAGCCAGCCAACTGCTCTGCGCATCGTTCAAAGACATCGCGGCCACCAGCCCCAAACTGCCGATCGACTGGTTCGCCTCGCAGGATCGCAGCAGGGCCCGAACCGCACGGCCGGGGGCCATTTCCGTCGCCCCCCAGTGGGTGTTGACGTTCGAGAAGCTCCTGGATGACTCGAACTTCGTCGAGACGATGCGCGAGACGCTGCGAACCCTCCACACGGCCTACGACTATCCCGTGGACGTTGAGTTCGCCGCGAACTTCACGGCCGACGAGGGCTGCAAGATCAGTCTCCTCCAGTGTCGTCCCCTTCAGGGCATGGAGGGGGGCAAGATCGTCGAGGCCCCGGACGATATTCCACCCGAACGGTTGATCGTCGAGAGCCACGGCGCCGTCATCGGTCAGGGCAGGGCGTGCGATGTCGCGCGGATCATCTACGTCGTGCCGGAAGTCTACGGCGAGTTGACCATCGCCGATCGCTACAACGTCGCGCGAGTGATCGGACGACTGGCACACGTCGACGGGCGGCGGCGCAACGACGAGAAACACATCCTCCTCATGGGCCCGGGGCGCTGGGCGACCAGCAGTCCCGAACTGGGCGTGCCCGTCACGTTCAACGACATCAACACCGTTTCGGTCGTCTGTGAGATCGTCACGATGCGAGGCGACATCGTGCCCGACGTGTCGCTCGGGACGCACTTCTTCAGTGAACTGGTCGAAATGGAAATGCTCTACTTCGCCCTGTTCCCCAAGCGCCCCGACAGCGTCCTGAACGGTGACTGGATCAAGGCCCAGCCCAACCTCCTGGGTGACCTGCTGCCTGACGACGCGAAGTGGTCCGAGGTGATTCGCGTCGTGGACCTTGTCGATGGCGGCCTGAAACTCAACGCCAATCCGCTCAAGCAGTCCGTGGTGGTCTACCAGCCGTGACGAACGTCTCGGACGGCTACTGTAGAAGCGGCATCTTGCCGCTTGGAGGGATCCGCCGACGCAAGATTGGATGGCGTCACGGCAACGCGGCAGGATGCCGCGTCTACGCCTTGCCCGTGCCATTCCAGGACGGCCAGCAGGGGGCGGTGGTCCGAGGCGATCTTCTCGTCGATGACCGTGAACTCGACGATGCGCCACCCCGCGGCCGGTCGCAGGAGGATGTAGTCGATCCTGTCGGTCGGCTTGTCCGCCGGCCAGGTCGGCGCCGCCTGCTTCCCTGCCGCTGGCGTCCACTGGTGCAACAGGGCTCGCATGGCGTCACTGTCGGGCATGGCGTTCAGGTCGCCGGTGAGGATGACGGGATGGCCGGCATCGTTGACGAACAACTCGTTGAGCTTCTTCGCCTGTCGCAAGCGCAGGGCACCGTCGCGCCGATGATCGAGATGCGTGCCGACAAACAGCAGCACCGGGCCGGCCTTGCCCGCGCGAACGCGAACGGCGAGGGCCGCTCGCGGCTCGGTGCCTCTGTCGTGGCCGAGTTGGTGGGCAGTGCTCTCCAGGATGGGCCAGCGCGATAGGACCGCCTCGCCGTACTGTCCGCCCGAGAAGTCCATCGCCTTGCCGAACACCGCGTGCATCCCCGTCAGGCGTCCAAGCTCCGCGGCCTGGTCCACACCGCCGGCTCGCCGCGTCCTGCAATCGACCTCCTGCAGCGCGACGAGGTCAGGCTGTGCGTCACGGATGACCTTCGCCAGTCGTTCCAGATCGAACGTGCCATCCTCGCCCTGCCCATGGTGGATGTTGTAGGTCATCACGCGAACGCGGACTGGCGGCGCGGGCTGGCCGCACCCCGCGCCGGCTGCGCAGAGACACCACGCCAGTGCGGTCAGCGCCAGTGCCGAAAGACATCCGCGGCGGGACGGCTGTGACGGGAAGACCATCGTGTTCTCCATCGGGTGGCCATGTGATGATCGGTGGCCAGTCCAGTCTGGCCCTGCGCCGCGACCACCACCGGGGCAAGTGATTATAGCGTCTGATGGTTCGATTTCTCTGCGAACATCAAAAATCAGGGCGACACTTGTTTGACCGCTTCCTGCTGCGTAGGATTTCACATACACACGGGTAAACAGATAGAAGGAGCTTTACCATGGCAACGACGGACAATCTTCAGGACGCATTCGCTGGTGAGTCGCAGGCCAATCGCAAGTACCTGGCCTTTGCAAAGAAAGCCGACGCCGACGGACGGTCGCAGATCGCCAAGCTGTTCCGCGCCGCGGCAGCCGCTGAGACCATCCACGCCCACGCCCACCTGCGCGCGCTGGGCGGTATCGGCGAGACGGCCGCCAACCTCGCCGCCGCCATCGAGGGCGAAGGCTTCGAGTTCCAGCAGATGTATCCGAAGTTCGTCGCCGAAGCCGAAGCCGAAGGCAACGTCGCGGCGCTGGCGTCGTTCCGCAACGCGCTGGCCGTCGAGGAGATTCATCACGGCCTGTACAGCGATGCCCTGGCGGCGCATGAAGCGGGAGGCGACCTGCCGGCGTCGAAGATCGTCGTCTGCAACGTCTGCGGCAATACGATCAACGGCGATGCGCCCGAGACCTGTCCGGTCTGCGGCGCCGGCGCCGAGCGGTTCTTCGAGATTGAATAGGACCGCGTTGGGCGAAGATTGTCGGGCGGCCTTGGCGTTGACGTAGCATCGGGCCGCGTTGCCGAAACGCGATCGAATCGTGCGTTGACGGCCTTCTCAAAGCGGCAAGATGCCGCTTCAACACTGTCGGGACTCTAACCAGGGAGAGACGTCATGAGTGCGCCATCCGCTGCGGCGTGGCGGTGTTCGGTCTGCGGGTACATCCACCGCGACGCCGACGCGCCCGACTGGTGTCCGGTCTGCGGGGCGGCCCGGAGCGACTTCGAGGCCTATGATGAAGCGCCTCTCGCGCCTGCGGCGGCCGCGCCGAAGCAGTGGCAGTGCCTCAACTGCAACTACGTCCACGACGGCGACGAGCCGCCTGAGGTGTGTCCGGTCTGCGGCGCGCCGCGCGATCGGTTCGAACCGGTCGCCGCCGGTCCCGCCCAAGCCGTCGCGGCCGATCAGTCGATTCGCGTGGTCATCATCGGCGCGGGCATCGCGGGCGTCTCGGCGGCCGAGTCGCTCAGGCAGGCCGCTCCGCACGCCGAGATCACCCTGGTCTCTCGCGAGCCTGACCCGCCGTACTACCGGCTGAACCTCACGCGGTACCTCGCCGGCGAGATCGCCTCCGGCGACCTGCCGGTCCATCCGCCGCAGTGGTATCAGGACAATCGCATCGAACTGCTGTCCGGGGCCGAGGTCACCACCCTCTCGCCCGAGGCGCGGACTGTGACGCTGCGCGACGGCAGGGAATTGGCGTTCGACAAGCTGATTCTCGCCGCCGGGGCCCATCCGTTCATCCCGCCGCTGCCGGGCGTGCATCGCGAGGGCGTGACGTCTCTGCGCAACACGGCCGACGTCGAACGCGTGGCCGCGGCGGCCGGCGCGGGCGTCACGTGCGTGTGCATCGGCGGGGGGCTGCTGGGGCTGGAGACGGCCGGCGCGCTGGCCCGACGCGGGGCCAAGGTGACCCTGCTGGAAGGTCACGCCTGGCTCATGCCGCGCCAACTGAACCGGACAGCGGGCGAGATTCTGGCCGAGCACGTGGCGGCGGCGGGTATCGAGGTGCGGACCGAAGCACGCTGCGCCGAGATCGTCGGCGACGAGCGCGTCGTGGGGGTCCTGCTCGAAGACGGGTCAACCGTGGATGCCGACATCGTCGTGATCGCCGTCGGCGTGCGTCCCAACAGCTACCTCGCCCGTCGTGCCGGCCTCGAGGTCGGGCGCGGAGTCATCGTGGACGACCACCTGGTCACCTCGCACCCGGACATTCTGGCCGCCGGAGACGTGGCCGAGCATCGGGGCCAGTTGTACGGCAACTGGAGCGCGTCGCAGTATCAGGGGGCAATTGCGGGCATGAACGTGCTCGGGGCGAGCACGGAGTTCGGGGGCATTCCGCGGAGCAATACGCTGAAGGTCCTCGGCGTGGACCTGGTGAGCATTGGCACGGTCGAGCCGGAAGACGGCAGCTTCCGGGTTGTCGAACATCGCGACGGGCAGGCCTACCACCGTTTCGTCTTCCACGACGGGGCGCTGGTCGGTGCGATCCTGCTGGGCGATGCGTCGCTCGCCGGCGCGGCCAAGAAGGCGATCGAAGCCCGCACGGATTTCTCTGCCCTCCTCCAGGCCCGCTGCGGAGCCGAAGACGTCATGGCGCGCCTGGGCGAGGTGTAGACGGCGCGATCGCCAGGTAGACCATCCGAGCCGACTTGGTGCGGCTGTTCTCGGCGAGACATCTGAGCCTCGCACGCCAGGGTCAGTTCCGACGACGGCGGACCGTCAGCAGACCGCCGAGTCCCAGCAGCGCCAGCGATGCCGGCTCGGGGACCAGGGTGATCTGGCTGTTGCTTCCGCTTCCGTAGTCCAGCGCGTAACCGTCGGGGATGTCCCATGTCGCGAAGGTGCCCGTCAGCGTGCCCGTGTAGGTTGCGATGACGTAGGAGGACTCGCTCGGGCTGTTGTCGATCACGTTCAGCGCGCTGGTGCCGCCCGACAGGTCCAGATCGCCCGTGACGTTCAGCAGGTCCGTCAGTGCGCCGTCGATTTCGATATCGAGCGTACCGTCGATCGAGACGTCGCCGGTCACGTCAGCCGTCCCGATCGACCCGCCGGGTCCGAACGCCGCGCCATCGTCAACGACCACGTCGCTGTACATCGTGCCGTCCACTTCGAGCGTGCCGGTGCTCACGCTCGTCGTGCCCCGGGAATTGGAATCCGCCGGGTCCCGCGTGTCGGTCGTGCCCGCCAGCGTCCATGTCCCGCTGCCGTACTTGGCGATGTCCAGCGGCGCTTGTGCGTTCGAACCGTGGCTTGCCGTCGGATTCAGTATGTCGCCGGTGAACAGCCCGTCGCCCGACCCGAGCAGTTGCAGCGTGTCGACCATGGTGGTCTCTTCGATGAAGTCGCCCTGGATGGTCAGCAGACCGGCGTCGGACTTCAGGTTGAAGGTGCTCCCGCCGGTGTAGGTCGTGATCGCGCCGGTCAGCGTGTTGTCGCCGCTGACGTTCAGCAGGTGCGCCGAATTCTGCGAAACGCCCTGCCTTCCACCGAGTTCGAAGGGTTCAGCGACGGTCAGCCCGCCGACCAGTTCCACGCGCCCGCCGTTGGCGAGGTGGCCGTGGATGCGCGTATTCCCGGCGGTCGTCCCGAGCGCGTCATTCGATTCGATGCGGATAACGCCGTTCTCATAGAGATGGGTTTGCTTCGTGTAGTCGCCGTTGCCCGTGATCCTCAGCGTACCGTCGCCCCTCTTCTCGACGCCGAGGTTCCTCGCCGCGTCTCGGTCGTTGAGCTTCTTCACCGTGATACTCCCGCTGCCGTCAAAGACAACGTTGGACTGCGCCCCGCCACTCCAATACGTCTCCATCGTGCCAAACGCCAGCACGCCCGAGCCGTTGTTCGTGTACGTCGTAGTGCCGTTGTCCGGCCGCACGGTGACCGAGAACGTCTGGTCCGTCGTGACGCTGGCGTCCACCGTCACGCCGCCGCCCGCCTTGATCACAATGAGCTTGTCGCCGTACGTGAAATCGTACGAAGTGGTGCCTGTGCCGCTGCTGTTCGTGAAATCGATCGTCTCGGGATAGACGTGGTTGCCCGCGATGTTGGGCGAGACGTTTCCCGTCGTGTCCACGTCGAACACGGCGTCGTCGTTGGCGTCGCCGTAGGTGGCGCCCGGGAAGTCGTTCGTGTCCCAGTTGGCGTTGGTGCGCCAGTCGTTATCGGTCGACCCGTCCCACACGTTGGCAAGCGAGGAGTTCGTCAGTCCGGCGAGCAGCACGGCTGCGGCGGCAGTGATGCCCAAGATGCTCCTGGTGATCTGTGTCATCGGTATTCTCCTTCCGTTGTCTCTCACGGTATCACTCGCATGTTGCGACATGCGTTCGTAGACCAAGACCTGCATCGCCGTTCGGACGAGACCTCCGACCTTTCGGATACCCTCGTCACCACAGGCCCGGTGAACGTAGACTTCCACACTATATCGACTCAAGCAAAAAATATACCACATCAGCAGGGAACATGCAAAAGAAAAAACCGCGCATTCTGTGCGAGTGCGTTCTCGGTCGTTCCTCCTGCTGCCCGCGACGTGAGGTAACGACCTACGTTCGATTCCGCGCGAGGGGTTCAGGGCGTTGCAGAACACGCGGCCAGACGCCCGGCTGACGCCCGGAGGACCCTCTGGCCGCCCTCGCCGACAAAGAACGTCCATAACCCCTCCGGCATGAAAGAACGTCGGCCAGGGGCGTTTCCGGGCGTTCTCGAAGGTGCTGAAAAACGCAGAGGCGTTCCCGGCAGGGCGTGCAACGTGTTGCACGTCGTACGGGCTCAGTCTTCCTTCCAGTCCGCGCCGGGTTTCCAGTGGTCGCCGCCGTGTTCGTAGGCGCCGACGTCGGGGGCTTTGCCTTTGTAGCCGTCGGTGAAGCCCTTGATGACGCGCCCGGCGTCGACGAGGGGTGAGTCGGGGCGGGGGCGGAAGTCCAGTTTGTCGGGGGCGACCAGCTTCAGGTCGGCGGCGGGGCAGTTGTTCTGAACGTTCTTGGATTGGCCGAACGGCTTGCCACGCTGGTTGGCCGTGATGGTGCGAGCGGCGTTGTTGACGATGAGGCTGTTGGCGTTCTGGACCGGCAGCAGGGGGTGCTGCTTTCGCCAAGCCTTTTTCGGCTCGGGGGCGGTGTGGAGGCTGATGTAGCTGCCCGGCTGCCCGTCGGGCGGGCCGATGTTCAGGACCGTGTTGTTGACCACGCGGTTGTGGTCGCCCTTGACGATGATCCCGTCGCGCCCGCAGTCCCATACGACGTTGTGATGCACGGTCAGCCGCCGCGTCTGGTCGTCGCCGCGGATGCCCAGCCCGCCGGGCTTGCCGCTCCGCCCCCGGTGCGGGTCGGTGTAGCAGCCGTGGACCCAGTTGTATCGCACGATGCTGCCGGCCGTGCTGGGCTGGCCCGTGTAGACCAGCGCAACGTCCTTGCACAGCAGCCCGCCGTTGTAGACGTGGTTGTACTCAATGGTGTGGGCGGCCTTGCGGTAGTTGATGATGGCGTTGCCGGCATTGAACAGCGTGTTGCGCCGCGCCGTGCTCCCTTGGCCGCCTTCCCGGCCGGGCCCGTACAGCCCCAACGCCACCTGCGTCAGCGAGCCGTTCCAGCAGACGTCGTGGATGATGCAGTTCTCCACGAGATTGCCCCGCCCCGTCACCAGCAGCCCGCCGCCGCTGGCGTAGGCGATCGAGGTCCGCCGCACGGTGTTGCGATCGCCCGTGACAGACGTCACCGGTGAACTGCCTCGTACGGGGTCAAACTCCTTGACGCGCCGGCTGAAGGTGGGATACAGCAGCCGACAGTTCTCGACGAGGCATCCGTTGCAGTGGTTCAGGCGGAAGGTCGTGGCGAACAGCCGCACGCCGCGAAGTTCAATGTAGTCGCGCTTCGCTGCGTCGAACGCGTAAGGGCGTTTCTTGTACGCCACGCGGCGTCCGGCGGGGGACTTGCCGTTGTCCGTCCACAGGTAGACTGCCCCGTCCGGGTCGCGAAACCACTCGGTCGGCGCGTCGAGTGCGGCCAGCTTGCCCGACAGGACGTAGTAGTCGTCCTCCCACATCGTGGTCTTGTCCGCGTAGTGGGTGATGCCCTTGAGGTCCTTGTCGTAGGTCAGCGTCTTGCTGCCTCGCGAGTGCTTCGTGACGGTCCGCGACCAGGTGAAGAACTGGTGGGCCACGTTCAGCGTCGCCAGCGCGCCGGTCCAGTCTACGTCTGTAGCGGCGAGCTTCGGATCGACGATCTTGCCATAGCGACTGCCTGTTCCGCTCTGTGCCCAGACCTTGCGGTCGAGCAGTTGGGCAAACCTCGCGTTGGGCCAGCGGGCCTCGATCATCATCTTCCCGTCGACGAACAGTTGCTCGAACGGCTCCGGCGCTCGGGCCTTGTAGATCCGCCCCTTGTGCCGCGTCCACGGGCCTGCAATCGGCTCGGTCCCGTCCAGGACGACCCTCTCGCCCGGCGCGGCGACGAAGCGGATGGGCTGGCCCTTTCGCCCGGACCGCGGCGGACGAACGGTCTGGCGGTATACGCCCGCACGGAGGATGCATGTGTCTCCCGGCTGCATCGCGTCGGCGGCCTTCTGGATCGTCGCCAGCGGGGCCTCGCGCGAACCGCTGTTGCGGTCCGAGCCGTCGGGCGAAACGTAGTACTCCCGTGCCCCCGCGGTCAGGGGCGCGGCCGCCATGGCAGTCAGGATTACAAGCTGGACTGTCAGACTCCGAGTCATCACACATCTCCTTCATCACTTCTCGTCGCTCACGAGGCGGTATGATACCGCCCCGAGCCTGCGACTGCCACGCTCGAGGGCCCCACGAGAACGACAAGGAAGAGACGTACACTGAGACGAGGGATCGGGCCTGCTTGCCCATGGGGCCATGGGGGCTGTCTGGCCCGAATCCTGAAAGCGGATTGTCCAGGCGCACAGGATAGGGGACGGCAAAACAGGATAACCTTTCCATTTTAGCAAAAAAAGGCGTCCCGTTCGTGGACCGCCGCGGTGATCATACCGATATTACACATACGGGTGCGGTTCCGGAGCAATGGACGATCTGGTGTAGAGGTCCGGCGGAATCGTCGTTGGCGGCGATTGAGGGAACTTGGGCGGGTATTCAATGAGTGTCAACAAGAGCAAGCGTCAGGTGCGGCTGTGGCGTGGCATGTGGGTGGTTGCGGTGTTTTGGACCGCCGTGGTTGGAGTCTCCCTGGTCTGGAACATCCACGACACGACGGTTGAAACCCACCAAATCGCACTGGCGACAGCGCGGATCGCGTTCGAGAAGGACATCGTGTACCGTCGCTGGTCAGCCGGTCACGGTGGGCTCTATGCGCCGATCAGCGAGAAGACGCCCCCGAACCCGTATCTCGCCGATGTCCCCGAACGCGACATCACCACGCCGTCCGGGCGGAAGCTGACTCTTATCAACCCGGCGTACATGACACGTCAGGTCCATGAGCTTGGGCGGGCGCAGGAGGGGACAGCAGGACACATCACCAGTCTGAATCCGATGCGCCCCGAAAACGCTCCGGACGCGTGGGAAGCTGAGGCGCTGAAGGCGTTTGATCGCGGTGTGAGGGAGGTCAGTTCGGTCGAACAGATGCACGGCCAACCATCCATGCGCCTGATGCGTCCTCTTTACGTCGAGCGCGGTTGCCTGAAGTGCCACGGCCGGCAAGGATACGTCCTGGGAGACGTCCGAGGAGGGGTCAGCGTCTCGGTTCCGATGGCGCACCTGCAGGCCATCGCGGATTCGCGTGTTGTCGCCCTGTGTCTCGCGCACGGAGGGTTGTGGATTCTGGGTCTGGCCGGACTCATGCTGGCGGCGCGACGCATGGACCGGCACGTCCATGGTCGTGAGCAGATGCTGGACCGCCAGCGAAGACTGACCGTTCTCCAACAGTCTCTGCTCGGGCCCGGGAGCCTGGCGGCGAAGCTCAAGCAGATCACCGACGCGGTGGTGGAGGTGTTCGACGCGGACTTCTGCCGCGTCTGGGTGACCCGTGTCGGCGACCGGTGCGACACCGGCTGTATCCATGCCGACGTGACGGCGGGCCCTCACGTGTGCCGGCATCGCGATAAGTGCCTGCACCTCCTCGCCAGTTCGGGGCGGTACACGCACGTCGACGGCGAGATCCACCGGCGCGTTCCCTTCGGGTGCTACAAGATCGGGCGCGTCGCCGCGGAGCAGGACGGGAAGTTCCTGACCAACGACGTGACGCGCGATCCTCGCGTGCACAACCGCGAGTGGGCGGCGGGATTGGGGTTGGTGTCCTTTGCGGGGTATCCCCTTCGGCGCCACAGCGGCGAGAACGTCGGTGTCCTGGCCCTGTTCGCCAAGCACCCGATCTCCCGAGACGACGACGCCTTACTGGAGGCCTTGGGCAACACCGTCGCCCAGGTGATCGAGCAGTGTCTGGCCGAGGAGAGACTTCGGATAGCGCACGCGGAATTGGCGGCGGCCAGTCCGTCGGTCCTGATCTCCGTCTCGCCGGACGGGCGGGTTCTCCGGTGGAATCGCGGGGCGGCCAAGACGCTGGGTGTCCCTTCGGACCAGGCGGTCGGTCGGGCGCTGGCGGCCTGTCCGGTGCGCTGGCCGATCCGGGAGGTCACGCGGGCTCTGGGCGAGTGCACGCGGTCGGGCGAGCGGGTCACACTGGACGAACTGCGGTTCACCAACGCCGACGGGAATGAGGGGTTCCTGGCGCTGACGGTGAGTCCGCTGCCGGGGGATCCCGGCCAAGACGGCGGGGCGCTGATTCTCGG
>CAZVEV010000100.1:0-18183 GCA_964625865.1 uncultured Planctomycetaceae bacterium | reverse complement strand
CAACGCCAACGGTGAGATGGATAAGCTGAACGCGTTCGCCAAGGAACTGCTGAGTGTCCATCCGGCTGTCATCGTGCCGGTCTCAACACCGGTGACTCAGGCCGTCTTCAAGGAGGCCCCATTGTCGCAGATGATAGTGTTCAGCACCGTAACAAACCCTTCGGACGTTGGCATGGATGCTAAGCCGAAGAACATGACCGGTGTCTGTGACGCGGTGAACTACAAGGCGAACTTCGACCTGATCTTCGAGCTACTCCCGCAAGCTAAACGGGTCGGAATCATTTACAACGCCGGTGAGAGGAACTCACAGTACGGCGTCGAACAGATCAGGACGCTCGCGAAAGGGCGAAATGTCGAACTCAAGACAGTGACTGTCTCTCAGTCGCAGGAGGTCATTGACGCGGCTCGCTCCCTCGTCGGCAACGTGGACGTGATCTATGTCGGTTCGGACAACACGGTAGTTGCCGCAATGGCCGGACTTGTGCGGGTGGCCTACGAGGGCAAGCTGCCCGTAGTCGCCAGCGATTCCGGCAGCGTTCGCAACGGAGCACTGGCCGCCGTTTCCGTTGACTACCGGAAACTGGGCCAACGGGCCGGCCAGGTGATCGCGGAGGTGCTCAAGACTGGGCAGATGCCGGAAGACACTGCACCGGTGATGTTCGAAGGGGACACACTGATGTTGAACGATAAGGCTGCCAAGCAACTGGGCTTCGTCTTTCCTGATGCGGTCCGCACACGAGCGGCCGAGATCGTGAAATGAGCGACCAGGTGATGACATCCCGTTACGGGCTT
This sequence comes from uncultured Planctomycetaceae bacterium, assembly GCA_964625865.1. GTDB lineage: Bacteria > Planctomycetota > Phycisphaerae > SM23-33 > SM23-33 > CAZVEV01. The sequence continues at coordinate 17,391 of CAZVEV010000100.1, read as the reverse complement.
AGGGTCCGAAAGCTCTCGAAAGCATTCCCGCGTAATGGCAATGGCCAGATCCACGCCCTTCGGGAACTCGATCTTGACATTGCGCCAGGTGAGTTTGTCGTGCTGGTGGGACCCAATGGCTCGGGAAAGACCACCTTTCTGAACCTGTTGGCTGGCGACTTCCCAGCCGACAATGGCACGATAGAGCTTGTCAATGGCAGTGAGAGCCACGATTGGACCCGCCTGCCTCGGTGGAAACGATCAGAGCAGTTGGCCCGGGTTTACCAGAACCCACGCATGGGCACGGCCGCCGGGATGACGGTCTGGGAGAACCTGCGTCTGGCCACCAACAGGAGTCCCATCCCGTCCCCGCTGAGGTTTCGCGGCGCAGCACATGATCGGAGTTGGTTTCTCAAGCGTCTGGAAAGGCTGGGGCTGGCGGAGAAGATCGACTCCCGCATCGCCGATCTCAGCCAGGGCCAGCGTCAGATGCTGGCGATAGAGTTGGCCATGCTTCGAGAACCGGCCCTGCTTCTTCTGGATGAGCACACGGCGTCTTTGGATCAGGCGAATGCCCAGAAGTGCTTGGAGACGACAATGCAACTTGGGCGAGAGAGCTTGACGACCGTCATCATGGTCACGCATAATCTCTTGGACGCCTTGAACTATGGAGACCGGTTAGTAGTGCTACGAGAAGGGCGAGTATCTGAAGACGCAAGAGCGGAAGAGAAGAGCGCGCTGAAACTTGACGGGCTCCTGAAGATGTGCGGTTACGTCATGTAAGTCCAGCCTGGTGATGGGTGGAGCCGGTCTCCAAGCTGGGCTCGGCCCAGGTGATCAGGTTTGTTTTCATGGCAGCTACTCCCGAACATACTCTGTCGCACAATGACGTGCTGGGGTTGCCCATCGAGTCCATCGTGGAGGGCATTCGAGCTTCATTCAACCGATGGGTCCGTGCCAGTACACCACGAGACTTCATTGGAGGGGAATGCGGGCCATTTCTGTTCAACTTCATCGACTATCTGACTCTCGCTTTGCCACCAGGCTCGGAAGTCAGCATTTGGACCAGGAATGGCCGCCATCGTATCAGCACCTCGCCGGACACAGCCGCAGACCGTCAACTACCAGCTGAATCCACATTGCAGCTGGATCCAAAGGGGCCAGTGTTGGCTGTTGCGTGCGGACGGCCCGGTGCAAGGGAGGTGATTGAGGCGATCCTGTCTCAGATTGACGAGACATTCCTGCGGTATGTCAGCTTGGCCCTTCGTTTGGGACTCAAGCAGATACGTCAATCGAAAGCCACGACCATTGATCGTGATGCCTGCCCAATCTGGCCCGGAGTTCACGATACGCATGCAGAAGACGTATTGGACGGGATACTCACGCATACACGGGCCAACCTGGTTGAAGCGATCATGCCGGGAGACGAATGCTATGTCTTTGCGATCCGTTGGTATGCGTGCGAGGACTGCCTCTGGGGGTTTGGGTATGAACGCCTCCAGGACAAGACCGTTGTACAGGTGCCTCGCAAGCTTGTGGCACCTCATGAAGTCGGTCTGTCTCTCAAGACAGGGTCTCTGAGACTCAAGGTGCTCGATGATGGAAGAGTGCTTCTCTGCGTACCTTGCCATCTCGGTGGTGTTCCGTGGCTGGCGCTGTGCTGTGAACTCTCCAACGACGCACCCGGCAGATGGCAGGCGTACACGATCTACCGTGATGTGATTCCCCGGCTCAACGGTGTTCTCCGCCTTCTTGGCCAGGAGAGCTATGCGAAGGAGATGTTGCGTCTCTTTCGGATGACGGACACGGATGTCGATGGAGACCTGAACTCCGTGGTCGAGCGAGTGAACACGATATGGGAGCATCTGGTCTGCATCTATCCTCTCCCCAAGGCGTTCCTGCGCCCAACTGCGTCGCCCCTCCAATCCCCTGGGGCACTTCTGCTTCCCTTGCGTGCCGGCATGGCCGAAGTAGTTCTCGCAGACGAACCTACGCCATGCGTATTGGCTGCCACCCGATTGAAATCCGAGAGCGGCGCGGCATACACAAAGGTCAATCCAGAGAAGATTCGGGATAATTTCATTGCCCCGATCCTGGCCGTCATTCAGGAGATGCGAGGCAGGGAAGCACGCCTGCTAGCTGTGGCGGCATACAAGATTGGCCACCCAATGAAGCATCGTGTTGGCCCGGTTGGCAGCGCCTTGCGTGGTCTCAAGGATGCGGCTGAGGCAGGAACACTCACGTGTGACAATGCGAGAGCAGATGCTGTTCGGGCTCTGGCATCTTTGCGCAGTGTCGAGGCATTGGGGCACATACTCGACCTGTTGTCCAGGGCCATCAGCTCGTTAGAGAAGGAACAAGTTTTCCTAATCGATGGCAAGCCCGAATGGCGTAGCTCGTCATCGTACCCCATTGGCGAACGGCTGCATAAGATTCAGGCACAGGTGAATACAGTCAACGAGCCAGTGCTGTTGACCCCCCCTGCGAGGCATACAACCCCTTCTATCGTACCATGGATTGTGGCACCCGATGGCTCTGTTCGACCCTCCAACATATTCTATGACGAGATATTCACAGAGATATTGACCAATGCCGCTAGGAACGGCTACCGGTTGCCTCAGTGTATCGAGGTCGAACTTCGTTGGCGTACCACAACGATCACCCTTCCGCAGACCGGGAAGAAGCATCGTGTCTTTGTATTCTCCAATGCGTGTCGGCTGGCTCGTACCCAGCCGCGTATCGGCATAGGAGGGCCCGACTGGACTCCATGGGATACGACTGCCACCGCGGCCGTTGGCGGGCTGCTATTCCTGGCAAATCTCCTGGAGTACGCTGCGATCGGGACACTATTCGTGCGAGTTGTGCCGGTCGATGAGGACATCGGCAGATTTGAGATTGCACTTGGCCTTTGCGGCATGCAAGAGAGATGACCCAATGACCACACATAGGATGGATGACTGTGACAGAATTCGGGTCTTGCTCATCGACGACGAGCCAGGCACCCTCGCGAGCGACATATCTGGAACGAAGTTCAAGCTCCCAAAACTTCGCGAAGATGATGATATGGGCGAGCCACTGGGGATTGCCGAGCATTTCGAGCTCAGATGGCTTGCTAGTCCTGGCGAGGCAAAGGAGTTCAGGGATTTGGTCGAGGTCCTTCGCTTTAGACGTCCCGAGCAACTGGGACTGGAGGGGTTTATTCCTGAAATCATATGTTTTGACTACGCTATGACGGGGGACACGACACCGGTAGAAAAGAGGCACCACGTTCCGCCAGATTCAATTGAAGACATTAGCCCCCTGCCCTCTTTGAGAAGGCTTGCAAAACCGTTGGGGATCTCTGTCTCGACTCCAGGCGAATTCCCGAGCTACCTCGAAAGGCCAGCTCGTACCGACTGCTATGGGCTCTACATGGGCGTACTAGTCTTTGACTCGTTTTCCGAACACCCGGTTGCTCCCGTAGCAGTGACCCGCTATCCGAACCAGACCATAGCCGATAACCAAGACGGGCAGTTCTTCGAGTGGTTCTTGCGTACTGACCACGCCGGCACGTTTCAGCGCAGAGGTCGGCCCGCTCCGAGTTGGTCCGAGCTTCTCACCGAGGGCGTACAAGTACTTCAATCGCAGATCTGCGAGCTGTTCAGGTTGGGACTACTTGGTATTGATCTTGGCGATCTTGTGGAGTTGTCGCGGAACGCTGGCCATGCTTCCCTCGTCATCGAGTCACGCTATGGCATTCGGCGTTTGCCCGTCCGGGGCCTCTTCATCGGTGCGAGCGATGAGGAGATCAAGGACTGGGCACTAGAGACATTTCACACGAAGGTGCGCAGCAGCATCACGGGTGAGCGTGAAACAATCACCGATGGTCTGGACCTTGATGTGATCAGACGTGCCATTGCAGCAACGAAGGAACTGTGGGATGCCAGGCTGGACCAGGACGACAAGGGCGGGCTAACTCGGAAACGGATGAAGTTGTCTGAGCTGGTTGAGGCAGGAGAGTCTGCTGAGGCGAATCCAGAGCTTGAAGAGTTCATCAAGGATTTCGATGCCGATCTCCAGAAGGATGCTTGCCTCAAGGAAGCTGACTGGGTCTGTGAAATGCGTTGCTACGATAAGACGCTGTGGAGGTGGATCGTTCTGTTCATGACGGTCAGAGTAATGCATCACCGGTATTGTGGCGCGCGAAACTGGAGGGATCGCTGCAACAAGGAGGGATGGACGGGCGCAGTCAAGACACTAATGACACCGCCAGTGAGCTTTCAGGAAGTATATGCGGCCCTGTTCCCTCGCCCGTACCAGCCGATTGTGATTCCGTGGAAGGATCCGACGTCGAAGTGGGGCAATCAGTTGAAGCTGAATGCAATCAGACCGAACGAGGCAATTGCCGCTAAGGGGATTAGTCCAGTGGAGCAAATGTTCATGCAGGATTATGCGCTGAATCTAGGCTTCACCAAAGCCCAATGGAGTTCGGATGATCAGACCCGCGTGATCCTTGGCGAGGACGAGCGATGACCGGAGGCATTCACGAGGGCAATTCGGCAAGGGACAGGGGTAACCTGTCACGAGATCGATTCCGGATGTACAGGCAAATGAAGGGGGAGAGCCGGGCGCAGGAGAGAGTGCGACTCCTCAAAGAAGCAGTGCCCATCATGCATAGCATATGTAACGACCTCTGCAAAACAACAGGGAGATATGATCTGCGAGATGACGCGCTGGATACGGCGAGAGCCTGGCTGGATCGCAAATACCTGGATGAGTACGATCCGGAGATTAGCAGGTTTACTACTTATCTATGGCGGTTCCTTCATGGAAAGGTGTCGGACTTGGTGTTCCGGGAAGGCATCAGGATCGGAGAATCTCTTCCGCCTGAGGACATACCGCCCGGTGCAAATCCCGGTAGAACGCATCGTGAAAGACAGCGAAAAGAGCTTGAACTGCAGACCTTGACGAGTGCCCTTGCAGATGGCTTACATCTGTCTGTACAGGATGCTCGCAAGGTGTTCGAGGGGATTGTTCTTGAGGGCGAGTTTGGCATCTACTATAGGTTGCTGTGGCGAAGATGGTTGGCGGACATGACCACGAGGGATGTCGGCGGCGAGCATTGTACAGACGCTGCGTCTTGCTCTGAAATGCTACTTATGCCTCCAGCGTGGTACGAATGTGCTCGAGAACGCGCTACAACTGAAATGGATTATCTAGCTGCTCAAGTCGCCCGGGCGAGCGTGCTCAGCTCGGAAGAGGCGGTGTTGTTGCTGCGTCGAACGATGATTGGAGAGGAATCTGTCCAGGAGCGGCTGCTCCTACGCCATGTTCTGGCTTCGCTGAGCTGACCAACGGTGTCAGGAACTTGTCAGAGCTGGCTTCAGCCACCCCCAATGATCCTCGGGCCTTCACGGTCTTCTGCACACCCACTTCCACCTTAGCGCTTCAGCGGTCTGTGGCAGCTTGGACGGCCGGCTATCCGGTATGCGCCTATGACCATCGCAGGGACGCCTGTCAGTTCAGTCGACGCTAAGTCGGAAAGTCGCCTCCACCCTAGATGGACAGTGAGTCATGCGTGACTCAGCCATGCCCGGGCGAGAGCCGATGAGGCCGGCCAACGAAGAGGAGAACGTTCGTATGGGCATGGGCAGGTCAACTCGAAGGCGAGCCGACAGGCGAAGGCGGCGGCTGGAAACCGGTCAGATCACAGAAAGATACCTTCGGCGATGGCATAGGACCGAACGTGCTCGCCATGGCCCAGCATGCGGGGGGTTCTGCATTGAACGGACAAGACCATACCATGTGGTGCCCAGGCAGGGATGCTGCACCAATGCGCGTCGGCTTCGCCCGGAAAGGTTGCTGCGCCTTGCCGGTCTAGCTGGGGAACCGAGAGAGACCAGCACCTGATGGCTTGAGCATATGCCCGACGGGCGCTTCAGTCAGGTCGGTGTCAGAACATTCCGGGCCTCCTCTCTATGTCATAATGAGAAACGAGCCGACTTGACAACGCAATTCAGCCAGACGCGGGCGACGGCCCAGCGACAGGCCCGGTCAGGAGCTGAACCCTACTACCACAGGACCCCCAGAACGCCGGGGATTCTGCGACTGCAGGCGCAGCACGGGGCCAGGATGCCGAATGGCCACGCTCATTGATGACCGAATCAGGACTGCACCGCAGTAACGCGAAGACTGACATCTCCAGGACAAGAGCAAAGGCCGTACCGGTATGCAAAGTCTCGCGGACCTGTCGGCAATGGTTCTCCTCGATCCGTAGTAGAGCCCGGCGGCCTTGTCCTTGTCAGGTCGTTGTCCGAACGTCCTGGCCGTCTCGCCTATGCAATGACAAGAGCGAACAGCACAGTCACGCCAGACGCGGGCGACTGCCCAGCGACAGGCCCTGCCACGAACGGAACCCTTTTACCACAGGAACCCACCATGAGCAGAAACCTCAACCGACGCCGAAACACGCGACTGAAACGCATGACCGACCTGCGGGACGTAAACCCCCAGGCGTTTGCGAAGAAGCTCAGACAACTGCTTTGGCAGTGGGCCCAGGAGGTAAGACACCGAGCCGGACGCTTCACATACGAGGATGGCCAACCCGTACCGGCCGTGTGGGATCTCTACCGGCGGAAACTCATCGAGGCAACAGCACTCGGTATTCACGAGGAACTGGCCGAGATATGCCGCCAGGCGATAGCGAAGTACATAGGCACTGGGACGACTCGGCTCGGCACTTCGATGCTAGGGCCGGGAGTCAGGCTGGTGACAGTACGGGCTTGATCTTCTCAAAGGACGGTACCCATGGCAGGCAGATATGCATCAGTTACTTCGGAAAACAGGTTACTGGATGGAACCGCTCCGGGCGGTCCGGGCAGGCCATCCAAGAGACCCTAGCAAGAGGAGCATGAATATGTGCCAGTTTCAGCCGGGTTCGATGCGGTTCTTACCACGGAGTGGCTTCATGATGCCGGAGAGCTCCTTGAGCCTCCACAAGCCGCTCATCCCCTTCGACGACAAACTCGAACTTCGTGACCATGACCGTGTGTTCGGTCGCGCCAACAGGTTCGGGGTCGTCCGCGATCTGGCCGGTTTCGAGATCGGCCACCTGGAAGGGCCTGGGTTCCTGAAGCCGTGACACAACCCAGTCCAGTTCACTGAAAACCAGAGACGTAATGGAATCGTCGGAGCTCGGCGCACGGGGGGCGCCGGGCCCCTTTCCATGCCGCGTTCCGTGTTCATCGAGAAGAACACGGCAAGAGCAGAGACAACGTTTCAAGGAGACACAAACATGAGAAACACACTACTGATCGTATTGACCATGACGGGCCTGCTGGCCGGGTGCCACCAGAACCAGGCCAGGTACGCCCTGCGGCTGCGGGAGGCCCACGAGGCCCTGTGCAGCGGCTCGCCGGAAAGGGCCGAGAGCTGCCTGGCCGACGCCGCGAAGTTCGCGGCCGAGCACAAGATCACGCCGGCCAGCGATGCGAAGATCCTGCTGGCAGAAGTCCGACTGGCCCAGGGCGACGTGCCCGGAGCCCTCAGTGCGGCTGGCGAGGTCCTCTCCAACGAGAACACCGAGCCACAGGATCGCGCCCGGGCCGAGGAGATTGTCGGCAAGGCCGCCCTGCGCCAAGGGCGTTTCACGGAGGCCCAGAGTCATTTCGTGGCCGCCGAGAGCAGTTATGAAGCTGACGCCGACATGGAACGGATCGTAGATCTGATCCACTTCACGCGGGGTCTGTCCGCCTACGGCACCGGCGACGTGGAAGTCGCTCGCAAGTACTGGCGAACCATACGTGACCCGGACCTGCGGTACTCCGTTGATAAGGCCCTGCAGGACATCAAGTCCTCGCCGGCCAGGTAACACCAACCACTATGACTATGAGAAGGAGTCCAGACATGAAGAACACCCGAAACATTGTGACGCTCTTGGCCCTTGTGCTCTGCCTGCCGGCGATGCCGTGCCTGGCAGACGACGGCACGCGCGACCGGGAGAAGATCATCGATGTCAAGTCGCTGACCGAGGCCATGGCGAAGGCCACCGAGCCGGTCGCCCAGCGGATGAAGACCTCGCAGCTCAAGGAACGATTCGCCGAGGTGAAGACGATCCTGAATGCCAAGGATGTCGACAAGGAGAAGCTCGTAGCCGCCCTGAAGGCTCTCAGGACCGAGATGAAGAGCTTCACCGACGACTGGGAGACCGTCGTCAAGCCTCTCTGGGATGGTCAGGAAGCACTTGCCAAGACCATCAACAAGGTTCGCGCGGTAATGGCCCAAGGCGACGGCGGGGGCAAGAGCGCCAAGACCAAGGCTCTGATCGAGAACTACGATAAGCGCCTGCGCACACTGGCCCAGGCCGTCCAGGCCGAGACCGATCCCCAGCGGAAGAAACGCTTGCGAGCGGTGTTCGCAAACATCCTTTCGTTGCGAAAGCTCCTCGGGAGCGTCGGGCGGGTCAATCTCGGCCCGGCAACCGAAGCCCTTCAGGTCAGGATCGTGCAGGCCCTGTCCAGGCTGCAGGACCAACTCACCATGGCAACCTTCGAGGTAGAGAAGGTCCGGGTGATCCTCGTTGGCGAGTCGGAGTTCGTTGGCAACTACGTGGATATCCTCGAGGGCATGGTCTCAGCCGAGAAACTGGCCAAGACCCTGGGCGGCATGAAGACCGCCGGCAAGGGCATCGGTGCGATGGCTCTGGACGTCGGGGACCTGAAGACTCAGGCCGAGGGCTTCGCCGGCATGATGAACAACTTTGCCGGCAAACTCGCCAAATCCATCGAGACCGAAACGGCGAAGATCGCAGATCGCGTCGAGGACTCGCCGGAACTGAAGAACGTCGATATCGACACGGAGATTCGCAAGTACGCCGAATCGCAACCCAAGACCATCAACCGCCGCTGAACCAGCGGCAAAGGAGACCCAAACCATGAAGAACATCATCAAAGCATTGTCCGTGATCGCCGTTCTGGCCGCCATGTCGGCCCCGGCTCTTGCGGCCGACAAGGACGAGCGGGCCGACAAGGTCGTCTTCGACCGACTGGTCCGCGAAATGCGCCAGACGCACCAGAAGTACAGGAGCGCCTACCAGCGAGCCGTGGCCGAGGCTCGAGACAACGGCGGCAAGGCGTCTATGGAGATTAAGGCCGCTATCCTCGCCCTTCGGGACGAGGTGGACCGAAAGACCACACGAGTGACTCTCATTGCACTGCGTCACGGTTGGGAAGTGCCCCGCCTCGACCTGGGCAAGCCAGGCGTGGTGAAGCCGACAGCCAGCCGGAAGGAGCTGATCTTCTCATCGGTGGACGACCTGATCCGCACGGCCTTCGCCCGGGAGGCCCGTCAACTGGCGGCCAAGGTCCACTTGCCGGTCGTGTCGGTCAAATCGGCCAAGTCCCCTGAGTCGAAGAAGAGTGGGCTCCAACTGCTCAACCCGCTGTCCTGAAAGGACGACTGAGATGATCCAGTCCATTCTCAAGCATTGCGGTATCTTCGCGGCGCCCCAGATCCTGCTGTCGGTGGTGACCCTCGGCTTGCTGACCGCGTATCTGCTGGCCTGGTGGCGTCGGGAACTACTGCCCGGAGAGAATCCCTGGGAGAAGACCCTCGAGCCACTGGCCGGCATCGCCGTGACCATCGGGCTGCTGGGCTCGGTTTACGGGTTCATCATCGCCTTTGGCGGATTCCGGCAAGGACTGGATGTGCCCAAGGTCGTCTCGGGACTCGGGGCGGCCTACTGGACCACCGGCGCCGGGATCGTCACGTCGCTCGTGGCGTCGCTCGGCTCTTACGTCCTGAGTGTCCTGAACCGTTAGGGAGGTACAACCATGGGCAAAGCCATCGTACCTCTGATCGATCTGGTGTTCCTTACGCTGGGCAGCGTGCTGGCGATGATGACGCAGATGGAACGTGTCACGGCCATGCCGGTCTCGCTGGCGGAAGTCGGCAAGGGCTCGGCCATCGTCCAGCACGGGGAGTTCGACGTGCTGACCATCAGCGAAGACGGACTGGCTTTCAATGGTGACCCCGTTGGGATCGAACAGATCGAGAGCCGCCTGGCCGGAAAACGAATTGCCCTTCGGGCAGACCGCAAGTTGGCCGTTGAGCGTGTCTGGCGCGTGATGGCCAGGCTGCACAAGGCCGGCTGTGAGGTCGCGGCCGAGGTCAGGGAAGAACCCTCAATAGAAATAGACAAGGAGCAATAGATATGTCAAAAAGCACATTCGTCATCGGAATACTGGTAGCGGTGGGAGCCCATGCGCTCCTGTTCTGGCCGTTCGACGGAAACACGCCAGCCGCCAAGAAGTCCCAACCCGAGGTCAAACCACCCACCGTCGCAATGCTGCCGGAGGTGCCGGAGGCCAAGACGCCCCCGACGCCGCCGAAACTCCGACCAGCAGCCGAGCCGACCCCGCTGAAGCGGGTGGTCGACGCCCCGGCAAAGACGGAAGCACCGGACACCCCGGGCGACACGTCCGCCGACGGCCCCGAAGATGCGCTGCCGCCGTTGCGGGTGGTGTGGGAATCGGCCGACCAGCTTCGGTCGGTCGTCGCCCACTTGGGCATGCGGATCGTGGCGATAAACACGGACAATCAGGTGGCTGGCGAGGTTACAGCCACGGGTTCACCCCGGGTGGTGCCCTTCGAAGGACGGCTGTCTTCATACTCCAACCGCGTGCGGACGCTTCCGCGAGACTTCTTCGGCCCGGCGCCTGTCGCGGACGGTGGTGTCGCATCCTTCTGGGTGCTCGTCCCGGCGGATCTGGACGCGCGGTTCGTCCTGCTCCAGCGGGACGCCATCCGTCGCAAGGGCCTCAGAGCGGCCGACGTGCGGGCCATGGAAGCCGAGTTCCGATCCGGTCGTGGGGGCTATGAGTTGGTGATCACACGCCTCCATGACAACTCGAAGAACTCGCGCAGATAGGTCTCATCCATCTCGCGATTGTCTGTGACCCTCGAATCTCGCGAGAAGCCGACGGTATCCAGACAATCCTACACACCGGCCGACTTGCAGAACACGACCGCCGGCGGATCGCCAAGTCACAGGAGCAAACCATGGACAGTTCACTGATTCTCATTCTGATCGCGCTGTGGATACTCGGACACGTGACGTCCACAGAAAAGGACAGTGACGCGAAAGGCACGATCCGTTACCGCAACGGCCGACCCGACCAAGCTTCACTGAACAAGCATGAAACAACAACCCAGGGAGACAGACCATGAAGAACATGATTGTGACCACCGTGTTGGCGACGTGCGTCCTACTCGCCATCGGCTGCGATAGGAGCCGGCGGAACCGCCGGGCTCGCGCAGAATCCAGACGGCGTGAGGGCACGCCGACAATTGCCACGGCGGAGAAATGCTCCGACACAAGCCCGCCTGTTGCTCCAACAGATACCGAAGAGTATCGAGGCGCTTCAGGGAACGACGCCGGCATCCCTTCCAATACGGTCGACACGGAAATGCTGGCCCCGGTGGGCACGGCCGCCGATCGGAACGCCCAGACGCTCGGATACGTTCGCAGGCAACTGGGAGAACTGGTCGAGGAGGCCGTTCGGACGAAGAAGGCCCTCCTGCAAGCGAAGTTGGACGGCGAAGAACACACCACCTCAACGAATCAGTAGGTCCAAGGCCGCGACTCGAAGCCATGGGCATCCCAACGGGGCCACAACCCGGTCACGTTGTCAGCCGAAGATCGTCCCGACAGACGGGAGCAACACTGTGACAGAGCTGATCCCCAAGAACTGCTTGACGGCGGCAGCCGAGGAGGGTCGTTACTTCGGTGTGCCGGGGGCAATCAATCTGGTTTCCGGACGGCCTGTCTGTGTGCAGAGGTTCAGCCTGGAGCAGGATCATCCCGCCTGGCGCACGGTTGATCCACGGTGCGTTCGGTTCTATCCCCGTCGGATTCTTCGAGAGCTCGCCCCGAATCGGGTTTGGGCCGTGTCACGGCGGAGATACAGGCGTAACGTTTCCGGACACGAAGTTGAAGTGGCTCAGCGGCGAGTTCGGGACCTGCGGTGGCTGGCAGGACTGATCGGGTGGGGTCTTCTCCGGCAGGTCGCACGTTTACCGCTGCGGTCAGGTCCCTTTCTGCTGGTCTGGTTGGCCCAGCGGATTGAAGGGTATCGCCAGCTCCTGGATGACACACCGATGCTGGCCGTGCTGATCGCCAACTGCCCTGAGCCCAGCCCCTCGACCGTCGGCCTGGATGACCTGGCCCTGGCCTGTCGGGACGAGTGCGAGATGCCGCGGCGCGAGATCGTCGTGGCGCGGGGACTGCCCCGCAAGGCACTGACCGGGCTATGCAAGATCGCCCCAGCCGGGGCCGATCCGCTGTGCGTGCCGGGTCTTCGCAGGACGCTCGGTGACTCTGTCATCCGCAAGCGGTTCAACCACGCTACGTGCATAGGCCCGGACGGAATCCGGTTCTTTTCCGACGAGAGGCTGTTTAGATGCGTTTCAGGTAGGTTTCTGAGGCTGCTGGCCAAGTCAGATAGGCAGACATTGAGTGCGAAGTACGCCCCCATGCTGGAGAAGGCCCTGGCCTTGACGCAATCGGGGTGCGACACTCTCGGACGCAAGATGTTTACGTCGCCTGACCAGTTGAGTCAATGGTACGAGCGAACCCTGTCACAGATCGGCGTGGCCACGGCGCGGCGACTCCAATCTATGGAGTTCCCGGTGGCGCCGGTGAAAGAGGTCCCCGGCACCATTGAGCAGATAGGCAGCGGCAGACGGCTCATTCAGGAGGCACTGGCGATGGAGCATTGTTGTGCGAGTCTGGAGTACGTTGAACGCCTCCAGAAGGGCGAACTGTACCTGTTCTCGGTAGGCGGCTCCGGACTGCAGCGATGTACAGTCGCCGTGGAGCCCGTCTTGCACGACCGCGTGGGTAATCGCCGCTGTGCAATCGTCGAGGTGGCCGGGAAACACAATGCTGTTGTGGCTGCGCGGACACTGGCGGCGCTATGCGTCTGGGCGGAAGACCAGGAGATGGCAAGTGGAATCGCCACGCCCGTCTCTATTGAGCAGCCGTGCCTTCCCGGCCTGTCCGGCGAGGTGGAAAGGACTTCGCGACCATGAGCAACACCCCATCCAGCCCGTCGAGTGAGCCTAGTCCGAGTCGTCCTGTCAGGGCAGATACGCTCTTCGCCAGCCTGAGTTCGCGGCCGCCACTGTCGGAGATCCCCGCCGAGATTCGACAGTTCCTGACCGAGTATTTCTCCCGCAAGAAGGCCGTTCCCTTCGGCAAGTACTGGGTCCTCGACACTGTTCTGCCTCCTTATCCCAGCCGTGCGTTTGACAACTTCATCTTGGGCCTCTCACAAGACTCACCGGATCGGCAGCGTTTGTTCTCCGTGAGCCTGGCCGTGACCAACAAGTGCCCCAACACTTGCTGGCGCTGCTCCAACGCGGGGCGTAGCCAGGATGACGTGCCCCTGGACGCGCTTCACAGATTGGCCGCGGAGCTTCTTGACCTCGGGGCGTGCTCGATCGCCCTGACCGGTGGAGAGCCACTCCTGCGCGAAGACCTGGAGGATATCTTCCGATCCTTCGACGATCGGGCCTCATTGACCCTGAATACGTCTGGAGATGGTCTTACGGCCGCACGGGCGCGTCGGCTCAGACAGAGCGGTGTTCTCACCGTATCGGTCAGCCTCGACAGCAGTGATGAGCAAGAGCACGACCGCTATCGTGGCCGGCGTGGGGCCTTTCGTATGGCCGTGGAAGCCATCTCGACGGCCAGGGACGCCGGCCTCTACCCGTACGTCATGACCGTGGCGACGCCTGAACTGGTCGAGGGGGACGGGATCCCGTCGCTTGTTCACGTAGCCCGACAGGCCGGCGCGATGGAAGTGCGACTGCTGGAGCCGATGCCCGTTGGGGGGATGACCGGCAGGAAAGACCTGTTGACTCGGGGGCGACATCGCCGCAGGGCGATGCAGCACCAACTGGAGTTCGCCAAGAGGGATGACCTTCCGGTCTTCTCGACCGCCTCCTACCGGGGAAGAGCGGCGGCCTTCGGCTGTATGGCCGGCTGCGGCCACATCTATATTGACGGCAGCGGGGAAGTCTGTCCCTGCAACTACATCCCGCTGTCGTTCGGTAATGTGATAACCCGGCCGCTGGACGCGATCCTTTCTCGCATGGGGGAGCGTTTTGCGCAGCCGCGCTGCTCCTGCGCCGCGCGGTTGCTGGCTTCCCATGTACCGCCGGGTCCTCTACCGACCAGCCCGGAGGTCTCCGAGCACGTCTGCGACGCACATCTTCCGAATACCAACAGGCTCCCCGCGTTCCATGCCCTGTTGGCCGAAGCTCGGTGCAAGACCCAACGGGCGCAGAGCGAAGGGGTCTATGAGAGCATACGAGACGGGGAGATGGTTCAGGAAGACGCTGAGATCGACACTACGGTTGATGCCATGGATAAGGGAATGGACTGAAACGCCCGCGTCTGAGTTCCCGGGAACAAAGTACCTCCCGGACAGTACAGTAGCCGACAGCGACAAGACGTGGACGGGTGGGCGTGACGTGTGCGGTGGTCTGCCAGGGGAAGCTCAAGGGGGCAAACGCCAGACAAAATCGACTTGGCGAGTCTGGCTGGGAAACCACCTGAAGAACCTGCTGAATGCAGTGTTCATGCGAAAGGTAGGAATCACATGGTGCGACGGACACTTCAGGTCATTTTGCTGCTGGCGGTCGGTGGCGTCTTGCCTGGCTGCGCTTCATTGGCGATAGCCGGTGGTTTCATTGCGTACTCGGAAATCCATCAGGAAATCAAGAGACGCGAGTACGCCCGGGAGGTCGAACGGAAGCGGCAAGAACAGCTTCGTTTCGAAGCCGAGAGAAGGGCCCGTATCGAGCGGGAAAGGCTTGCCAGGCGTCAGGCGGAGGAACTTCGCCGGCATCGGATACTCAAAGAGCGGCGCCGCCGGGAGGCGGATCGTCGCGAACGGGAGCGGCTTGCGGCGCTGCCCGCCAAGGCCGAACGACATTCAAGCGACCTCGCCGACGTGCGGCGAGAACTTGGCCAGATCGCCAAGACGGCGGTCTACACGCGGAAGAATCTGCTTCGGGTCCGGATCACCAGACTCGGAGGCCCCTCTGCCGGGAAGGAGAAGTCCAATGGAAACCAGTGATATCGTAGCGGTCGTCCTGCTGGTCCTGTGCGCACTGCTGGGCATGCGGGGATGCTTCCGCTGGCTGTCCGGTATGGTGCTCGGTCTGATCGTCGGTTTCGTGGTCCTCGCCGCCATCGGCGTGGTCAGCAGCCGGCCCTGGTCGGGACAGGTCGGGAGTTTCTTCAACGAGGGCAGCATTGTGCCCTCCATCGGCCGAAAGGTCGAGCACGTCACCGAGCGTGCGGGAATCGAGGTGAATGATGACTATGACACTGAAGCGAAAGATGTTCGGAGACAAGAGTATGTCAGCCAGCCCGGGCATGGTTCCCGGTAACGAGCATTGTGAAATCCCGCCGGACGACGGCCTGCCGCCGTTGAGCCTGCTCGATCCACCCGCGACGCCGGTGCCGTTTGAGTCGCCCGGCAATGATGTCACGGCCGGCAAGATCGCGTCGCAGTTCAGGCAGCGAGGGATCGATGCCACCTGCGTCGGTGTGGCCGGCGCGACCCGGATGACGACGTTTCGGTTCCGCCTTGCCGAGGGTGGGTACGATCAGGTCACCAAGGCCGATGACCTGCTCTGCCGCATGATTGCCATGACCACCGAGACGTCCGGCGTTTCGATTCAGGCACCGATTCCCGACTCCGTGGACATCGCTGTCCACCTGCCGCGTAGGGGCATGACAGAGCCCGTGCGTCTGGCGCCATTCGTGGAGGTGGCGCGACGTTCGGGCTACCGAGTACCTCTCTGCCTCGGCGAAGACTATCTCGGTAGGCCCCGCGTCGTTGACCTGGCAACCGAATGCCATCAGCTTGTCGCTGGCCAGACGGGCAGCGGAAAGAGCGTCTTCCTCAGCTCCGCCGTCCTGACGCTGACCATGGCTACCACGCCCGAATCCGTCCGGCTGGTCCTGATCGACGGCAAGGGCCTCGATCTCACGGTCTTCGACCCTCTGCCGCACAACGCTTGCCCGGTTGTTACGGAACCGTCGCAGGCTGCCCGGACCCTCGAGTGTCTAAACGGCGAGATGGATCGCCGAAGGCAGTTCATCCGTCAGAACAGTGCCCAGGATATCTGGACTCTCAATGAGCGACTTTGCGGTCAGCGCGCAAACCTGCCTGCGTTCGTGCTGATGATCGATGAGTTCCAGACCATTCTTTCGGAGCCGAATGCCGACCGGCTTCTCCAGCGTCTCGCTCAACAGGGCCGGGCCTGCGGCATCTTCGTGATCCTGGCCACTCAACGGCCGTCCGTAGACATCCTTCGGGGATCAACCAAGACGAATATTCCTGGCCGAGTGTGCTTCCGCCTGCCCAGCCAAATCGACAGTCGCGTAGTGCTGGACCAGGGCGGCGCCGAACAGCTCGCCCAACCCGGAGACCTCCTGACTGTCCAGAGCTCCATCGCGCGACCGGTTCGCCTCCAGTGCCCCTTGCCGAGCCGGGGTGAAATCCAGCGTGTGCGTGAGTACTTCGACAACGACCGGCCGCGATACATCATGGACCTGGTCGAGGCCATCGGCGACACGAGGTCGAGGCGCATCGGCATCCCCTCGGCCCAGTCGTCGCCCTGCGCGGCCAGCCCGGCGGATCCCGAGGATCGTTTCATACGGCCGACGTGGTTTCTGCCGGCGCGTGTCGACGAAGAGACGGTTCTCCGGAAGCTGAAGAAGGAGTTCCCTGACCACGAGTGGTCCGTCGAGTTGGTCTATCGGCCCATACTACTGGCCGAGACTGACAGCAAGGCTCACCTGCTGTACGACTCCGAGTCCCGCGCCCTCGTGACGCACCTGGCTCCCTGGCGGGAAGTCGAGATCGGCCGTCTGTTTGATTGCTCCGATCAGGAACTCCGGATCCTGGCTGCCCTGCGCCGGATGCCACGAAGACACCGGGACTTCAGCGAGATCGAAGCCTGGCTTGGCGAGAACGGCCACGCGGAACCAAGCCTGGCCAAGCTGGTGGTTCGTGGGCTTGTCGGCCCTGACTATCGCATCCCCAGCGTGTTGAGTACAGCTCCGGCCGTCTCCACCAAGCTGACAACATCGCCGCTCCCCGGTGATCCCGGGCAGGTGCTCGCGGTGGCGGAGCGTGTGGTGGCTGGAGCAGCTCAGGAGTTGCGGAGGGTGCTGGCTCTGCTGTGGAACCGCTTCTTGCGCTCAGCATATCCTGTCGGCCTGCCGATCTACGTGGTCGGCGGCCCGGAGTGGGTGCTGAGACTGTCGGTCGGCAGGGAGTGGCCCTGGCGGGCACGACCGCATGAAATGGCGATCAGTGAGCGTGCGGTTTCTTGCTGAATCGTTGACACTGT
>CAZVEV010000099.1:0-18351 GCA_964625865.1 uncultured Planctomycetaceae bacterium | reverse complement strand
GTGCCGGAACGGTCGCCGCTGTCGCCCCGCTGCGCGCCGCATCGCCGCGATACGTCGGCCAGGCCGTCGATTGCGGATTGCGGATTGCGGATTCCTGCCAAACGCGGGGCCTTTTTCCAGGCGGGGCTGCTCGGTTCGTGGCGTTTGACCCTTGACCGGCGCCGCAGGCGCCAGGACGTTGAAGTTGCTCAGCTTGTACTCGATGTGACACGCACAGGCGTGCGGAGGGACGTAGACCAGTCCGTTGCAGGGCATCACGCCGTATTGGCAGGCGCCGCGCGTCCACTGGTTGCTCTGGCCCTTTCCACTGGAGATATCGATGAACTCGATTCCGTCGCGCCCGAGCACGAGATATCGCGAGGTGGCCTTGTTGCGATAGCAGCGATGGTGCACGGGCCCGTAGGGGAACTGGCCCGGGTCTTTGGCGCGCGTCCGCTTGACCTCGCCGGTCTTCGGGTCGCGTCCGGCGGTGATGCCCGGATCGTTGCGCCCGACCATGGAGCCGGTCCAGACCAGCCCGTCGGCAACCAGGACGTCAACGGGTGCGTTGTAGACTTCGCGGGCGGGGCAGTCCCAGAGCTTCTTGCCCGTCTCGGCGGAGAACGCAATCAGCTTGCCTACCGGCGATTGGCCTCCCAGCGAACTGACGGTCCACTGGACCTGTGTCTTGGCGTCGGTAGCGGCAGGGGGCTTGCCCACCGCTCGATCGCCCGACAGTACGACCTCGCCGTAGGCCACCAGCGTGGGCGCCGTCCAACTCGGTCGCTGCCGGCTGATCTCGCGCGGGGCGCGCCACAGCACCTTGCCGGTCCCTGCATTCAGCGCCCCTACGTGCGTGGGGCTCTGGATGAACGCGCGCTGGCCCGCAACGGCCAGCGCGGTGGGCAGCATCTCTGCGGTGTCGGCGTCGTCCTTCTTCCACAGCAGCTTGCCCGTGTCGGCCTTCACGGCCACGAGGTGTTTCTTCGGCGGGCGATCGCGGTAGATCGGCCACCAGTGCCAGATGTTCTTCGGCTCGACGGGGACAGCCGCGCCGGCCGTATTGTCCGGCACGCGGTCGCCGACAACGGCATACAGCGTGCCGTCATCACAGACGAACTCCAGCGTGCCGGTCGTCTCGGCGTAGGTCGCCACCGTCTTGCCCGTCGCCGCATCGAGCGCCGTAATCGGCTTGCCGTATCCCAGCGTCACATAGACGCGACCGCCCTGTCCTGAGCTTGCCGAAGGGCCCACGGCGACCAGGCGCCTTGCAAGCTCGGCCGGCCCGCTGCGAAAGCCGCGAAGGTGGCCCTCCCAGGGGTCGATCGTCCGCTTCCAGAGCAGCACGCCGTTAAACGCGTCTCTCGCGACGAGGCGCCACTTGGGCTTCATTGCTGCAAACGCGGTTGGGCCCTCGTCGATGATGGTGAACACGCGCCCGCCTGCCGAGACCACCGCACTGGTTGTCGACAGGTGATCGTGGCTCCGCGCCCACTGGGGCCCGCACGTCCACTGGACACGTTTGGGCGGGCCCACCACCGTGTCGGACGCCACCGCGTTGTTGCTTGCGTCGTACAGGTAGTGCGTCCACTCGTCGATGCTCTTGGGGCGAGGCTTGACCGTCTTGGTCCACACGGTCCCGTTCTTGACGTACGCCACGCCGTTGGGGACGAGTACGCGCATGATCTCGGCGCGGGTGACCTTGCCCGGACTCTCCGCGATCACCAGGTTGACCAGGTTGTCCGCATACGGCAGCCGCCTGGACGTCCACCGCTCGACCGATACTCTGCCATAGACGCCCATCTTGCGAATGTGCTCGCGAGCCGCCGCAACGTTGGCCTGGTCGGAATCCAGGCCGTGGACAAGGACGCTCTCGCTCGCGCCCAAGCCGGCCGTCAGTTTCCCGTCGCCACAGCCGATGTGCACCACCAGTCCGCCGGTGATGTTCATGGTATCGAGGATCTGCGCGGCAGAAGGGGCTTCGCCCCGGACAGTCCCGACGAGTGCAACACACGACACTGCCGCCGCAATCACGAACGGAATCCTCATTCGCGAAAGAACGTCTGGTTGACCTGTGGTCATGTCTTTCTCCTGGTCCAGCCGGTCAGGGGCCGTCGAGAATCGAAAACGCGAAAACACCTGCCGACGCTCCAGAGCCGCCGACCGGCCGATCCCGTTATCTTACCCGCAAGCCGCTCGCCGACCAAGCCATCGGATCAGTGGAAGGCTCCGCCGATGCGGTTGGCAGCGACTGGCATTGCGCAGGCCGCGTTTCGATGCGGCAGGCGGTGGGCAGGTCGGTTTTCGGGAGAACGGACGGCCTACCCCCCTTTACGGGGCTCAGGCCGGACGCTGCGAGGCGGAAGAGCCCCGCTGTCGCGTCGACCGGCCCCGCGAGCGCTTGACAGGGCAGCGGGAGAAGCGTAATCTCACGAAGAGGAGATGCCTCATGCACATGTGGCGCAGATCGATGCGGCTTCGCAGGACAACGCGCATGCCGAACGCGGCCGAACCCGCCACGCTCGATCTGCTCGAGCCGAGACTGCTGCTCAGCGGCGTTCAGTGGATGGACGGGCTCGTCGGCCCGGATGACTTTCCGGAACAGGCCTTCGGGCAGGTGGTCTACCTCGACTTCGACGGCGCCCACAACGTTACGTACGAAGGTCCGGTGAGCGTTGATGGGATCGATGTACCTGCCTTTTCCGGGGCGGCAATCGGCCTGGCCGGGGAGGAGGCCGACTTGATCCGTCTGATCACCGCCGACGTCTCGGCGCGGCTTTCGCCGTTCGGCGTCTCGGCGGTCGCATCTGTCCCGGCCGGTGACGAGTTCTCGACGATCTACGTCGGTGGAACGGGCGAGGCCTTCACGAACCACGGGACGTTCGACGGCCTGGCTGAGGCCGTGGATGCGGGCAATCTCGATCGCCGGGACGACGGTTTTGTGTTCACAGAGGCGATCGGACACGGCGAGATGTCGGCGCGGGCGTACTGCTCAACGCTTGCGGATGTCATCGTCCACGAGGCCGGACACCTGCTGGGACTTCGCCATGCCGAACCTGCCGCAAGCCCGGGTCTTCTGGCCGACGTGGCCCACGCGCGCGACGCGGGCAAGGAAGTGCATCAGTGGATCGTCATCGAGGCGTTCGACTTCTACGATTCGCAGTTTGTCGGGTCCGAGTTGGGCAACTACGTCGGGTACGGCTCGCCGAGCCAGTGGCTGGGCAATTCGACGTCCGATCACGGGAACTCCAACATCGCCGAGGGCACGCACGACGAGGACAACGGGATAAACTGGATGAATCACTTCGTCGCCGGCGGCGACGGCGGCGAACTGTACGACGGACTGAGCGTGTGGGATTCAGCTTACGAGCGGGCCGGCGTGACGACGAACTTCTGGGGGTCCGCCATAGGCGCCTACGGGTCCAACAAGTCCGCGGCATACTACAACTTGGGACGAGTCGCCCACCTGCTGACCGACATGACGGTTCCGGCCCACGTGCACCTGGACGAGCATCCGCTCTTCGACACGTACGAGGTCGAACTCGCGGAGAACGACTCCTATAACGGCCACAATGTGTGGTTCAAACAGTACACGTCGGCTACCGCAAGCGGACAGATCCGCTCCTACGCGAACCTCGAACAGATCTTCCGCGAGACGGTTGACTACACGGAAGACTATGACAGCGATGACGAGAACGGCGACTACGGCACGGGCGGGGCGTTCAGTTCAAGCCGCCTGGCTGACCTGGGCCTGACGCAGCGCCACAAGCCGGGCCAGGTCGACCGGTCGGACAACTCCTGGGGGTTGCACGGCGGAATCTTCTGCACGGCGATGAGCGGGGGAGAGTTGCGGATCCTGGCTGACGACCTGATGCCGTGGGCCATCGAGCAGATCGCCTCGCTGTACGGTCTGTTCTACAGCCAGGTTGACGGCACGGACCCGGTGGTGTTTGCCGTCAGCGGTCTGTCCGACGACGTGGGCAGTCCGACGGCGGTGGACGCCTCGTCGCTGACCGTCTCCTGCAACGCGGCCAGCGACCCCCAGAGCGGGGTCGACATCGACGGCTATGAATTCCTCACCAGCCGATGGCTGGGCTCGACATGGAGCAGTTGGACCCATTGGGGCGACTCGCAGCGGACGCGGCAGATCGGGTCGCTGGATGACGGCCTGTACGCGATCTACGTGACGGCCGAGAACGGCGGCGGACGGACCGGCGCCTCGCCGATTCGGTACTTCGAGGTCGATACGTCTTCGCCACAACCGGGACAGCCGGTCCTGGCGGCCGTCAGTGACACCGGAGTAGGCGGCGACAACAGGACGATGCTGGACAACAGCACGGGCGCCAAGACGCTGCAGTTCGACATTGGCCAGACCGTTGCCGGCGCCACCGTCAGGCTCTACGCCGGCGGCGTGGAGATCGGCAGTGAGACCGCCGATGGGACGACGACCACGATTACGACCACCGGGGCGCACGATCTGGTCGACGGCGATCACACGATCGTTGCACGCCAAACCGCCCCGGGCTACACCCAATCGGACGAGTCGGCCGGGCGGGTGATAACCGTCGACACCATCGCCCCGACGGTAGAGGATTACGGCCTCAGCAGTTCGCACGTGGACTGGCGTCTCGGGACGATTGACTCGGATGTGTGGACGGTCGGCCGAGCGTTCGAGACGGCGCCGTGGTCCTCGGTCAACGTGCTGGCCGTCGGCTTCGACGAAGCGGTGACCGCGGTCGTTGGCGATATGACGATCTCGGGCAGCGACGCCGGAGCGTTGGCTGTGGCGGGCGTTGGCGGGTCCGGCACGGCGGACGTGGAGTGGACGGTGGCAGGCACGGCAGGCGGATACCTGGACAACGATCGATATGACGTGGCGATCGGCGGCGGCGTGACGGACATTGCGGGCAACGCGATGGCCGGCGGGTGGACCGCGGACCTGGCCGTCCTGCCGGGCGACATCAACGGCGACGGCGAGGTCGGGTCTCTGGATCGGCGCGATCTGCGGAATGCGTACGGGTCTGAGATCGGCCACGGGGGATATGTGGCGTTGGTCGACGTCAACGGCGACGGCAGTGCGGGCAGCCTCGACCGTCGCGTGCTTCGCAATCATTACGCCGAGTCGCTGCCGCCGGTGGTACCCGCGACTGAGGCGCCCGCGACCCCCGGCGGGGCGGTGCTTGTGACGGACTCAGACGTCACGACGCGGACATTCACGACGGCGGACGGTGAGGTGGTGGCGACGGCGTGGTCGGCGGCGAGAGGCGGTATACGGATGGGCGCGCAAGGGGTATCGGTCGCGGGGGCCGATCGCACCGAACGGCGCGCGAAACCGCAAGCGGTTTGGGGCTTGCCCGGCGACTATGAGACGCTAGCGTTTCTCGGTTCGCTCGACGCGACCGATTGGGTCGCTGTCAGACGCGTAGGTGTAGTGGAGAATCGTGTCGCCCGGCTGGGCTTTGACCGACCACGGCTTGGTGGTTCGGTCCGCGGTGTAGTTGACCGTCTGGGCGATCAGCGGACGGCCGAGGCGGTCCGTCTTCGTGACCCGCGCGCCGTCGACGGTGTAGGTTTCGGTCGCACTGCCGTGGTGTCGGGTCCAGCCGATCAGGCGGCCGTCGGGGGCATAGCGATACGCGTCGCGCCATGCCTTGGCCAGTGCCAGCCTCGGGGCAACGAAGTTGACCCGCCGCCGCCATTTGAGCAGGCCTGGATACACGAGGCTTTGCATGACGGCGATGTTCAGTTGCTCGATCCGATTTCGCTGCCCGATCGTTAGCGCAATCGGCCCGGTGCGGCTGGACGGGCCGGTCGGAAACGGGCTGGCAGATCGGGCCTTGGGGTCGCCGCCGCGCTCGCGGACGAGTGCGTGTAGCCCCGCAAGGGCCCCGCGACAGGCTTGCTTGCGGCGGGCGTCGTCGCACGCCTTGCTCAGCGCCGCCAGCGCATCGGCGTGGCGGAAGGCGAAGTTCACGTCGCCCATTATCCCTTCGAGTGCGCCTTTGAGCCGAATGATGACCGACGACCTCAGGCCCGGTCGCCTCTTGGCGAGCAGTTGGCCGAACGCCTTGTGGGCGGCGGCCAACTCCCGCGCGGCGCCGGTCTTCTTCGCCGCGGCGCGTATCGCCGCCTGGGCGGGCGCCAGGTCTTTCGCCGCGAGACGAAATGCGGCAATCTCCTCGGGCGTGAACCGGCCGCGAAGAAGTCTTGCCCCCAGCCCCGTCCCCTTGCCGACGATCAGGTCGATCAGGGCGCCATAGTCGACACTATCGCCCCCCCGGGCAGAGTAGACGCGCTGCCCGATCCCCGCCGCGCCGTACCCGTAGCAGACCTCGCGTATCCGCCCGGCCGCATCGTACGTCCGGGCCTCGCTGTCCAGAGACATGACACTGACGAACCCCGGCGCTGAGTAGTACGTGCCGTTGCAGACGAACGCGCCGATGTCGACACGATTGGACTCCATCTCCGATCCCTTATGAATCTGTCGCCGGGCGTGATACGGGATCTGCAGTTCAACGACCGAGGCGTTGCTGTTGAGCGGCTTGATTGTGATTCGATCGGCGTCGCCCTGCAGAACCGCCCAGTGGTACGTCAGTTCGCGACGATTGTGGTCGAAACTCTTGGCGGCGCTGACCACCATCCGCCGGACGCCCTTGACCGACCTGGCCACCCGCGCGATGGCCGCCGGCGTGTCGAACAGCTTCTCGGATGGGAAGACATCAAAGTAGTCGCGTCCCGGGCGCGCGGTGTCCTCCTCGACGACGGCCAACTGGATCATCGGCGGGATGTTCTCGGCGGTCATGTCGTGGGCCATCTCGACCATTCGCAGCACGTCGATCTGCGAGGAACTGAACACCGGCGGGTGGGCCCGGCCCGTCAGGTAGTCCTGCTTGGTACGGATGTGCGTGTTGCAGCGGCGGAAGATCATCTGGACGGTCGGCATGAGCAGGCCGGTGCGGATCAGCAGGGCCTTGACCTTCGGCCGAAACGCCGCCAGCGTGCGAGCAATCGCCCGCAGGAACGCCTGGTCGGACCCTGACGAGCCCTGGGACGTGATCACGTAGGGCGTATTGGCCGGGAACAGGTCGCCATAGCCCCCGCCCAGACCGTTATGGCCCGGGTCGTAGTCGCGGTGCTCGGGATACACGTAAAGGTGGCTGCGACGATACTGCGTGTAGAGGATGGCCACCGCGCGGGGGCTCATGAGACACCGCCGCGTGTTGCAGCCGCCCAAGGCCGCCGTGGCCGACGTTGACGAGTTGCCGATCGTCACGTGCTTGAACAGCATTCGCAGTTGCGGACCCCAGTGGAGCTTGCGGCTCTTCTGCTCGTCGGTGTACTCGAACCTGTCGAGTTGCGGGAAATGGCGGAGTCTCATCGGGGAATGGCCCCCGTCGCGGTTGTCGTAGAAGTCGCCGGTGTTTCCCGCCGCCGTTCCCGCGGCATACCATGCCCGAAGGCGACTGGCTACCTTCATCCGCGCCGAGGCGGTCGGGCCCGTTTCGTCCGCGATGGGGCCCGGCTTGATGGTGATCTTCCGGGTCGCACGCGTCTCGGCGCCCGCATCGTCCGTGATGCCGAACGCCACCTCATACGTGCCGGCCTGGCTTTCGGTGGGCGTCCACGAAAACGCCCCCGATACGGGGTCCAGTTTCATGCCCCGCAGGGCCTGGCCGGCCTGGCCCCCCCCCCGCGTGACGCGCAGAATCTCGTACGTGTGCTTCCCGGCCGCTCGTCCGCCTGCGATGCTGAAGCGTATCGCGGCCCGGGTTGTCGAGACGGTCGCGGCCTGCGGCTTCTCGGCGGCACCGAGCCGAGCAACCAAGGCCACCGCGATCAGTACCACTCCAAGCGAAATCGCAGCACGTTTTTCCCGCTCGCACGCTGCTGGAGGACACCGGTCTGGCCGGGCTATCTGAGTCATTTCACCTCCTGGTATATTCGCCGCCGCATCCAGTGTCAATTGCGCGGACCGGCGGGGCCTGGGGCAGAGGCATAGCGTATGATAAAGACGCGGTTCGGCTTTGCTGTCAGCTTGCGGCTCGTCCGGTCGGGCCAACGGACGGTGAGGGCCACCGGCCCGGCGACGACGCCCAGCCCGAAGTGCAACGTCGGATCGTTCTGGTTGCACTCGCCGGTTGTACTGGCCACCTGGCGAACCAGCGTCCTGTCGCCCAGCGCGATCCGCACCTGTGAGCCGACCGCATCACGGTTGATGCGCCGCCCGTCCCCGACGAGGCGAACCTTGAGCCAGTGACTGTCCCGCAGGCCGTTGCGGAACAGTTTCCCACCGGTCAGCAGATCCAGGTCGCCGTCATTGTCAAAGTCGGCCCACGTTGCCTGGTAGGTCAGCCGCCCCGAGACGCCTGTTCGGTGGGTCACGTCCACGAACTCCCAGTTGCCCCTGTTGCGATACAGGACGCAGTGGTCGCGGGGGTAGACCGTCGAGAAGAACAGGTCCAGGAGCCCATCGTTGTCGAAGTCCCCCAGTGCGGGCGAGGCGAACGATTCCTGCCACGCCAGGCCCGCCCCCTTGGACCTGTCGGCGAAACGGAATCCGCCGGTTGGGCCCAGGTTCCGGTAGAACTTCGGGCGGTCCTGGTAGGCGGGCCGATGGCTGAAGTTCCCGGCGAACAGGTCCAGGTGGCCGTCGCTGTCCAGGTCGCCCCAGGCCGAGCCGATCGTATGCCCCCAGGCCCCCAGACCGCCGTCGCCTGCCACACCCGCGGCGGGCGCCACGTTGGTAAACCGCCCCTTGCCGTCGTTCCGCAGCAGCAGATTCGCCACCAGGCGATAGTTGGAGACATAGATGTCCAGGTCGCCGTCCTCGTCGTAGTCGGCGGCTGTGACGCCCCGGGCCGGCATGGCCCGCCCTGGCGTCTTCCAGACCCGCACGAAGCCGCCCTTGCCGTCGTTGCGGTAGATCGCGTCGGGCTGATACGGGTTCTCGTAGCCGCCGATGTAGAGGTCCAGGAACCCGTCGCCGTCGAAGTCACCCCAGACGGCCCCGCGAGAGACCTTCATGGGTAGGTCCTTCAGGACGCAGGCGGCGACGAACCGCTTGCCGCCGACGTTGCGATACAGTCGCCCGCGGCCTGACCAGCAATACAGATCGCGGAACCCGTCGTTGTCGAAGTCACCCCAGAGGCCTGTTCCACCCATGGGCTGACCGCTCACGCGTGTGAACCGCTTGCCCCCTTCGTTTCGCCACAGTTGGCCCGAAACGTAAAGATCGACCCACCCGTCGTTGTTGTAGTCCCCCCACGCCGCCAGCGAACCGGACAACCCGTTCAGGCCAACGTCTGCGGTCACGTCTTCGAAACGCACTGCCCGGGGTGCGGCCGGTGGCTTCCTCGCCTCGCCGCTTGCAGGGACCGAGGGGCAGATGAGCAGGCACGCCATTGCACCCAGGAATGCGTGCTTCATTCGAGGGACTCCAGCAGCCGGCGGAACTGGGCTTTGACTTGGTCGGGGAAGCCGTCGGCGTCCAGTACGCGTTGGCACGTCGCCCTGGCTTCGACCAGTTTGCCCTGCTTGCGGTAGATCGTCACGAGCATGGCGTGGACCTCCGGCGAGCGGGTGTCGGCTTCGACCAGCCGCGTCAGGACCGCCGCCGCACCGTCGGGGTCGCCGGTCTGGTTGAGGTAGAAGGCCAGCGTATAGGCGTACCGCACGGACCCGGGCTGCAAGTCGACGGCCTTGCGACACCACTTCACGGCCTCGGTGGGCTTGGTCTTGTACAGCAGCACGCCGAGATTGTGCGCCGCCTGCGCCATGGTCGGATCGGCCTTCAGCGCGGCCCGCAGGTGGCGTTCGGCGGCCGCCAGGTCGGGCTTCTCGGCCATCAGGAGACCCATGTTGAAGTGGGCGGCCGCACTGTTGGGCGCGTGCTTCAACGCGGTGGTCAGGGCCTTCTCCGCATCGGCCCGCCGTCCCATGCCCGCATACAGCAGCGACACGTTGACCAGCGGAAGGATGGCGCCCGGACGGAGTTTGATGGCCCTCTCGTACGATGCCAGCGCGCCGGTCCGGTCCTGACGGGCCGACAGGTAGTTACCCCTGTTGTAGTGCGACGCCCAGTCATCGGGTCGACCGGCGAAGGAGTCTTCGAGTTCCTTGGTGGCACGGTCAAGGCGCGCCAGGTCCTGCGGGCCCCAGATGTTTCGCGGATAGGGGGCCAGCGCGTTGGCCGCGCGGACACGGACCAGGCGGGTCTCGTCGTCGGTCGCGTCGATCAGGGCCCGCCCGACCTCGGGCGTGACCGCACCGGTCAGTCCGGCGATGGCCGACGAGCGGATCAGCGGCGACGGGTCGGACAGCGCCTTGATCAACACGGGGACCTTGCGTTGTTGCGGGCAGTTGGTCAGCAGGCGGATCAGGCCCGTGGCGTACATCTCCTCGCGGTCGGGGCTGCTGATGTGGGCCAGCATGTCATCGAGGCGCGTCCAGTCGCCTCGGCGTGCGGCGGCGATCAGCGCGGCGCGGTCCAGCACGGGCTTCTGGTAGTCCCTCGTGTGCCACTTGCGAACGTGCCCGTCGGCCCACTTGGCGTCTTCGGTCTTCCTGGTGTGGCACAGGTTGCAGGCGTTGGGCGACTTGTAGGCCAGGGTGGCCGCCGGGGTCGGCGGGCGCATCGAGTGGTCGCTCCGCATCATCTGGGCGAACCGTGTGGTGGGCATGTGGCACGAGACGCAGGTGGGGGCCTTGGCGGTCTTGTCCTTGAACTTCTCAGGCGAATGACGCGTGTGCTTCGGTGCGTTGGCGACGCGCTCGGCGTGGCACGGCAGGCAGGCGTTGTTGGCCTTCTCGCCGGCGAAACGGTAGCGGCCGCTGGAGGTGTGACAGTGAGTGCAGCTCAGCTTGCCCGACTTGGTGCACGGGCTCATGCGCCACGACGTGTAGGTGTAGTTCTCGCCGAGGTCGCGGCCGTCGGGGTAGAAGTCGTTGTCCTCCAGCGAGGTCAGGTCGTAGTGGTCGAAGTACTCGTCGCCGGGCTCAAAGCCGGCGGTCACGGGGGACATCTTGGCGTGGCACGGGGCGCAGGTGGTGTTGGCCTGTGCGACGGTGAAGTCGGTGTAGCTGAGGATCTTCAGGTCCTTGGGCGGCTGGCCGTCGGGGGCCTCCTCGCAGACGCGGACGTGCTCGCCGGCGGGGCCGTGGCAGGTCTCGCAGTTGATGCCCGGCTCGGCCCACGTGGTGCGGTAGCTGTTGGTTGCGGCGTTGTAGTTGGTCTCCAGTTGGCTGACGTGGCAGCCGTAGCAGGAGGTGTTGAACGTAAAGGCCGGATCCGTCCACGGCAGGGGGGCATCGGGCGGGCCGTCCTGGAAGTGACGCACCCCGCTGGCGGCCATGTCGTACCAGCGTTTGGTGTGAACGTCGTAGGCGATGGGCAGAACCTGCAGGCGGCCGCGGGTCAGCGGCGTCAGCGCGTAGTAGACGTTCTTTCCGCCCATTACATGGGCGATGGGGAAGACCTCCTCACCGTCCGGCCCGTTCCGTCGGACCTGCCCCGTCTCGCCGACCAGTTCCGCCCGATACGTCTGCTCGCCGATCTTGACGTCCTGTCCGGTCAGCGGCAGCTTGGATCGCGCGAGGTCCCCCGTGAACGGTTGCATGGCCAGACCGTGGTGCGAGGTGGCCCAGAGGTGATAGAACTTCTCGTGGCACGTTCGGCAACTGGTGGTCCCGACGTAGCCCCGCCCTGGGCCGGCGGGCCCCGTGGAGGCCGGAGGTCCCGCGGCAGGGGGATCGGCAGGCCCCGAGGCGTACCAGACGACACCGACGGCTGTCGCAATCAGCAGACTCGCCGCAAGAATGAGGACCGTGTTCCTTTGCATACTCGGACTCTACGGGGGGGGGCGGGGTTTGACAACCCTCAGCCGGGCGCCGTGACCCGGGTCCGTCGGATCCGGCGCCCGCGGGTCTGTTCAGCGTTTGGGTTTGGACGGCTTGGGCGCGACGGGGAGTGTTGGCGGCGTGGGTGCGGCCTGGGGCGGCGCTGGCGGGTCGTCGTCGGGCGGGAAGACGCGCAGGGCGATCGCCTCGGCCAGTGCGAACGGGTTGGGCAGCGTTCGGCGGATGAAGGGCACGGGCGTCAGGCGCACCTTGGGCTTGGCCAGCAGGGCGGCCCGGCCGGACTCGGCTCGCGTCGGGTCGCTCGACACGCGTGCCGCGGCCCGGTCAGGCCCCGTTAGTCGCCACAGGGCCGCCAACCCACCGGGGCTTGGCGAATCGGCCCGCGCCATGGACGACAGGGGCCGCAACGACCAGTGGGCAAGCGAATCCAGCCCGGTCGCCAGGGGCGGCGCGTCCCGCCACGGGCGGGGCCGAAGGGGTTGTTGCCTGACGGCGTCGCCGCGACGGTGGATATCGCCCCCACGGGCCGGCGGCACGTAGTAAGGCGGCGTCACGGGTACGAGAGTGTCCCCATGTCGGAGCGTCGGACTCGACACGAGTGGTTTGGGCACCAGTTCCGCGGGGCCCACACGGGCGGCGCCGTCGGCCTGCGTTGTCGGAGGCGCCCCGTCGGACGGATCGGGTGCGATCACCCCCGCCAGGGCCAGCACCCCCGCCAGCACCCAGACTTCAGTGTATCGCAGCAGCCCGCCCGGATGTCCTTTCGAACCGTTCACGTTCAACCTGTATGCTCCGCGGCGTCGTCGGACGCCTCATTCGACCTTGATAATCAGCTTCACGTCCGTCCCCTCGGCCGGGAGGACGTTCCTGTTCGTATCGAGCTTCAGCAGGGACTCCTCGACGAGCGTCATGTT
Source organism: uncultured Planctomycetaceae bacterium (assembly GCA_964625865.1). Lineage (GTDB taxonomy): Bacteria > Planctomycetota > Phycisphaerae > SM23-33 > SM23-33 > CAZVEV01. Next base: position 5,602 of record CAZVEV010000099.1, on the reverse strand, counting down.
GCTCTGGAGGACGGTTTCGTCCGTCACGGGAAACAGCGAGACCAGCGTCCCGCTCAGGTCCGCCCCGTAGACCTTGTCGGGTTTGTTGGGGTCCGGCTGGGCCATCGCCGAGCCTGTGAAATGCCACCTCAACGGCCCCATCGGTTTGCCCGTTCTCTTGTCAATGAGCGTCCTGTTGATGGGGATTCGTCGCGCCCGGCCGGTGATGCCGGTGTACTCCAGGAAGAGGCTTACCTCGGGCCCGGTCGCCTTGGCGCCGATGCCCTTGGCGGGCTTGCCGGGCCTGAGTCCGAGAGCGACAAGGGCCTTGTGGACATCACTCGGTTTGACGTCGAACGTGACAACAGTCTCGTGGGCCTTGAGCCCGTGTGGCGCGGGGGCAGAGGCGACGACCTCCAGCGGGTAGACCTCTTTCAGCGACGCCAGCTTGCGCGGGGCGATTCGGCAGGGGACGGCAATCGTTCGGGTCGCCGTATTGACGGTGATCGGCTTGACGGTGGCGACGACGGGGGCCTTGTCGGACAGGCAGACGACAACCGAGGGCTGGTCGGCCTGGCCTTCGAGGTCGCAGGTAGCCAGGAAGAGGTCTCCCCCTGCAATCACGGGCGAGCCGAAGACGGCGGTACGCGACTGGACGGCGCGGTCGGCGGCGACGTCGAGTGTCCACCGCGGCTTGCCGTCGGCAAGACCTATGGCGTGAACGACGGCGCCCAGGTCGGCGGCGTAGACGATGCCGCCGGCCACCGCGGGGGCGGCAAAGAACGCCTTGCCCGCATCGTAGGACCAGGCGAGCTTGCCGGTATCCAGTTCGCGCGCGACGACCTTGCCGTTGGTGCACGCGTAGACCGCCAGCTTTCCGCTGACCGCGACCGAAGAGAGTATCCCGCCGCCGGCGTCCTGGCGCCACAGGACCTTCCCGCCGGCCAGGTCCAGCGCGACGACCTCGCCGGCCGCATCGGCGAGGCGTCGCCTGTCGAAACGAATGGAACTGCAGCCGACCAGGACGATCTTCCCCGCGACCGTCGGCCCGGACCAGGGATTGATCTTCAGCGGGGTCTGCCAGACGGTGGCCCCGTCGGCGGCCTTGAGGCACACCAGCGCCCGCTTGCCGACGTTCTCGTCATCGAGGAAGGCCGACGCAGCCAGCACGACGTCGCCCGCGACGGCCAGCGGGGCATCGACGTGCAGCGTTCCGGCCCCCTTGTGCCACCACAGCTTCGGCACGGGTTTGGGCAAGTCGTCCGGGGTGGGCGGGATAGCCAGTTGCGGATTGGCCTTGCGGGCCTGCTCATAGGCGGCTTTCAGTTCGGCCTGCCGCTTGGCGATCAGCGGGATCACGTCGGACACGTTGTGCTCCGCGCCCTCGAGCGTCACGCGTTTCAGGTCCACGCACAGGATCCCCGCCGCACCGGCGCCGAAGACCACGCGCCCCTTGCTGACGGTCGGGGCGCCCTCGATATGCACCAGTCTCCCCGGCACGGCGTATTGCCAAACCGGCAACCCGGTGCGGGCCTGCAGGCAGTACAGCTTGGCATCGTCCGTCTGGTGCATCCCGTCGCCGAAGACCACCAGTCCGTCGGCCACTGCTGGCGCACAGACCGTCGGACGGTTGATGTACGGCGCCGTCCGGGACCAGGCCACGCGCTCGGCCACGTCGCGATCGGTCGAAATCGCGTGGAACACACCGGTGTTGAACGCCCCAAGGCCGGCAATGTAGACCCTTCTGACGCCGGGCACGGGCGAGGCGACGAAATGCTCGGCCGCCCTGTAGACCCAGAGGACCTTCGGCGCCTTCGGTCCGCCCAGGGCATCAGCGGCGCCGGTCCGCTGCGGATTGCCCCTGTGTGTCGCCCAGTCAGCGGCACTGGCCGGCGCGGCACAGGCCAGCGCGAGTGCACATAGCGCACATGTGACCGGTCTCGTGTTGGGCCTGACTCCCATCATTCCGGGTGCCTCACTTCCCCTCCGCCCGTGCTCGCATCGCCGCGCCGCAGCGCCCGCGCACGGAACAGGTGAACGACCACGCCGAGCCCGGCCAGCACCAGGACGGCGCCCACGGACAGGCCGGTCGCCAGCCAGGGCGTGCCCTCTGCGGTCTCCCCCGGCGCCCCCGAAGCGGCGGACACGTCGGCGGGCGGTGCAGTGCCGACAGCATCGCCGGTCGGCTCGGCCCCGGAAGAAGTGGCCGCCGTCGGAATCGCCCGGATCGGATTTCGCAGCAGGACAGCCGAGTCCTGCGCCTCGTTGTTGAGCACAAGATCGGGCGTCTCGTCGCCGTTGATATCTGCGACGGCCATTCCGCACGTATTGAATATGCGTCGGTCCAGACCGATGGCCTCACTGGCGTCAACGAACGTGCCCTTGCCGGTATTCCGGAAGTAGCGGTTGGGCCCCTTGAGGCAGCCGACCAGGAGGTCGAGGCGTCCCTTGCCGGCGAGGTCCGCCCAGACGGCGCACGTGGCGCGACCTGCGGATTGGGCCAGGGCACCGGCCTTGGCCGTCACGTCGCTGAATACGCCCTTGCCGTCATTGCGGAACAGTTTGCACGTGCCCGTCTGCGGGACGAACAGGTCGGGGCGCCCGTCGGCGTTGTAGTCGCCGAATACCGGCGCCACGCCGCCGGCGCGGTAGCGAATTCCGCTGCTATCGGCGCGGGTGAACCCGCGAGGCGTGTTCAGGATCAGCACGCCCGTCCCAGCGCTGAACAACACGTCCGTTCGGCCGTCGCCGTTGACATCGGCGATCGCAAGATGATCGCCCTTGAGGGAACCGGCGATCCCCGCCTGGCCGAACCCCATCTTGTCCGAGACGTCCTCGAACAGAAGCGGCCGCGGCGCGGCGGGGCCGCTGGCCTGGAAGTAGAAGGCAAAGTCACCGGTGCCCTGGCAGACCTTCATCAGCAGGGCGTTCTTGCCGGGCCTGAGTTTCAGCGTCAATTGCACCTCGCCCGGCGTGCAGCCGCGGTAGACGTTCTGCGCGAGCACCTTCTTGCCGTTGAGCCAGACCGTCAGCGTGTCGTCGCTGCCGAGCGAGACGGGCACGTCCACGGCCCCGCCGAAATCCAGTTCGCGATACAGGTAGACCGCCGAGTTGATGTTGTCCTGCGGAGCGAACAGAGCAAGGCTGTTGATCTGTCCGTCGCGGAAGGTCCCCTCCGTCCATTTGACCCGCGCGCCGTTCTTGCCCCTGAATTGACGAGTCGCCCGGAATCCCTCCTCCGGCTGATAGGCCCTGTCGAAGCCGGCCTCGTTGGTGTTGTCGAACGGCCCGGCATAGTACCACTTGCCAAGCCCATTCTTGACCGGGGCCTTGGCCACCGCGCCGGTGTTGCGATACAGGCGAAGTCCGCCAAGGCTGTCGGCGAAGAGGATGTCCGGACGTCTGTCGCCATCATAGTCAAGCCACGCGGCGGCGGTCGCGCTTTGGTACCGCCGGTGGGGCAGTTGATCGCTGACGTCGGCCAGGTCCTTGCCGCCATTCCGCAGCAGCCTGGGCCCGAACGGCGTGGCCAGCAGCAGATCAACCTTGCCGTCGCCGTCGAAGTCCGCCCAGGCCCCCGCGCGGGCGCCGCTGTCAATGGGGGAGGTCATCTCGCTGAGCGCCGCGCCAGTGTTCTCCAGCAGTGCGAGCCTGTTCTCCCCGAGAAGGCAAAGGTCCATCTTGCCGTCGCCGTTGACATCGGCGGGGGCCACGCCGCGGACACCCGGGCCCAACTGGGTCAGCGCCGCGAAGTGTGTGAAGCCGGGCATGCCCGAGATGGGGCGGAAATCCTCTGCACCCCAGCCGAGGAAGTCGCGTTTCGGGTTGTAGTCTTGAATCTTCAGGCTCACGCGGAGGCGCTGGATCTTCGCCTTGCGCAGTTGCAGCGCCATCTTGTCGCCGTCGACCATGCAGGGGGCGGCGACTTCCCGCCCGGCGAGCATGGCCGTGACGATGCTCGCCAGCTTCTCCGGCCTGCCGGCGAAACTCCGCAGCAGGTATGGCTCGGCATGTGTCATCGACATCCAGCCCTTGCCGTGGCACTGGTACCAATACTTGTCGATGCACATCTCGCCGGCGGACCCGGTATGGAAGAGCAGCGCCGTCTTGCCCACTCGCGCCCACGCCATGATCGTCTGCCACTCGCGCGCGTGGAAACCCCGCTTGCCGATGTTGTGCTTGATTTCACCCGCGAAGACGCCCTTGATGTCGCGGACCTTGCGGTAGACGATCAGGTTCTTCTCGCGGTCAACGCTCTCGACGCGTACCAGGACGATATGCGGAGACTGAGTGACGACTTTGCCGAGCGAGAACGGCACCTCGACGTATCCGCTTGCCGTCGCGCACATCACCGCCACCGCCAGGGCCGCTGTCCACGGGCCCTGCCGTCGGCGTTTGCAGCGATCTATGTTCTGCAGGCTGTTGATCATGGCATGACCGGTTCGACTACTTCTTCGGCTTGTTCAGGTCCAGTTCGCCCAGTGCCTTCTTCGCCGTCTTGGCCCATTCGCTGGCGGGATAGTCCTTCACGACGCGGTTCCACGTCTCGGCCGCCTTGTCCGGCCGCTTCAGGGCGAGATAGGCCCGCCCCGCCTCACACATCGCCTGGGCGTTGCACTCGGGATAGCTGTACGTATACGGTACGCCCAGAAGGGTGTTGACGGCTTCGGCGTACTTCTTCTCACGCATCTGACACAGGCCGATCTGGATGCGTGCCCGGGCCGCAACCTCGCCCGCCGTGCCCTGGACGACATACGTGTAATAGCTGATCGCGTTGTTGTATGTCCCTTGGCCCTGCCACGCCCGCCCGACGCCGAAGCGGGCCTCGTGAACCCACGGGCTGTGGGGGAACCAGGAGACGCACGTCTCCATCGCGCGGCGGCTATTCGCCCAGTTGCCCGTCTCCGCGTAGGCATGCCCCAGACGGAGCAGGGCGCGGTCGGAAATCCCCGGCGTCTTGGCGACCGCCGTCTGGGACGACGTTGAGATGAACGGCTGCAACCGGGCGATGGCCTTGGCCCAGTTCTTCTGCTGCATGTACGCCTCGCCTGCCAGGAACTTCGCCTCGGCCGCGAGCGAGCCGGTGATCTTGTCGCCCATCAGGGCGATCTGCGCCAGTGCATCGTCCGCCCGGTTTCCGGCCAGCAGGCACGCCGCGAGGCGCAGCCGCAGCCGCCTGGCCAACTCGGGCGGCGGGCTGCACTCCAGGGCTGTCTCGAGCAGTTCGACAGCCTTGGCGTCCTGGCCGCGATCGGCGAGGAGTTCGGCCAGTTCGAACCGCCCCAGGACCGCCAGGGACGACTGTGGGGCCGCAGCGATCAGGGCAGCGTACTGCAGGTGAGCGCTGGTCTCGGACGGTTGAATGGGGATGTCCCGCCTGAGGATATTCGGGGCGCCAAGCGGCGGGGCCTTCTCACCTGGCCGTTTGGAAGCCCAGCGTCTCTGGACATGCTCGACGGCCGACTTGGCGAGCTTGCGACGGGCCGAGCCCGCCTCCTTGTCGCCCAATGTGCGGTAGCACCAGGCGGCCTCGTAGATCATGCGAAGATGCGCCTCGGAGCCGGGGGTCGCTTTCAAGCCGGTACATGGTTTACAGTCTGGTCCATGAACATCCTTTACACTT
>CAZVEV010000098.1:0-18549 GCA_964625865.1 uncultured Planctomycetaceae bacterium | reverse complement strand
TCGCCCGTCGTGTGGTGGCGAAGGTGGAATGGCACAAGGGCGAGTTGTTCCCGCGCGTGGGGTTCATCGTCACGAACCTGCCATGGCCGTCGCGTCGTGTGGTGAAGTTCTACAACGGTCGCGGTACGGCCGAGCAGTGGATCAAGGAAGGCAAGAACGCGGTCAAGTGGACCAAGCTGTCGTGCCATGACTTCATGGACAACCAGGTGCGGTTGCAGTTGTTCGCCCTGGCATACAACCTGGGCAACTTCCTCCGTCGATTGGCGTTGCCACCCAGGGTGAAGCACTGGTCGCTGACGACGCTACGGGAGAAGCTGATCAAGATCGGTGCGAAGGTGGTCACCCACGCACGATACGTCATCTTCCAGATGGCGGAAGTGGCTGTGCCGCAGTGGCTCTTCCGTGCCATCCTCGAACGCATCCGTCGGCTCAAGCCACCCGATTCGGTGCCGGGATGATGGCGGTGCGTGATGAAATGGCGGGAACATCCTGGCCGCGACGGGGATGGTCTCTTCGCATTGTCTCCAGATGTTCGTTTGACGTGCCTTCGGGCGTGGCGACACGCAAAAAGTTGCGTTCGGGTCGGAGATTATTCTTGACAAGGCCTTCGATATCGGTTAATATTTATGAGTTAGTTCGTGGAGGTCACGAACTGGAGACCATCTGGGAAATCCCGGTCTAATCGGCTCGGTGATGGTTTCTGGCCTCAACGAACCCGTGAAACGGACCGAATGGATGCGCCAAGTGGTGAACAGGGCTGACGCGGAGCACCAAGCGAGCGTCGAACGTTCCGGCTCCCGGCAGACCCCTCACCCCCGGCCCACCCAGGCACCTGCACGCGGAATCAGATTTCCTATCAGTTGGGTTGGGGTGCCCAACACCCTGACTGTAATATGGCGGCCAGGGCAATTCAAGTTAACTGGTTGACTGGTTAACTGGCGACGGCATCCCGCAGGGCGTGCAACACGTTTGCACGCCCTGCTTGCTTGGCGTCTGGTCCGCCGAGACGCACTCGGAACACACTGCACCGTCGAACAGCAACCGCGGGGCGATGCCCCGCGTTTGATGTTAGCACGTCGACGGGATACCATATGAATTGACGCAATCGTTAACGATTCGCACATGTTCGGACGAGACCGGGAGAGCGCGCACTATGTGGCGATATGGGTCTGTTATGTCGATGATCGCGCTGGCGATCTGTGCGAGTGTTTTGGCGGCAGTCACGCCCGAGCGCAAGGCGCAGGTCGAGGCCGACTGGGCAAAGCAGGCGGGCGTCAAGGCCGGCGCCGCCAGAGCGCCGCGGGCGACGGGCAGGATTGCCACGACATCCGACGCCGCCGGCGGGTGTGACGGGGTCAAGAACGGGCGGTGGGGGTTTCACACGGCTGTCTCGACCGACCCGTGGTGGCAGGTGGACTTGGGCAAGTGCGTGTCAGTCGCCCGGGTGGTGGTCTGGAACCGCTGCGATAAAGCGATGGCCGCTCGCAACAACCGTCTGATGATCCTGCTGAGCCAGGACGGCAAGACGTGGCGAAAGGTCTACCAGCATGGCGGCAAGACGTTTCTGGGCGTGGCCGACAAGAAGCCGCTGACGGTCACGCTCGAGAACCAGACGACGCGATTCGTGCGATGCCAGATTCGCGGCAGCATTTACTTCCACCTGGACGAAGTGGAGGTCTTCGGGCCGGATGACGCAAAGACGAACCTCGCCTTGGGCAAGCCGGCCGACCAGATCAGCACGTCCCAATGGTCGGTGGACCACTTGGCGATCATGAAGGCCAAGCCCGCCCCCGCCAAGGCGACGATGGCGGCCAAGGCCCTGGCGGCCCGATGGGCCCAGCGTCGCGAGGCGCTGGCGGACCCGCTGCTGGACTTCGACGCGGTCCTCTTCACCAAGCGCGTGCCCGGCTCGTACAACCACATGTCCGACCAGTACTACGGCTGGTGGTCGCGCCCGGGCGGCGGGATCTACATTCTCCGCGGCTTCAAGGACGACACGCCCGAGGTCGAGTGCATCACGGGAGCATTCAAGGAACGGGGCAGCTTCCTGCGGCCCATGCTCTCGTACGACGCAAAGAAGGTCCTTTTCGCCTGGTGCAAGCACTATCCGCACCTGGCCGGCGAGCGGAACAAGGTCGACAAGTCGCGTATTCCCGCCGATGCGTTCTATCACCTGTTCGAGATGAACATCAATGGGACCGGGCTGCGGCAGATCACGAAGGGCAAGTACGACGACTTCGACGGGCGCTACCTGCCCGACGGGCGGATCGTCTTTCTCTCGACGCGGCGGGGGCAGGTGGTGCAGGTCGGCCGCGACAGCGCCGCATGCACCGCCAAGCAGCCGGACCGCCCCAACGTCTACGTCCGCTGCGGCGGCGGGGCCTCGCGCCCGGTGGCGGTCTACACGCTGCACACGATGAACCCCGACGGCTCGGACCTGAACGCTATCTCGCCGTTCGAGGAGTTCGAGTGGACGCCCAGCGTGGCGGCCGACGGGACGATCCTCCACGCGCGGTGGGACTACGTGGACCGTCACAACAACGCGTTCATGAGCCTCTGGTCGATCAACACCGACGGGACCAACGCGCGGATCGTGTACGGCAATTACACGCGAAGCCCGCACTGCATCTTCGAGGCCCGCGCGATCCCCAACTCCCGCAAGCTGGTGTTCACCGCGTCGGCGCACCACGCCCAAACAGGCGGCTCGCTCGTGCTGCTCGATACACGGGTCGGCACGGAGGGCGCCGCCCCGATCACCCGCCTGACGCCCGAGGTCAAGTTCCCCGAGATCGAAGGCTGGTCGCCCTCGCAGTACGCCAACCCCTGGCCGCTCAGCGAGCGGCTGTACCTGACGGCGTGGGGCTGCGAGACCAGTGTCCGCCAGGGCGGACGCCGGGCGCCCAACGGGATGGGCCTGTACCTCTTCGACGCCAGGACCGGGCGCAAGGAACTGCTCTATCGCGACGAGGCGATCTCGTGTCAGTATCCGATCCCCCTCCGCCCGCGCCGCAAGCCGCCGGCCCTGCCGGACCGCGTCGTCCACGACGGACCGGCCGAGGGGCGGTTCCTGATGACCGACGTCTACCGCGGCCTGACAGGCATCAAGCGAGGGACCGTCAAGGCCCTCCGCGTCGTCGCCGTGCCGCCCAAGACCCAGCCGACCATGAACAGCCCCCGCATCGGCCTGACGCGCGAGGACCCGGGAAAGTGCGTGCTCGGCACGGTCCCGGTCGACGCCGACGGGTCGGCCTATTTCCGCGTGCCGTCGGGCGTGATCGTCTTCTTCCAGGCCCTGGACGCCCGCGGGATGGCCCTCCAGACCATGCGGAGCACCACGCACGTTCAGCCCGGCCAGACGCTCGGCTGCATCGGGTGTCATGAGTCACGAATGGAAGCCCCGGGCTTGGGGCGCGCCAAGGCGATCCGGCGCGAGCCGTCGAAGATCACCGTGGGCCCGTCGGGCTCGTGGCCGCTACGGTTCGACCGCCTGGTCCAGCCCGTCCTGGACGCCAAGTGCGTCTCCTGCCACTCACCCAAGGGCGCCGACGCGGCCGCTCGCAAGTTCGACCTGACCGCCGCGAAGTCCTACGACGTCCTGTGCAGATACGGTACAACGAAGCAGAACTCCCTGACGTACCTCGTCCACCGCGACTACCGCAGCCACCACGGCCTGTCCAAGGTCGGCGGCTGCGCCGCAGCCAACAGCGCCATCATGGCCAAACTGCAGGCCAAGCGCAATGGCAAGCCAATGGTCAAGCTCACCGACGACGACCTCGAGCGCCTGATCACCTGGATGGACGCCTACGCCCAATACAAGGGCTCCTTCAGCGACGCCCAGGAACAGGTCCTGCTCACCCTCCGCCGCCACAGCGCCGGCCTGCTCATCGAACGCAATCAGGCGGTCGCCGCCAGGGAGTAGCGCGTACCGAAGGCAATGCCCCCCGCCGAACACGCGACGAGGGGTGGCCACTTCAGTGGCCACCGCGGGACCGAAGGTCCCGCAAATCGAAAGCACATCCAGGAGACAGGGCGTGAAACGTGTTTGCGCGTGGATATGGATCGGGCACTTGTTCCGCGTGCAAGCGAGTTGCACGCCCTACGACCGCGATTCTCTGAATACTCCGAAAACGCCATAGACGCCCGGCCGATACCGCAGGCCGCGTTTGGAGGCAGTCACAGGGGGCAGGGTCGTTTTCGTCGAGAAAGGGCGGCCACGAGGCGGCCAGACCCCTTGGCCGGGATGCTACGGGGGTAAGACATGCAGCGTGTTTGCACGCGGGAGGGATCGAGCAGTCGTTCCGCGTGCAAGCGAGTTGCACGCCCTACGACCCTGCCTTGCAACGGGTGGGCGTTTCCGCGAATATGGACGGTGGTGACACGTGCCCCGTCTCATGGGGCAGGAGCGTTCGATGGGTGTGAAACTCCTATGCACGGGCGACGTCCATCTCGGCCGCCCGCCGAGCAGACTGCCCGACCATCTCGACCCCACCGCGTTCGGCCCCGCCGCGGTGTGGAAAGCCACCGTCGACAAGGCCATCGACCACGAAGTCGACGCGGTCATCCTCACCGGCGACGTGGTCGACAAGGACAACAAGTTCTACGAGGCGTACGCAGCGCTGGCGCGAGGGGTCCAACGTCTCGTAGAGAGGGACATTCCGGTCTTCGCCGTGGCGGGCAATCATGACTTCGACGTCTTTCCCCGCCTGGCCGCCGAGATTGACGGCTTCCGGCTCCTCGGCGCGGGCGGGCAGTGGCAGGAAACCGTCCTTGAACTCGACGGGCGAGATGCGATCCGGATCGTCGGACGGTCCTTCCGGGCGGTTCACGAGCGTGACAACCCGTTGACCGATCTGCATCTGGCCGATCGCAGCATGCCGACGGTGGGCCTGCTGCATTGTGACGTCGATGCGGCAGGAAGCCGATACGCCCCGGTCGCCCGCGCCGAGTTGGCCGCCCTATCCGTCGACGCGTGGCTGCTCGGACACATCCACAAGCCGCAGGTCATCTCGCCGTCCGGGCCGCTGGTTCTCTACCCCGGCTCGCCCCAGGGTCTGAACGTCAACGAGACCGGCCCGCACGGCCCGTGGCTGATCGAGGTCGAACCGGGCCGTCCCCCCGCCGCCTCGCACCTGCCCCTGGCGCCCCTCCGGTGGGAGCACCTTGACGTCCCGCTGAACGACCTGGATGAGCCCGAAGCGTTCGATCAGACGATCAGCCAGGCCCTCAAGGCCCTCCACGAACGGATACGCGGCGAGGCCGACGCGCTCCGGGCGGTCGGCTGTCGACTCCGCCTGACCGGGCGAACGGGCGTCTATCGCGACCTTGACCGCCTTATCGCCGGAATGCGGGAGAGCTTCACTGAATCGCTTCCGATCGAAAACGTCGACTACTTCGTCGACGCCAAGGTCGCCAACGACGCGAGGCCGGACAGAGACCTCGCCCAGCGCGGAAACGCCCACGACCCGCCGGGGCTCCTGGCCCGATGCCTGCTCGTCCTCCAGGACCGGGACCCGGCCGACGAGTATGACAACCTCCTCGATGCCGCCCGGAAGAGCATCGCGACCTCGACGATCAGGCGAGAGTTCGAGAGCGTCACCGACCGGGCGCTCGACGCCGATGACGACGAGCTTGCCGCCGCGCTGCTGGCGATCGGCACGAGGGCACTCGACGCGATGCTCGCCCAGAAGGAGGACCAGCCATGAAGCTCAAACGGCTGAGAATCCTCAGGATGCCCGGCTTCCCCGACGGCGGGCCGTCGTACGAGGACCTGGCCGACGGGCTGAACGTCGTCGTCGGCCCAAATGCCTCCGGCAAGACCACCACGTGCGAAGCCATCCGGGGCCTGCTCTGGGAAGGACACCTGGCCGGCCGTCGACCGGTGCTCATCGAAAGCACGTGGACCGATGACGGACCGACCGTCCGGATCGACCTGGAGGCCGATAACCGCGTCTTCCTGCGAAACGACAGGCCGGCCCAGCCGGACGGCCTGCCCCCGGCGGACCTGGCAAGATGCTTCACCATCACCATAGACGACCTGTTCGAGATCAACGATACCGATCGGGCCAAGAAGATCGTTCACGCTCTGGCCGGCGGGTACGACATCCGCGAGATACGAGGGCGGATAACGGATTTCCGGAAGAACCAGGCCAGAACCGCCCAGAAGCAACTCGTCGATGCCGGAAGGCAGGTCCGGAGCGTCCAGCAGGCTCACGAGGCGCTGCGCCGGGAGGAGAGCGACCTGTCGGCCCTGGCCGACCAGGCGCGGGACGCCAAGGAGGCCGGCAGACAACTGGGCAAGATCGAGAGCGTCCGCGGACTGAACGCACTGCATGAGACGATCGAGGGGGTCTCCAGACTCCTGGAGGGATTTCCGCCCGACATGGACCGGCTGGGCGGCAGGGAGAACGAATCGTTGGCGACCTTCCGGAGCGATATCGGGGACGCCGAGAACAGGCTCCAGGACGCGTTGGGGGACATCGAACAACAAGAAGCCCGTCAGACCGAAGTCGCTTTGCCCGAGGGCGGCATTGCGAGCGAACGCCTGGACGAGCAGGAGCGCCACCTGGCAGCCCTGAAGGAAGCCGAGCGAGACGTCCGGGATGCTCGCGGTGACGTTGCACAGGCTGAGAAGAAGCGACGCAGCGCCCTGCGATCACTGGCGGCGATCGATGCGGACAGGATTGATGCGATCGATACGGCAAGCCTCGATGCCATCGAGACCCTCCACCGCGATCGGCAGACCGCTCACGAGAAGCGATCGGCCGTCGAGGCCCGCCTGGCCCTGATCGGCGAGGGGGCCTCCGAGGGCGACGTGGAGGTATTGGCCCAGGGGATGGGGATCCTTCGGGAATGGCTGGAGGCCGGCCCCGCCTCGGTGCATGACACATCGGCCAAACGGAACGCCGAACTCGTGCTGGTCCTGTCTGCCCTGCTGGGCGTAACAGCCCTCACCATCGCGCTGACGGTCAGCCCGTGGTGGGCCGCGCTGCTTGTGCCCGCCGCGGCGGCAGTTGTGGTCGCACGTCGCGGGCGGGCGAACCCGCCCTCCGATCGCCGCGCCGAACGCCAGGCCGCGTTCGAACGCACCGGGCTCGACGCGCCCGATTCCTGGAGCCCCGACGCCGTCGGACGACGCATCACCGACCTCGAACACGCCATCGCCCGCGCCCGCCAGGCCGAGCAACGCGCCGGCGAACGCCGCAGCCTCGAGCAGCAGTTGGAGCAACTGGCCGCCGACACCGAGCGACTCGATGCCCAACGGGCGGAACTGGCCGAGCAACTCGGCCTGGAAGCCGATATCGGCACGCTGCCCCTGACGGACCTTGCGACGAACTTGCGGGCGTATCGAGAGGCGTCGGAGGCATTGGCATCTGCCCAGGAGGACGCCACCGCCGCCGATGACGAACGCGCCGAGAGGCTGGGCAGGGTCAACGCCTTCCTGGGCGAGTACGGCCTCGAAGAATGCGGCGCGTACGACACGGCCAGGACCGCTTTCGACGGGTTGAAGAAACGCGCCGAGCAGTACGCCGACGCTTGCGAGAAGGTGCGGACGGCCCGGGGCGACTCCGACAGGGCCCGGGCCGACATCGAGCGATACACCGCAAGGAAACGCAAGGTGTTTGAAGACGCGGGGCTTGGCGACGATGACGATGCGGCGCTGGCCGAACGGATCGAGCGCCTTGACGCGTACCGGCAGGCCAAGGCCGACCTGGAGAAGTTGAAAGCCCAAAAGCGCGTCTACGAGGACCAACTTGCGGATGCGGGGGACCTTGTCGCCCTGTCCGCCGAGGCGCTCGATTTGCGCGAACAGGAACTGCAAGCCAGCGCCGCCGAACGCGACGACATTCTCGGCCGGATCCGGACCATTCGTGACAGGATCAAGCGGGCCAGGGAGGGGCACGATCTGGGGAACGCGCTGGCGGCGGCTGAAGCCGCCGAGGAGGCCGTGGACGACCAGCAAACCGCGGCGCTCCGCGCGGCGGCGGGGGCGTTCCTGCTTGACAAGATCGAGGCCGACTACCGCACCGAGAGCGAGCCGGACGTGCTCGCGCGGGCCAGGCAGTGGTTTGCGCGGTTCACGCATCATCGCTATGAGCTTCAGACCGAGCCCGATGGGCCCGGGAGCCGGCCGACCTTCCAGGCGCTCGACACGACAATCGGTCGCGGACTGGGGCTGGACGAGTTGTCGCGCGGGACGCGAATGCAGTTGCTGCTGGCCGTGCGGCTGGCGTTTGCAGCCGAGGCGGAGGCTCGCTGCTCGCCCCTGCCTTTTATTCTCGACGAGGTGCTCTCCAGTAGCGATCCGGAGCGGTTCAAGGCGATCATCGACTGTCTGCTCGCGCTCGTGCGCGAGGGCAGGCAAGTGTTCTACTTCACGTGTCAGCCGGGCGACGCAGAGGCGTGGCGAAGAGCAGCCGAAGCCGAGGGGATTACCGACGCGCGGCTGATCGACCTGGGTGACGTGCGGCGCGACGGGGTGGTGGCCGGTCCGCTCAGCGAGTCGACGGTCCGCGTTCGCGAGGTTCCCGCGCCGGGCGAGGCGTCGCTGGGCGAGTATGTCCGCACGCTTGGCGCAGCGCCGCTGGACCCGGCGGCCGGGGCAGCCGGAGCGCACGTGGCGCACGTGCTGGACGAGGCCGACCAACTCCATCGCCTCGCACGGGCGAGGATTGAGACGATCGGCCCGCTGCGGAGCCTGGCCGAAACGGGAGCATATGACGCTTGTATCGCCCCCGACGCGATGGCGCGGGCACTCGCGCGAGCAGATCTCCTCGACGCGTTCGCCCGCGCCTGGTCGGTCGGGCGAGGCAAACCGCTGACGCGAGAGGACCTGACCGCCGCAGGCGTCCGCGACCGCTTCATCGACGAGGTGAGCCACACTGCCCGCGAACACGGCTGGGACGCCGAACGGTTGATCGAGGCGGTTGAGCGCGGTGACGTCTCGGGCTTCGGACCGGCCAAGTCGGCGGCATTGAAGGAGAGACTCCTGGAATCGGAGCACCTGTCGGCTGATGAGACGTTGAACGAAGAGACGGCGAGAGCGCGCGTGCTGGCGGCAGCGAACGAGTACGTCAGCGACGACGTGCTAACCGTCGACGAGGTCACGCGTCTGTTTGAGACGTGGTGGCGGATGTGCAGCGAGGCGGAGACGGCATGATGAGTCGGTGGTCCACGACATGCGCGGCGATGGTGACGGTGGTGATGTCACTGACTGCGGTTTTGGCGGCCGGGCCTGCGGCGAGCCGGGCGCCGGCGAAGGACACGTGGGTGGGTGAGTTGGCGCTGGGGTGGCTGGACGAGGCGGTGGCGACGGGCAAGTACGCGACGCTGGCGGGGGACGTCGAGAAGCTCATCCAGGCCCGGTCGGCCTGCGTGAGGCTGACGGACCTGGCGACGATCAACGATCTGGTCTACGTTCACCGTGCCGCCAAGGCCCTGCCCGAGGCGGTGAAGGTCGGCAAGGCCGAGTTCGCCAAGTACCTCGTGACCAATCGCTCCGTGCTGCGTCTGTTGCTCCGCGCGGCCGGCGATACGCCCACCCCGGCCCGCGCGATGGCCCAACTGCACACGCTGTACGCCTCGGATGCCAAGCGCGTGGCGGCCTATCCGGACCTGGCCGTCGCGTTCGCGACCTCCGCGGACCGTTACGCCCGCTTCACGCCTCCCCAAGCCCGCGCGAATCTCATCGCATCGTTCGGCTACTACAGTTCGAAGATGCGATTCGCCTACAACATGAAGCGCGTCCCGTACGAGTTGTCTCGTTACCTGGCCGACACGCGGATATCTCTGCGCGAGCGCCAGTGGGCGCGCGACAGATACGGCAGCCACCGCAGTCCGGTCCGCAGCTACTTCGACGTGCGCTACGACAGGGACTACTCCAAGCGGGGCAAGGCCAAGAAGATCTCGGGCCATCCGTATACGCTGTGGAACCTGCGCGAGTACGGCGGGGTCTGCGTGGACCAGGCGTACTACGCGGCCCACGTGTGCAAGTCGTTGGGGATCCCGGCGGCGGTGGTCATCGGGCGAAGCGGCGGCGGCGTGGGTCACGCCTGGGTGGCGAGGCTGGTCCTGACCGACGGTGGGCGTGCGGCCGAATGGGACGCCACCACCGCACGATACCGTTCGCACCTGTACTACACGGGCAAGGTCACGGACCCGGCGTCGGGCAGGACCATGCTGGACTCGGAACTTGTGCTTGCGGGGTATGCGGCGCTTCAGCCGCTGCAGGAGAAGGAGGAGGCCGACGCAGCGCTGTACGTCTCGCGTTATCTTCACGCCAACCGCAAGGCTGACTGGAGCGGCTCCATTGCCCTGCTGCGGACGGCTGCCGAAAGCTACGCCGCCCGGAAAGGCAAGGCCGCCGCAAAGGCCGACCTCTCGTGGGCCAAGGCCACCAACAAGACCAAGTCGCGAGTCGTCGAAGAGTTTCTTGCCGCCGCCTTGAAGCGGAATCTCGCCCTGAGCGCCGGATGGCGGTTCCTTGTCGAGCTTCGTAAGGCCGGCGCGATCCCGCTCGGCGACCTCGACGCGTTTCTCAACATCCTCATCGAGCGCACCAGCCGCGCGTTCCCCGAGTATAGCTGCAAGATCGTCCTGGACGTGGCCACCACCGTGCCCTCCGGCCCGGGCCGACTTCGCACGTACAGCAACTGCCTCCGCTGCTTCGGCAAGCGGCCTGACCTGGCGGGCGAGATCCTTATCGCGATGGGCAACGAGTACGCGGCCCAGCGACGAGACGATGAGGCGCTGAAGGCGTATCTGCAAGCCGCCGACAAGGCCATCAAGGTGCCCGAAGTCGTCCTGGCCGCCACCGACCGGGCCGCGACGCTGCTGGTCGAGGGCGGCAAGGCCTCGCGGGCCGAGTCGATGTACAAGTCCCTGCTGAGCCGGATCCCCCCCAGCGGCGACAAGATGTTCTTCGACCAGACGGTGTACTACCAGATGAGCGTTCGCCTGGCCGAGTTGTATCGCACGATGGGCAAGCACAGCAGCGCCGCGCGGATCATGTCGAGGCTGAGCAAGAGGTGACCGGAACACGGCGCCAACTCGCGTGGGCGTTACTTGCGGCCGCTGGAGCCCTGGCCGGCTGCGGTGAAGGGCCTGCGGGACCCTGGCCGAGCGATCGGACGGCGCTGGTGTTCTGCTACGCCGAGGACATCGAGCGTGTCGGGGCCGTCGACGCCGAAGGGCGGGAGGTCGAACTCCACACCGTTTCTGCCGGGGGACTGCTGTCGCGAGGCAGGGCCTTTCTCGACCGAAACGGCGTGATGCTGCTGGGCCGCGGCTCGTACGTAGCCCGGTCGGCCGGAACGATCGCCGTGGCGATCGGGCGCGGCCGGGCGTTCACGGTCGAAGCGTGCATTACACCCGACGCGGCGCCCCCCAAGGCCGGGCGCACGATCATCTCGCTCGAACCGGCGGCGCCGGGGGCAGGGGGAACCCTCAGGTTGGGGCAGAGGGGCAACCGCCTGATGCTGACGTTTCGTCCCATCGGCGCCCCGCAAGTAGCCACGTTGGCCGACGTCAAGGCGGGCGCGACGACGCACGTGGTCGTCACGTATCGTGATGAACGCCTGACATGCTACCTCGACGGTCGCCTCGCCGCGCACGCCGACATGATCGGGACATTCAACGCCGGCGGCCCCCACCGCCTGGTCCTGGGCGACACCCACGCGGGGCAAGACGACTGGTCGGGCAGGCTGGAAGGGGTCGCCCTGTACGCGCGCGAGCTGTCCGCCGATGAAGCCCGGCGAAACTGCCGCGCGCGAAGGGCGATCGCACGTGAGCGCCCCGCACCGCCGATTCTCCGGATCCGCGCCACGCTGCTGGCCCGCAGCGACCCGCCCAGGCCCGGGGCCAGCCCGTACTACAGAGCACTGGCGATCAGCCACTATCGTGTCGATGAAGTCATCGAGGGCGTCTACGAGCGGCCGGAGATCCTCGTGGCCCACTGGGCCCGCTGGCGCAACAGCCTTCTGCCCTTCGGCGAAATGCCTCTGGGACGGAGCGTCGAACTGGTCCTGGAGCCGTTCGACGCCGCGGGGAGGCATGTCACGCGGGAGTTCGTGAGCATCACGCTGGACGACGACGTATTCGAGCTGCCCTGGTATTACGATGCGGGGCTGGTCAGCCTGACCGGCCAGGCCCCCGTGCCGAGCAACGCCGATGAATGACAGACCGCCAATATGGCGAAGGATGCACCTGGCCGTCGAGACATGGTGTGGGGGCAGGTTCTGGCCCGGGCGGGCGGTGCTGCTGTGCTGGTTCGTCTGGATCGCGTGGCACCACGCGACGGACGATGCGTACTTCGGCACGTTCGGCTGGCTGAACCTGGGCATCCACGAACTGGGCCACGTCGTGTTTCGCCCGGCCGGCGAGACACTCTGCATCGCCGGCGGGACCATCTTCCAACTGCTCGTGCCGGTCATCTCCGTCTTCATGTTCCTGCGCCAGCGGGACTACTTCGCCCTGACCCTCAGCGGGGCGTGGATGTCGACGAACCTCTACAGCGTCGCGACGTACATGGCCGACGCCCGCGCCCGCGCGTTGCCCCTGGTCTCGCCGTTTACCAAGCACCCCGACCACGACTGGTACAATCTCTTTAGCCGCATGGGACTGCTTCCCTATGACACCGCAATCGCCGCCGGCGTGCGCGTGGCGGCCTTCATCATCATCTGGACCTCCATCGCTGCCGGCGCATGGATGTGCGTCCTGATGGCCCGCTCCCGACGGCGCCACGGCGGTACCCCGTAACCCGTACCCGGGAGTCGGCGGCGGGCGCCGCCTACCTGTGCCGCAGGACGATCCGCTGGACGGCGGTGGCGTGACCGGTGGATATCGCCGGCGATGACGCCGCGGCGCCGAGGGCCGTCCACGTCAGCTTCGTGATGCCTCCCACGCCACGCGTGGTTATCCTGAAGCCTTCCGGGCTGTAGTCGGCCGCCCCTTGGGGCGTCATGCCACGAGTGATCACCGTGTCGATCTCCCGCCTGGCGGCCGCCGCCTGCTTGCGCCGCTCGTCGCCCGCCCGCTGCATCGCCGCCAAGACGGTCTGAAGGTTGTCCAGGGGCGTATAGCTGGCGACGATGTAGAACGTCTCGGTGCCCGGCTGCTCGTCGAACCAGTACCAGTTGTCGCGTTCGGGGATCTCGCAGGTCACCCCGCCGCGGGCAAGGTTCGACATCTTGATGTCCCTGTGCGGAAACAGCACGCCCGCGGCGCCGGCGCTGTCGTACAGGAGCACGTAGAGGAAGCAGTCGCTGTTGGGCTGGACGCGGATCTTGAACTTCTGGTTGCTTCGGACCGTGTCACCGTTGCGAACGATCATCTCGCCCGCCGGTGTAGGCGAGACCAGCTCGTACGCCAGCGCCAGAGCGGGCAGCCGGGCATCACCGTCGGACCGGGCGCCCTCGTGGGGGCGTCGTACGTACCACATCAACTCGCCCATCCGGTCGGCGGGCAGCGCCTGGTTGCCGGTAGCGGCGATCACATTGCCCGTGTCGGACGTGCCCACCCGAACCGCCTTGACCGACAGCAACACGTCCGTCCCCGCAGAGACCACGCGCCCGACGACAAGGGTGTCGGCGCGGGTCAGGTCGTCGGCTTTCTTCAGCATGGCGTCGTCCAGCGCCATCGCGCGCTGCAGGTCGATCTCGTTGAGCAGGTGATTCAGTTGCTGGCGATCGACGGTCTTGATGCCGGTGGCCAGCAGCGCCCGTTCGATGCCCTCGGCCGCCAGCACACCCAGCCGCCGCACCCCACCGTCGGAGTCCGCCAAGGGCATGACCGCCACCGTCCTGCCCGCCAGCTTGTCGCGCGCAAGCAACTGCGCCGCCATCCGCCCGCACGCCGTATCGATCAGCGCGTCGAGTCCCGCGCGAGGCTTCGGCGAGGATCGCCGTTCGCCCGTCGCACCGTCCTGCCGCGCGCAGCCGGTCCACGCCACGGTCGCAACCAACACCGCCACGCCACATACTGCCGCTCTCATATCATTGTTCCCATGACGTGATCCCATTCGGCGCGGACTGTTGTCGTCCGACGCCTCTGACCTGCACGAATCAGTCCTTCGTGACCTTCAGGCTCAGGTTCCAGATGTTCGGATCGCCGGTGGACGTCGTGATCAGCGGACGTTTCGCCACGCCGAGGACCTTCTGCGTCTCATCGGGCATCGCCGTAGTGAGGTACGCGCGCAGTTCGCCCATCGTCACCACCCCGTCCTTCGGCGCGACGCTCTCGTATCCGTCGGCGGCGCCGGCGAGCGCTTTGAGCAGACAGTGTGTGAACGCGCCGTTCGACCACGACTTGTGCTCGATCGCCTTGCGGTCGGACTCAGCGCTGACCATGAAGATCCAGCCCTTGGGCACGGTTCGCTCGCGCCTGAGCTTCCGGACGTACGGGCCGACGCTGACGCCCTTGACGCCGGCGCGGGTGATGATCTTGCCCGCGTGGCAGGTGTCGGCGAGCACGACCACGTTCCGCGCGCCGAGTTCCTTGAGCGTGCCGCGCAGGCGATCCATGCGGTATCCCGTCGCCGGGATGCGCACGTCGGTGTCGTAGCAGGCGAGGTAGACCTTCTCGGGGTCTTCCGGGTCGGGAAAGCCGTGCCCCGACCAGTACAGCACGATGACGTCGTCCTTGCCTGCCTTGGTCAGCCAGGACTCCAGCGCGATCCTGACGTTGCGCTCGGTGGCGTCTTCGTTGACCAGAGACTTGATGTGACTGTCGCTCCATCCCCGGGCCAGAAGGGCCCTCCGGAACGCCCGGGCGTCGTCGGCGGCGAAGACCAGGTCGCCCAGCCCCCCCTTGCCCGCGTGGGCGTACTTGGCGATCCCCACGACCACCGCCCAGGCATTTCGTCGCCTGGCCGATCGCCAGGCAGCACCGTCGGGCGGACGAACGGGAGGTATCGGACGGACAGGCGGACGCACCGGAGGCGAGTCGTCCTTGTACGCCAACCGATCGCCGCGGTCCAGGCGCCACTGCTCATGCGCCCGAACAACGGCGCGCCAGGCATCCGGCGGCTTCTCGTTCAAGGCGCGCTGGACGTCCGCCACGACGCTTCCGAGCAGTTTCGGCATGAACTGGCGATGGAAAAGCTCATCGCCGCCACGCACGTGCCCATCACCGTAGATGCCGACACGTTTCGCTTCGTCGAATTCATACGTGCCCCGCGTAAGGGCTTCGCCCGAGGATTGCAGGGACAACTCCCAGTGCACGGCTATCTTCGCACCGACCTGTCCACTTGGCAGTCCGAACGCCCACAGGATGCTGCCGAACAAGCTCAGACCATACGAGTATATGCCTACTCGATGGAGTCCCTGATTCAGCCGGATTCTCAACACGGCTTCATACTGGCTCAGCGAAGCCCCTTCGTCAGGGCACGCGGCGTGAAGCACGGTGTCGGATTCCCTGAGGTCGCGGGCAACCAGAAGGGGGATGATGTTCGCGTAATCGATGATCACCTGGTCGGATGCAGACGCCTCATACCACGGACCCGGGTCGGTGCTCTCACCGTAAAGCACCAACGGTATGAGCGACACCATCCTGCCGGAAGTGTCGTAGTCTCCGGGGCGCTGGTCGTCCAGGACGACCGCTATGGCAATCGGCGCGGTCTGTCCGGTCGGTGCGGGGCTGGGGAGCGTCGCAAAGAAACTTCTGGGCGTAGTCCGTTCCGCCTCGCATCCGACAAGCAGCACGAGACATGCCAGCGCAATCCACAGGGGTCTTGTTCGGTCTGTCATCGCTCGAGCCCCTTTCTTCGTATCTCGTCAGGTTCCCGGGATTCGGCGTCCTCGACCTCCAGGAATCGCCTCGTCCTCGCTCGTGACGCCGGAGGATCGGCGCATCCCGGCAGGAGAGTTGCTGCGAGAACCAGGACCACCAGGACGACGCCGGCCAGACGTCCGGCGAGCGACCGCCGTTGAATCACATATCGCTTCATGCCCTTGCCCCTTGCCAAGTGTCCGCCACACGCGTCAGTCCTGCCATCGTGCATCCCTGTCGTTGTGCAAACGCGAACCTAGTCCGCCTGACCGCCGACGGAATCGTCGGATAGACCTTCAATGTATTGTATACACGTCTCTTCGCTTTAAGAATCCAGTACTCAGAGAATATGTGCTCGGCGCACGGAAATGTCTCGGCGCGCGCTGTTGATTGGCGTCGCGGGCGGCGATACCATGGGTGATACCATGGACGCCAACCAGCAGAGAATCGGCGACTATCTCCTGACAGAACTGTTGGGCGAGGACGAGGTGGGCCAGATATACCTGGCCGAGCATGCCGAAACCGGCGACCCGTGCGCGCTGAGCATCCTTCATGAGGACCTGTCGGCGGACAAGCGGTTCGGCGAGCGGTTTCGCAGCGTCTCTCGCACGTTGACGGACCTGACGCACGGGCGCATCGTGGGCGTCAAGGAAATGCGCCGCGCCGAGGGGCGGTACTTCGTGGCGATGGAGTACGTCTCGGGGCCGCGCGGCAAGCCGATGAGCCTCGAGGAATACCTCGCCTATCGGCGCGAGCAGGCCGACGGGGCCGTGCAGATGAAGCTCGTGCGCGTCTGGGCCATCCAGATCGCCGAGGCGATGGCCTTCGCTCACGACAACGGGCAGAGACACCATTCGCTCGGGCCCGACAAGGTCCTGATCGACGCAGCCAATAACGTCAAGGTCAGCGGATTCGGCCTGGCGCAGATGGCGGGAGAGGAATTCCTCTACACGCACATGCTCCAGGGGATGCAGGCCAAGCTGGCCGACGCCCTGTCGCGTCCGCGTGCGCCATATACGTCCACCGAACCCACGCCGTATGAGTACCTCGCCCCCGAGCAGCGCCACGCCGCCCAGGTCGACGAGCGGGCCGACATCTACGCGTTCGGCGTGCTCCTGTATCGCATGCTGACCGGCCAGGCGCCGGGCAGCTTCACCCAGTTGCCCTCGACATGCGCCGAGAACGTCGCCCCCCAGTGGGACACCGTCGTGACCACCTGTCTTGCCGAGTACCCCATCGACCGCTACCGTTCGGCAGAGAAGCTGCTCGAGGCGCTCAAGGGCATCGGGCGCGCCGCCAAGGCCCCCGCGCCGGGCGCCCCGAGCGATACCGTGCAGGTCGACGCCCTTCAGGCCGACGTGGCGGCGGCGGCAGCGGCAGCGGCGTCGCGGGCGCGCGAGATGCCCCAGTTCCGCAGGCCCGTCAAACCCAAGAGCAGTTTCTTCTCCAAAGTGCTCATGCTGCTCATTCTCGTCGGAGCGGGGGCGGCGATCTATTTCGCGATACCGCTGGTCAAGAAGGTCCTCAATGATGACGAGGACCAGCCCAGCGCGCTGACCAACGCGGGAGACGGATCCGGCGGCCAAGCGGCCAAGCCTCCCCGACGCGGCGGAGGCAACGGCAAGGGGACGGGCGGGAGCGGCACGAAGCCCAAGCCAAAGCCCCGACCGAAACCGAAGCCGAATCCCAAGCCCAACCCCAAGCCGAAGCCCCGGCCCAACGGCGGATCGTCAACCATCATGGAGGCGCTTCGTGACCAGGCCCAGGGCAAGCGACGGACGGCCGAAGCCACCCGCGCTCGCCTGATCGCGACACCCAAGCCCAAGACGCCCCGCGAGACCGCGGTGGCCAGGATGAAACGCCTGTCGGCGATCTCCACGCGAACGCCCGACGCGGTGGCCAGGGCCTTCATGGACCCGTCACGCCTCAAACGGTCAACCAGCAGTCCCGACGCCCGCAAAGCCTTCTACATGGGCCAGGCCGCCCGGGAACCCGCCGACAAGATCAAGCACTACACCAAGGCCGTCACCCACGATCCGCGCTACGCCTGGGCCTACGTCCAGCGGGGGTTCGCCTACTTCTTCGACCGCGACTACATCAAAGCCCTGACCGACTACTCCAAGGCCATCGAAATCGACGACCGCGACTACGTCCCCTATTACTGCCGCGCCCTGACGTTCGAGAAACTCGGCAAGCAGCGGGAGGCCGACCACGACTACAAGCGGGCCGAACAGCGGGCGCCCAAGAGCACGCCGTGGTATATCCACGCGGGCAACGACTACGCCATGAAGGGCCAGTACGCCCAGGCCATCGAGCAGTACACCAAGGCGATCGAACTGGACCCGAAGATCGCCCTGGCCTACAACAACCGCGGGGTGGCCTACAGCGAGAGCAAGAAGTACACCGAGGCCGTCGCGGACCTGACCCGGGCGATCAAGCTCGACGGCAACAACTTCCAGAGCTACTTCAACCGTGGATATGCTTACCTGCGGATGGGCAAGTTCGACGAGGCCATCGACGACAACACGACGGCCCTGGGCATCAAGCCGGCCAGCCCGCAGGCGCTGTACAACCGCGGCTACGCCTACGAGAAGAAGGGCGACAAGGCCCGGTCCCGCGCCGACTACGAGGAGGCCTACCGCC
This sequence comes from uncultured Planctomycetaceae bacterium, assembly GCA_964625865.1. GTDB lineage: Bacteria > Planctomycetota > Phycisphaerae > SM23-33 > SM23-33 > CAZVEV01. Next base: position 144 of record CAZVEV010000098.1, on the reverse strand, counting down.
TGGTGGCCCCCAAGAGCAGCGGCGAGCGCATCTTCGATTAGAACGGAACTCAGCCCGCGAAAATGGGGACTGGCTCGGGAGCGCAGCGAAGCGAAGCGGACGTGCCTGCTACGAAAATACACGCCTACGCAGCGGTGGTGGCTG
>CAZVEV010000097.1:0-18615 GCA_964625865.1 uncultured Planctomycetaceae bacterium | reverse complement strand
AAGACCCCGGGATCCGACGCAAAACGTTCAAACGGTGCGGATTTCAGGCGTGGAATTGTCGGACAGCCTCAACAAGTTGCACGCCCTACCCGCTGACCGAAAGAGAAGGCCCCGAGCCGTCGGGCCCGGGGCCTTTGAATGGTGTGACGATCGATGAATCAAGCCATGCGGCGCTTGCGGACGTAGGCGCCCAGGCCGGTCAGGCTCAGGCCCACCGCGAGCATCGTCAACGGCTCGGGGATGGCCATGAAACTCACCGTGTTGAGGAACAGTTCCTCGCCCTCGGCGGTCAGGTTGTACCCGCCCTTGGGATTGTTGCTGTTGTTCCCGGCACCGAAGAACATCCGCGGCCCGCCGGCGGTCTGACCGCCGGTGCCGTAGAACTTCGTGCCGGTGTCCCACAGGACGATCAACGCCTGCCCCGTGGTCCCCTCGGGGGTGGCAAGGACCGTCCCGTTGTTCGTTCCGCCGATATTCACGCGCGGCAGTTGCCCGACGCCTACCGACTCGTCGAGGATATCGACGTTGTCGAAGCCATCGAGCGCCACGCCGTCGAAGATCTCGTGCCCCGTGTCTTCCGCATGCAGGTCCTTCGCCGTGCCGGGCGTATTGTTGTTGTTGACCCACTTCCACCGGTTCTTGCGGGCAATGTACTGGTTCATCAGGATCAGCGGCGTGGTGATGCCGTTCCACTGACCCACTTCGCTCCCGTCATCGTACGCCCCGCTGTTCGTGTCACGGCTGACGATGATCAGGTCGGCCGCTTCCATCGCGGCGATCTTTGACGCATTCAGCGTCTCGTACTTCTTGCGCGACACGTTGCAGTAGTTGGCCGTCAGGAGGTCCGTCCATCCCTTGTCGTGGTCCGGGTCGCCCGTACTGCCGGACACCCAGATCACGCTCGTGCCCCACGCCGGCCCGGTCGTCAGGACCACGCTCGCCAAAATGCCCAGAACCGTCAGTCCTCGAATTGTCATTGCCGTTCTCATGCCCGTGCTCCCTACATGATGTGGCTGGTTCCGCCCGTCGATACGGCCAAGAGACGATGGACGAGGCAACCCAGCCTGATCCTTTCTCGACATGCTCCGTCTTGGTACGCCAACACATGGCCCCGCACCTTCTGCGGGAAGTGATCCATCACTTGTAAGTATAGCCGACAGGCACCGATCTTGTCAAGGTGTTTTCCGACCCAGGAGCCGTTTATTCTCAAGGGCGGAGGGATCCCCCAGACGGACGTCCGGGGGCTTTTGCCTGTTTGCGTTGTTATCCCGGAACGCCCCATCGTGAACCACAGACAGCGTTCAATCAGAATCCGCGTCATTCCAGCTCGCGTTGGAACGTCTTGCAGCGAGTGAGGAGGGCCTTCAGTTTGTCGGGGCGGGCGGCGGCGAGGTCTTTGGATTCCGAAATGTCGGCGGCCAGGTTGTACAGGCGCCATGGCGCCTTGCCTCGCCCGCGACGAGGCTGGGTGATGATCTTCCAGTCACCGGCGCGCAGCGCGACGCTCTGACGCCGCTGCCAGTAGAGTTGCGCGTGCGGGTCGCCCTTGGCTCGCCCGGTCAGGTACGGGACCAGGTCCACGCCGTCGACCTTGTCAGCCGGCGCGGGGCGTCCGGCGGCTGCGGCGGCGGTGGCGTAGATGTCCAGAGAGATCACCGGGCGCCGGTAGACCTTGCCGCGAGGCAGCTTGCCCGCCCACTGCACCATGAACGGGATGCGAATGCCCCCCTCGCTCAATGACCCCTTGCCCCCCGACAAAGGCAGGTTGCTCGACGTCAGTTCCTTCGTCGGCCCGCCGTTGTCGCTGAGGAAGAAGATCAGCGTGTCCTCTTCCAGGCCGCACTGGCGAATCGTCTTCAGGACGGCCCCGACGCTGTCGTCGAGGTTGGAAAGCATGGCGGCGAAGATGCGGCGGTGGACGTCTTTGACGTGGCCCATTTTCTTCATGTAGGCATCGGCGCCCTGGAGCGGGCTGTGGACGGCGCTGTAGGCCAGGTACAGCAGGAACGGGCGGGCCTTGTTTTGCCGGATGAACCGCGTGGCCTCGTCGGTGAAGGCGTCGGTGAGGTAGCGGCGCTCGTCGACGACCTCCGTGCCGCGCAGGATCGGATTGTGCAGGTCGTACAGCGGCTCGTTGCCCAGGATATCGTGATACAGCAGCTTGCCATCCGGTGAGACCCATCGGCCCCTGGCGTCGGTGGCGCCGGCGGGCAGGGGCTTCTTTCGGAGAAGGGTCGTCACGCCCTTGTACGGCGGGGGGACGAAGTAATGGCCCTCGTGGGCGAAACCGAAGAAGGTGTCGAACCCGTTGTTGACCGGGTTGTAGTCCTCGCGCGCCCCGAGATGCCACTTGCCGATGATCCCCGTCGCATAGCCGCACCCCTTGAGGTACTCGCCCAGCGTGGTTTCGCTTCGCGGCAGGCCGTGCGCCGTGCCGCCCTTGACGTGCGGCATGACGTTGATGGTATAGCCGAACCGATGCTGGTATCGTCCGCTGAGCATTCCCGCGCGTGACGGCGAGCAGTAGGGGGCCGTCACGTAGCCGTCGGTAAAGCGGATCCCGTTGGCGGCGATCGAATCGATGTGCGGCGTGGGGATCTGGGTATTGCCCTGGCAGCCCAGCTCACCGTAGCCCAGGTCGTCGGCAAACAGCACGACGATATTCGGCTGCTTGCGGGCCGGCGCCGCCGAAGCAGCCCCCCAGAGCATGCCGACAGCCACGACCGCGACGACCAGCTTAAGGGAGTCCCTGCGACGCATTGCGTTGTTCGTCATCTCTCACCGTCCTTTGGTTTACAGGCCGCCCGCGGCGCACTGTCGCGGATTGACACGCGAGACGATTATCCACGGACGGCGCGGCGGGGCAACCGTCTTGTCGGATGGCCCTTCGCCAAACGGCAACGCATTCGATCCAAGGGCGACGCGCCCCATCGAAACCGGCCCGCAAGTGGCCCCCTGTAAATGCCGATAGGACAGTGGAGTAGCACCTGGAGACGACGATGAGAAACGAGATGGCGGAAGTTGAGGCCTGCTGCAGGCAAATCATGAAAGACACTCGCGCCTTGCTGGCGTGGGAGTGGGATGACTACATCGGGGCCGTGCTGGCCAAGTTCAACGTCAAGCACTCGGCGTACGTGGGGCGGATCCTCGACAGTTGCTTCGCCTCGAAGTGGAACGACACCGACATCGCCAAGGCCCCCGCATCCGTACGGGAGATTGCCGACTCACTCGGCGGCCTGCGCGAGACCCAGCGGCTTTACGTCACCTCGTCGGAAGACAAGATCACGGCCTTCGGGGCGTGGTGGCCGTGGGGAGACGAGCAGACGATCTCCATCCGCATCGGCCTGGTGCTCAAGGGGATCGAGGACCTCGACGCGACGACCCTTCACAAGGAATTCGTCGCCGTGTTCACCGGCGAGGCGTGAAGGCGTCTCACACCGCGCAAACAGCGGCGATGCCGGCCAGTAGGGCCGCGGCGGCGGTTTCGATGCGGAGCGTCGTCGTGCCCAGGCGCACGGGGCGGAATCCGGCGGCGATGGCGGCGGCGCGTTCGTCGTCGGTCAGCCCGCCCTCGGGGCCGACCAGCACGTCAATCGTCGCGCCTGCCTGGTCGGGGCCGATCGCACGGGCCAGTGGCGCGGCGTCAGGAGCAAGGTCGCCTAGCAGGTGAACACCCTCGCCCGCGGCGGCGGCCAGGTAATCCGCCAGCGGCGTCATCTCACACAGTTCGGGCAGGAAGTTCAGGCCGCTCTGCTTGGCGGCGGCCTGACAGTGCACCGCCCAGCGATGGCGCTTGGCGTCGGTAAGGACGTCCCCGCCGGCAACGCTACGAGCGAACTGCACGGGCCTGAGCGAGGCGGCAGCGAGTTCAGTGGCCTTCTCCAGCAGCCAGTCCAGCCGCTTGCCCTTGGGCACGGCGAACGCCAGATGCACCCGCGGCCCGACCCGCGGGTCTCGCCGGACGGTCTCGACAGCCACCGTCACACTGCGTTTGGCGGCCTCGGCGACCCGCCCCCGCGCCACGGCGCCTCGCCCGTCGAACAGTTCCACCTCGCGCCCGGCCTTGATGCGGAGCACCGTCCGGGCATGGCGCGCCTCGTCGGCGGGCAGTTCAACGGTGCACGGGGCCTGACCGGGCAAGCCCGGGACGATGAACCTGTACTTTCGACCGACGTCAGTCATTGCATCATCCTTAGTCCACAATACGTCCTTACGGCTCACCGCTTCGGGGCGCTTCGCCCGGCGGCTTTGTGCTTCGCCAATACGGCTTTCAACTTCGCTACGACCTCAGGATGCTTGTCGTGGACGTTGGTCGCCTGGGCCAGGTCCGCTTCGAGGTCGTAGAGCTGCGCCTTCGGGGCGCCGGGCTTGAACTTCCCGGCGGGCGTCATGTCGCTGTTGGGGCGCTTCGAGAAGGCGATGTTCTTCATCGCGTCGTTCTTGCCACCGCCGAACCCGCCCGGGCCCCGCGCGGGGATGTACATCCACTTGCCCATGCGAATGCTCAGGTGCGTCGGCTGGCGCGAGGCCTGCAGCAGGTGGTCGCGAATCGGCTCGGCCGGCTCGCCCGTCAGCGCGGGCAGGACGTTAAAGCTGTCGGGGCCTTCGTCGCCGGTCAGCCTGTAGTCCGCCACCGCCGCCAGGGTCGCGAGCATGTCCACGCTGGAGACCAGTTGTCCCGACCGCGTGCCGGCCTTGATCCGCCCGGGCCAGCGGGCGATGAACGGTACGCGATGGCCGCCCTCGTAGGCGTCGAACTTGAAGCCGAACAGGTCGCCGTTGAGGCGATGGCCCGCCCGCCACGCGCGGTGCCCGCCCTCGTTGAGCATGCCGCCATTGTCGCTGGTGAAGATCACCAGCGTGTTGTCGGTGAGCTTCAGTTCGTCGAGCGTCGCCAGCACCCGCCCCACCGCCCAGTCCAGTTCGTGTACGAAGTCGCCATAGTCCCCGCAGCCGCTGGTGCCCTTGAACCGCGGGTGCGGCGTGAACGGGTGGTGAATGTTCGTCGTGGCGAAGTAGAGGAAGAACCGCTCGTCCTTGCGGGCCCGGATCCAGTCGACCGCCTTACCCGTCAGATGCGTGCAGACCTCCTCGTCCTTGTACAGCGCGTGGGCCGCCTTGCCCCCGCCCACGCCGTTGGGCATCTTCTCGGGGTACGGCTTGGAGTACATCGTTCGCGGCTTGATGCGGCCGCGGTTGACGATCGGGTCCTTGGGGTCCAGCCCGACGACGCGATGGTCCTTGACGTAGACGAACGGCGGGTGGCTGTTGACGACCGGCACGCCGTAGTAGTGGTCGAACCCCAGTTCCAGCGGCCCGGGCTTGAGCAGCCCGTTCCAGTTCGGCGTCTTGACCCCGAACCCGAGATGCCACTTGCCGATGCACGCGGTGGCGTAGCCCTTCGCTTTCAGCATCGAGGCAATTGTCGTCCGCTTCGTGTCGATGATCAGCCCGTTGCGATGGAAGATCGGCACCCAGTTGCCCTTCCGCCAGGCGAACCGCCCCGTCAGCAGGCCGTATCGCGAGGGCGTGCAGACGGCCGCCGCCCAATGGGCGTCGGTCAGCATCCGCCCTTCCCGCGCGAGGCGGTCGATGTTCGGCGTCTTGAGCTTTGTCGCCCCGTAACACCCCACGTCGCCGTAGCCCAGGTCATCCGCGTAGATCAGGACGATGTTCGGCCCGCCCGCGCTCGCCTTCTCGCGCTCGGCGCCGCCGGCGACACCGCCCGCCCCAAGACACCCCGCCGCTGCACCGAGTCCAACCCTCTTCAGAAACCCGCGCCGCGTCAATCCCTGCATATCTTGTTCCTCTATCCGCACACATCGTTTAGCGGTCGATCGTAAGATCGACGGTCTCTCGTCTCGCGGTTCACTTGCGCCGCTTCTTGCCCCCGCTCCCCTTGCGCTTGGGACCGCCGAGTTCCTTGACCCACGCCTCGTGACGTTTGGCCAGTTCGACGACCTTCTCGGGCATCTTGTCGGCGAGGTTGTTCAGCTCCGTGCGGTCGGCCTCCAGGTCGTACAACTCCCACGGGCCGCGATACCACGAGATCTTCCACTTGCCCGCCCGCAGCGCCTTGTACCGGGAGAACTCGAAGAAGATCTCCTTGTGACCCTCGCGCTGCTTGCCCTGGAAGACCGGCAGGAGGCTCTTGCCCCGCAGCGGCCTGAGGGTCTGACCGCCGACGGCCTTGGGGTATTTCGTGCCGGTGACGTCCAGCAACGTTGCCATGATGTCGACGAGGTGCCCCGCCTGGTCGGTTATCGCCCCGCCCTTGATCACGCCGGGCCAGTGGGCGATCAGCGGCGTCGAGACGCCCCCCTCGTGCTGGTTCTGCTTGTAGAGGCGGAAGGGCACGTTGGAGACCTGGGCCCAGCCCTTGTGGTAGGTCCAGTACGAGTTGGCCGGCCCGGGCGGGATGTCCGGCGTCCGGGTCCGCTGGAAGGGGCACCCGCCGTTGTCGCTGAGGAACAGGATCAGCGTGTTGTCGGCGACCCCGAGGCTCTTGAGCTTGGCCAGCAGGCGAGCGATGTTCTGGTCCACACGGTCGATCATCGCCGCGTAGACCGCCATCGTCAGGTCTTCGGTTTTCTTCTCGGCGTCGGTCAGGTCGTCCCACGGCTTGACGTCCTTGTCGCGCGGGGCGAGTTTCCATTTGGACGGGAGCAGGCCCATCTTCAACTGGCGGGCGTGACGCTGCTTGCGAAGGGCGTCCCAGCCGGCGAGGAACTTGCCCTTGTACTTGGCGATATCCTCCGGCCACGCATGCAGCGGATAGTGGGGGGCGTTGAACGCGATGTAGAGGAAGAACGGCTTGGCGTCCTTCTTCGCCGCCCCGCCGCCGGCGCCGACGGCTTCGTCGAGGAACTTCATCGCGTAGTCCACGTTGGCGTCGGTGGTGTAGAAGCCCGTCTTGGGCACGGTGAACGGCTTGTCATCCAGCCGGAACGTGTTGTCGCCGGTGAAGAAGTTCGTCGCCCCGCTGAGATGCCCGAAGTAGCGATCGAACCCGCGGGCGATCGGGTTGGCCCCGAGGTGCCACTTGCCCGTCATCAGCGTGGTGTACCCCGCCGAGCGCATCGCCTCGCCCAGCGTGATGCAGTTGGCCAGCTTCGTCTCGCCGACCTCGCGGTGGTAGCAGCCCGACAGCAGCGACGCCCGCGTGGGCGAGCACTTGGCCGTGTTGTAAAACTGCGTGAACCGCATCCCGCCGGCGGCGAGCTTGTCCAGCGCAGGGGTGTCGATCTCCCCGCCATAGCAGCCCAGGTCCGCAAAGCCCATATCGTCGACCATCATCAGCACAACGTTAGGCTTCCTGCCGCCCGCCCGGGCAGCGCCCATGGCGCCCGTCGCACCCAGAACCCCCGCCGCCGCACCGGCCCCGACCGTCCTGAGAAAACCACGCCGCGTAAGCTTCCGCATGTCTCGTTCCTTTTCCACGTACACCGGGAGGATAACCGTTTCACGAGACAGATTAGCGCAGATTCACGGAGAACACGCAAGCGGACGGGCGCAGGGTGGTATCGCGGCACGAGACAAAGACGTACACGGCTTGCCTCAGGGGGCGGCGGCGACGGCGGCGTGACGGGCCCAGGTGGCGGTTATTCCGGGGCGACCCATCAGGGCCATCAGGTCGCGCTGCGTCTCGCCGTAGGCGGTCTGCTCGTCGGTGCGGATCGCGTCGATGGCGTCGATGTCGGCTTCGAGGGCGGACACCACGTCGCCGTCCAGGCCGTTGCGCTTGACGAGCTTGGCGAGGATCTCCCGGGCGTCAGCCATCGGCAGGCTCCGCGGGCGGTAAGGACGCAGTTCGCGCAGGGCGGTGAATACGTCGGCGACCGCCATGATCCGCGCCCCCAGCGTCAGGTCGTCGGCCCCGTGGCCGAAGGGATAGCCTCTCCCGTCGAGCCGTTCGTGGTGGAAGGCGGCCCACTCGCTGATCTGGGGCATGCCGCCGATGGTGTCCAGGATGCGGAAGGTGTGATACGTGTGCCCCCGCATGACGAGCATTTCGTCTTCGGTGAGCCTGGCGGGCTTGTCGAGGATGGCCGTCGGCACCGAGAGCTTGCCCAGGTCGTGGAGGTAGCCCGCCGCACGCATCAGGTGAAGTTCGCGGGGCGAGAACTTCATCCGCCGTGCCAGTGCAACCGCCGTCGCAGCCACCCCGGCGCTGTGAACGGCCGTCCACTCGCTGGCGCTGTCGACGACGCGGGCGAAGATCTCGCCGATCGGTCCGATGGTGGCCTCGTCGATGGACAGCATGGGCCAGTCCACACGATTCAGCAGGATGCCGTAGATCCGCGGCGAGACCACGTCCAGCCAGAACGCCTCGGCGCCGGCGGTCTCGGCGAAGGCCTCGACGCACTCCGGCTTGAGGGTCTCTCCGGCCAGGGCGGTGATCTCGGCAAGGATCGTCTCGGTCTGGGTCAGCACGGGGCGGTCGCGGTCGATCAGCCGCTCGACTTCGTCGGCCAGCACGATGATATGCGTCCCCTCCGGGAGGTCATGTCCGTCGCGGTGGGCCCCGGCGCCGTTGTCCCACGCGATATGATGATACCGGACCATCTCGGCCGCCCGGGCCAGCAGGGGGTTGTTCACGAGCAGGCGGTAGCCCAACTCACCGTGCCAATCGACCCGCTCCAGGCGTCCCATTTCGATCGCCTCGCGCCGGTTCTCCACACCGACGATCCCCACGTCGTGCAGCGCGGCGGCCAGGAAAACGTCCAGCAGATCGTCGCCCCGGTATCCCATCGCGCGGGCTAGGCGCGTGGCGATGTAGGCCACGCGCTGCTGGTGGTCCGAGATACACGGATTGATGCAGTCCAGCGCTTCGGACAGCGAGAGCACCAGCCGATGCAACGGTATCTGTGGATTGATGATCATTCGTACTCTCCGGCCCGCGCAACTCGTGGCACGGGGCCCCACTAGCGTTATCGGTCTATGCGGAGGCGGACTTTATTGAGTGACAACGACTTATCCGTCGCCCGCCGGACCGCGGGCGAGCGGCGCGACGGGGCGGATTCCCGCCATGCAGCCCGCGGAAGGACGCCTGTTCTCACAGCACGCGGCCTGAGCGACGTAGAGGGGGTCTGGCCGCCTGCCGAGCGAGCAAGGGGACCTTCCCCCCTTGGACACACGAGAGGCGGCTAGGCGCAAAGCCAGACCCCCTGGCCGCCTTCCTGGGGCATCGGTCTCGGCGTCCCGGGCGGATTCTCGTTTGCCCGGAGATGCACGTGGGATACAATCCCCGTAACGTAGACTCTGCGGCCCCGTGACATGAGGACGACATGACGAACGAACGGACGGCTGGATGGGGTATGTGGACGGGGGTTGTCGCCGCGGTGTGCCTGGCAGGCCTGTGCGGAACGACCGCCCTTGCCGAGACGCCTTCCGTCCGGGCGAGGCGGATTCTGGACGCGGCGGGCGTCAGTGGCGGACTGGTCGTCCACGTCGGGGCCGGCGACGGGAAGCTGACGGCGGCCCTCGGCGCCGGCGAGAGCTTTCTCGTTCACGGGCTGGACAGCAGCGCTGCCAACGTCGAGGCCGCGCGCGAACACATCCGCTCCGTCGGGCGATACGGCAGGACGTCGGTGGCGGGGTTTGGGGGCAAGACCTTGCCCTACGCCGACAACAGCGTGAACCTGGCGATCGTCTCGAAAGGCGTCGCCGTTGGCGAGGGCGAGGTCCTTCGCGTGCTGGCCCCGCGCGGGGTGGCGATGATCGGCGGGCGGAAGATCGTCAAACCCGTCCCGTCGACGATCGACGACTGGAGCCACTGGCGCCAGGGCCCGGAGAACAACCCCGTTGCCCGCGATACCGTTGTGGGCCCGCCGCGAGGCCTGCAGTGGGTCGCCGGTCCGCGATGGCTCCGCAGCCACGAGGTGCCCTCCGGCATTACGTCAGTCGTGACCGCGGGCGGGCGGATCTTCTACACGCTGGACGAGGGGCCGATCGGCATTACCGACCCGAGGCTGCCCGAGAAATGGGTGCTGATCGCCCGCGATGCGTTCAACGGCACGCTGCTGTGGAAGGTCCCCCTGCCGAAGTGGGGCTGGCAGACGTGGAACCGCGACCTGGCGTCACGGTACAAGGGCACGAACTGGATCAAGACCGTCGGACTGCGAACGAAGAATCCGAGCACGTACGTCTATCGCATGGTCGCCGACGACGAGCGGTTGTACTTCACGCTGGGCAACGCGGCGGCGGTGAGCATTCTCGACGCGGCGACCGGGAAGGTCATCGCCACCTGCGAAGACACGGCCTCGCCAAGCAAACTGCTCGTCAGCGACGGAGTGCTGTGCGTCCTGACCGACAAGCGCATCGCGGCGTTCGACGGGCGCACGGGCAAGGGACTGTGGACCCAGGCGACGTCCAGGACCGCCTCGTGGGCGGCGGCGGGCGGACGGATGGTCTATCACGCGGGAGGCAACGAGCTTCGGTGCGTGGAGTTGGCCACGGGCAAGGCCGTCTGGAAGACAAAGCTGGACGTCGCGGGCCAGCTGATCATCGCCGACGGGATGGTCCTCTCGGCGGCCGGCGGGAAGATGCACGTGGTGACGTTCGAGACGGGCAAGACGGTGTGGTCCAGCGGCAAGAGCAGTTCGGGGGGCAAGCGTCGGCGGGGCAAGACGTCAGGCCTGTACGTCGTCGACGGGACGGTCTGGATGGGCTATCGCGGTCAGCGGATGGACCTCAAGACGGGCAAGAAGCTGCCTCCCTTGCCCGTCAAGGACCTCTGGAGCCCGCAGCACCACCACCGCTGCTACACCAACAAAGCCACCAGCCGATACATCATCGGCGCGATGGAGGGCATGGAGTACCTGGCGATCGCGGGCGACGAGCACTCTCGCAACAACTGGGTTCGCGGCGCGTGCAAGGTGGGCATCATGCCCGCCAACGGCATGACGTACGTGCCGACCGACCAGTGCTACTGCTCGGCCGGCGTAAAGATCCTCGGCTTCAATGCGTTAACGGCGAGCAACGGGTCGAAGGTCGAAGGTCGAAGGTCACAGGTCCCGCGCCTCCAGAGGGGGCCCGCGTACGGGAAAGCAAATCCGCAATCCGCAATCCGCAATCCGCAATCGGACTGGGCCGCATTCCGTCATGATTCGCTTCGCAGCGGCGGGGTGAAGACGGCCGTGCCGGCGGAGGTCAAGCAGGCGTGGCAGGTGCAACTGGCCGGGACGCTGACCCAGCCGGTGGTTGTCGGTGAGATGCTGTGGGTCGCCTCGCGCGATACGCATCGCCTGTACGCCCTCGACGCGGCCACGGGCAAGCAGCGATGGACCTTCACCGCCGACGGGCGGATCGACTGTCCGCCTGCGATCCACAAGGGGCTGGTCCTGCTCGGCTCGGCGGACGGGCACGTGTATTGCCTCCGGGCCTCCGACGGGAAGCTGGCCTGGCGGTTCCGTGCGGCGCCGCGCGAGCGTCTGGTCGGCTCGTTCGAGCAGTTGGAGTCGGCCTGGCCCGTGCGCGGCGTGCTCATGCTGGACGGGCTGGCCTACGTGTCGGCCGGGCGGTCAACGTTCCTCGACGGCGGGCTGTTCCTCTACGCCCTGGAGCCTGAGACCGGCAAGGTGGTCCACCAGCACCAGGAGATCGGGCCTTACGAGGACCACACCAAAGGGCACGGCCACTCCTACTGGTCCGAGGGCGCCCGCAATGACGTGCTGGTCAGCGACGACGAGGCGATCTACGTCATGCAGTTGCGGTTCGACAAGACACTCAAACCCGCCCCCGCCAAGACCGTCTCGCTCCTGGGCGACCGCAAGCTCGGGCGTCGCATGTTCTCGACGGCGGGCTTCCTGGACGGCGAGTGGTACAACCGCACGTTCTGGATGTACAGCAACGTCTGGCCGGGCTTCTACCTGGCCAACCAGGCGCCCAAGAGCGGGCAACTGCTGGTCTTCGACGACGAGACGACGTACGGCGTGAAGGTGTTCTGGACGCGGAACCGTCACAGCCCGATGTTCTTCCCGGCCACCCGCGGATACCTCCTGGTCGCCGACGACAACGACAACGAGCCGATCCTCGTCGGGCGCGACAAGGGCAAGGCGATCGACTGGCTGCCCGAGTTCAACATGAGCCGGGGCGGGAATGACACGGGCAAGAAGTTCGGCCCGAACCTGGGCGGGGCTCCGCAGGTCAGCAGCCCCGATGCCTACACGTTCAACAAGGACAAGGGCATCGGCTACTCGCGCGCCCGCAAGCCCAGGTGGACCGCCTGGGTGCCCATCCGCGTCAAGGGTATGGTCGCAGCCGGCGACAAACTCTTCGTCGCCGGGGCGCCTGACGTGATGGACGCCAAAGATCCGCTGGCCGCCCTGGAAGGCCGCGCCGGCGGCCTGCTGAGAGCCGTCTCGGCGAAAGACGGCACGAAGCTGGCCGAGTACCGCCTGGCCTCCCCGCCCGTCCTGGACGGCCTGATCGCCGCCCGTGGCGCGCTCTTCCTCGCCACCCGCGACGGCAAACTGACGTGTTTCCGAGGACGGTAGCGCCCCGTCCGATCTCGCGCACTGGGGCTGGCCACTTCAGTGGCCAGCAGCGGGCCCACCGGGCCCGCCCAACGGAGGTATCCGTTCCGTACGCATGAATGGGCGCACCTGAGCATCGCAAATACGCTATAATCGCAGCGCCAGTCCGACACGAAAGGACACACGATGAGCACACACAGAGACGCGGCCCCGGCAAGTGCCCTCACTCGACGAACCGCGCTGAAGACGATTATCGCATCGGCAGCCGCGCCAATGATCGTCTCTTCCCACGTGATGGGCGCCAAGGCCCCGTCGAAACGCATCACGCTCGGCTTTGTCGGCATGGGCGGCCAGGGCGTGCACGCCAACCTTCGGTCCTTCCTGAACCAGCGCGACGCGCAGGTCCTCGCCGTCTGCGACGTGTTTACCCGCAGGAGCGCCTCGGCGCAGAAGATGGTCAACGCGAAATACAAGACCTCCGACTGCAAAGCCCATACGGACTTCCGACACATCATCGATAACAAGTCGATTGACGCGGTGGTCATCTCCACGCCCGACCACTGGCATGTTCCCATGTCGTTGATGGCGCTGAAGGCCGGCAAGGACGTCTTCTGCGAGAAGCCGACCAAGACGATCGCCGAAGGACGCGCCCTGATCGAGGAGGTCAAGAAGCGGAGGGCCGTCTTCCAGATCGGCCTGGAGGACCGCTCGGTTCCCCACTATCACAAGATGGTCGAGTGGCAGCGCAACGGGGCGATTGGCGACCTGGAGCGGGTCGACCTGCAACTGCCCAACGGCTACGTCTTCCCGCTGGAGACCGAATCGCCTGTACCCGACGGCCTGAACTACAACCTGTTCGTCGGCCCCGCCGAGTTCATCGCCCACACGCCGCACCGCACCAACCAGCGACACTGGCGCATGTGCCGGAACTTCGGCGGCGGGTCGCTCATCGACTGGGGATCGCACCAGTTCGACACCGCACAGCTTGCCGTCAACGCCCCGGAGGTCTGCCCCGTGGAAGTTGAAGGCACGGGGGAGATACCGAAGAACTCGATGACGACGGTCCCGGTCAAGTTCGACGTCACGTACCGGTACTCCAACGGTGTGGAGGTGCGCGTCAAGTCCGGCGGGACGGCTATCCGCCTGACCGGGAGCAAGGGCTGGGTGGGCAATGCGAAGTGGCGAGGCCCCCTGCAGGCGAGCGACCAGAAGATCCTCCGCACGAAGTACACCCGCGAGACGTCGAAGCACTGGCCCATGCCGCCTTCCGAGCAGCGCAACTTCCTGGACTGCGTCAAGTCACGCAAGGCGACAACCTACACAGCCGAGACGATGCACCAGCTCCACACCTCCCTGCTGATGGGCGACATCTCCATCCGCCTGGGCCGAAAGCTCAAGTGGAACCCCACAAAGGAAGAGTTCGTCGGCGACGCCGAAGCCAACGCCATGCGCAGCATCACCTACAGGGACGGCTGGCAGAAGGCGTAAGGATCACTTGACGGGCACGGCGGCGCTGGTGACGTGCTGGAGGCAACTGGGGTAGTCCTTGCCCACGAACGCGGCGAAGGTCACCTTGCTCGGCTTGGGATCGGCGGGGATCGTGAAGGTCACCTTCACCTCGCCCTTGCCCGAGGCCTTGACGACCTTCCGGTCAATCCGCTTGCCGTCGCCGGCCTTGATCGTCACGTGCACCTGCTGTTGGCCCAGCTTGGCCGGGATGTTGTGCTTGACCACGACCGTCACGTCGCCCCCGGCGGCTACGGCGCTGGGCGGGGCGAGCTCGATCAGCCCCTTTGCCTGGGGCTTCTTGTTCTGGGGCTTCTTGCGTTTGCGGCGGTTCTTGCGGCGATCGGCGGAGGCGGCTTCCAGCTTGGTCATGTACGCTTCGAGCACCTCGGGCTTGTCGCGATTGCGGAAGCCGTGCAGCCACGGGTCCTTCGTGCGGACCATCCAGTCCTCGAGCATCTTGCAGTGACGGGCGAGTTGCCTGGCATGCTTGGGATCGTCGATCAGGTTGTGCAGCGCGTCGGGGTCGGTCTCGACGTCGTAGAACTCCTCGAGCACGCGGTGGTCGAACAGCCGCAGGCGGGCGGCGACGGCCTTGTCCGTCCGGGCCATCTCCACCATGTGCTTGTACGTCCGCGTGCCCTGGGTGGCGGTCTTGAACTTCCGCGTGCCGTTGGACCACGGATTAAACAGGTACATGTACCGCCTGGTCTGCACGCCCCGCATGGGGTGCCGTCCCCCGCCGGCGTTCTCGTTGTACTCCTTGACGATCATGTCGCGCCCGGACTGCTTTCTCCCCTGCAGCAAGGGCAGGAAGGTCTTGCCCTGCAGGCCCGGCGGGTGCTTGACACCGGCGATGTCGAGGATCGTCGGCATGAAGTCGACCGCGGAGATCATGTGCTCGGCGTCGACGGTGTCGCCTTTGATCTTGCCCGGCCAGCGAACGATCCACGGCGTGTGCGTGGAGTGGTGGTAGATGTTGGTCTTGGCGAACGGGAAGGGCATGCCGTGGTCCGACAGGAACATCACGACGGTGTTGCCGGCCTGGCCGGACTCGTCGAGCGCCTTGAGCACCGCACCGGCTGAGTCGTCGGCGCGGCGGACGGTGTCGTAGTATTCCTTGATCTCGGCGTGGACCTCGGGGACGTTCGGCAGGAAGGCGGGGACGGGCAGTTCCGAGAGCTTGTAGAGGCGCGACGGGGTCAGGTCGCCTTCCGCCTTGGACTTGCCCTCGATGAAGAACGGCTTGTGGGGGTCGTTGATGTTGACCACGAGGTAGAACGGCTTGTCGGCGTCCCGGGCGGCCTTGATCGCGCGCCGGGTGAAGTCGGCAAAGCGGGCGGGGCTGCGCGACGCGCCCGTACCTCGGGCAGGCTCGGCGAGGTCCCAGGCCCACGGGCTGTACGGCGTGGAATGGCCCACCTTGTTGTAGATGCCCACGAAGTAGCCGCTTTCCTTCAGCACGCCGGGCAGAAGCGGGTGGTCGGACTTGACCTGGTAGAACCCCTCGACGCCGTTGGTGTGCGGGTACAGCCCGCTCTGCATGACGTTCCGCGAGGGCATACAGTTGGCGACCTGCACGTGGGCGTACTTAAACCGCAGCCCCTGCCGCGCCAGGCGATCGACGTTCGGCGTGGTGTGGGGCACCTTGCAGCCGTAGACGCCCACTGAGTCGCAGCTCATGTCGTCAACGGTGAGAAACAGCACGTTAGGTTTGCCGGTTGCGGGCTTGGGGGATTGACCCTCATCGCCCGCCAGAGACCCGACGAAAGAACCCACCGTCGCCAGAGAAGTCCACCTCAAGAAATCGCGTCGTCTCATTCCTGTGTTCCTTTCACGCCACGCCCGCCCGACTCGCGGTCATTGTACTCGCTGGATTCCCCAAGTCACCCACCAACATGCGACTCTCGCCCACGTGCGAGGTGTTGCACTTGAGTAAACGGAGACACTGATGAATCGAAAGATCACTCTTGTCGTGATGGTCCTGGCCGCCCGCGCGGCGATGTGCCAGGAGTTCGTTCCCTTCGTCATCGCCCCGCGGCCGGACGGCAAGAGCCTGATCGCCACGTCGTCGGCCCCCTTCGACGTCGACGGGTCTCGCATTGTCGTCCGCGACGGGCGGTTCGTGCGGGACGGCAAGCGGGTGCGGGTGTGGGGCATCAACGTGTGCTTCGGCGGGAACTTCCCGTCCCACGACGACGCGCCGCACATCGCTCGCCGCCTCGCCGAAGCAGGCGTCAACTCGCTTCGCCTGCATCACATGGACTCGGCGCGCTGGCCGAGAGGCATCTGGACGCGGGACGGCAAGGCCATCGAGCCGCAGGCCCTCGACCGCCTGGACTTCTTCGTCAACGAACTGGCCAAGCGGGGCATCTGCATCAACCTGAACCTCCACGTCGGGCGAGCCCACAGCCGCTACCTGGGCATGGAGCAACCCAACACGAAGTACGACAAGATCGTGGGCATCTTCACGCCGAAGCTCATCGACGCCCAGAAGCGCTACGCCCGCGACCTGCTGACCCGCGTCAACAAGGTCCGCAAGGTCCGCTACGCCGACGACCCGGCCGTCGCGTTCGTAGAGATCACCAACGAGGACAGCCTGTTCATGTGGTCGGCTGCGACGGACCTGCGGAACCTGCCGGCCACCTACGAGGCGATTCTCGCGGGCAAGTTCAACGACTGGCTCAAGGCGCGCTACGGCACGCGAGACCGCCTGGCCGCCGCCTGGGCCAAGGGCGCCCAGCCGCTGGGGAAGAACATGCTCGTCAACACCGCCCTAGCCGCGGGCGAAGGCGGCAAGGAGATCACCGGATGGACCTTCGAACAGCACGCCGGGTGCGCCGTCGCACCGCGCCGCGTGAAGCACGCCGGACGCGATGCCCTGCTGGTCGACATTCGCAAGTCCGATGCGACGGGATGGCACCTCCAGGTGAGGCAAGGCGAGGTAAAGCTCAAGGCGGGGCAGTACTACACCGTCACCGCGACGGTCGCGGCGGCCCGGCCGCGACGCATCAGTTGCGGCGTGGGCATGAACCACGCACCGTGGGGCTCGCTGGGCCTGTCGCGGACGCTCAGCGTGGGCCCGGCGTGGAAGACGTTCCGCATGGGCTTCGTCGCGAAGCGCAGCGACGACAACGCCCGCGTCAGCTTCTCTGTGGGCGGCTCGGACGTCGACGTGATGTTCGCCAACGTCACGCTCTGTCCCGGCGGCATCGAGGGCCTGACCGCCGGCGAGGATCCGGCCCGGCGAACCGTTAAGCTCTTTGCCGACTGCGAGTCGTCCCCGCGAACGATCGACCGGATGCTCTTCCTTGCCGACACGGAGAAGGCCTACTTCGACGGGATGTACCGCTACGTCAAGCGCGACCTCGGCTGCAAGGCCCTGGTGACCGGCACGATCGTGTTCGGCCCGCTGGGGCTGTGGGCCCAGAGCGGGATGGACTTCATCGACGGGCACTCGTACTGGCAGCATCCGCGATTTCCGGGCAGGCCCTGGGACCGGGACAACTGGCTGGTGATGCAAAAGGCGATGGTCGACAGCCCCTCCGGTTCGACGCTGCTTCGGCTGGCGGCCCAGCGGATGGCGGGCAAGCCGTATACGGTCTCGGAGTACAACCACCCTGCCCCGAACGACTACCAGGCCGAGTGCGTGCCGATCCTCTCCTCCTTCGGCGCCGCCCAGGACTGGGACGGGATCTGGCTGTTCACCTACGCCAACGGCGGGGGCGACTGGAACAGCGAGCGGATCGGGGGCTTCTTCGACATGCAGATGAATGCGGCCAAGTGGGGCTTCATGCGGGCCGGCGGGGCCATCTTCCGCGACGGCGCGGTCGCGCCGCTGGGCGGCGGGATCAGCGCGGATCTCGGCACGCAGACGGACGCCGCCAGGCTGCACCGCACGTTCGATCGCAGTATGGACCGGGTGCTGTTCTCGTTCGGCAACAAGCTCGACTGGGGCTATCTGATGCGGCGCCAGGCGGAGGTGCGGTTCGCCCACATGGCCGAATCGAAGCGCCCGCCAGGCGACAACACCACCGCGATAACCTGGACGCAGAGCAAGCGTGGCGACGGACAGTACGTCGTGGCCGCCCGCGGCGCGAAGGCCTACGTCGGGCGCCCCGGGCAAATGAGCGACGCGACCAAGGGGGAACTGACGCTCGAATCGCCGGACTTCGCCGTGGTGACGATGACGGCCCTCGACCGCAAGCCGCTGACAGCCAGCCGAAAGGTCCTCATCGCCGCCTGCGGGCGATGCGAGAACGTCGGCATGCAGTTTGCCAGGGACCGCCGCACCGTCGGGCGAAACTGGGGGCGGGCCCCGGTGCAGATCGAACCGGTCGCCGGCGCGCTCCGCCTGCCGGCAGGCGACTGGCGCTGCCAGGCCCTGGGCCCCAACGGTCAGCCCACCGCCACCGTCGACCTGCACAAGCAAACGAGCCATTCCGTCTTGCCCCTCTCGCCAGAGTACAGGACGATGTGGTATCTTCTGACGCGCTGACCCCGCCGACGCGAGTCCCCGCCAGAGGCGCTGACCTACGATCACGATGGAGCTTTCCCTGTGAACGTGGGGTCAGACCTTGATTAGTACGACAGCGCTATGATGTGTCATCTCTTAGAGCCCTGAGAGCCGCCG
>CAZVEV010000096.1:0-18737 GCA_964625865.1 uncultured Planctomycetaceae bacterium | reverse complement strand
ACCAGCCGAAGAACTCGACGTTGGCCTTGGCGATCGGCTTGCCGGTCACCGCGTCGGCGACGTAGTACCACGTCTTCTTGTTCAGGGGCTTCTTCACGATGGCCGTGTCCGCCACCCACAAGACGATCCTGCTGAGATTCCCGTCGTCCATCTTCGCCGTCAGCAGGTAGGCGCCGGCCTTCTGCAACGGCGTGGTGACGGTGATCCGCTTGTCGAAGTGCGCCGGCCGCGGCTCCAGGTCCAGGTCCCACGACGCGACGGTCTTGCCAACGTACTTCGCCTCGTTCTTCTGCACCAGCCGGTAGCCGATGTTGCTGATCTGCGTCTTGTACCACTCGCTATGGTTCTTCGGCTGGGGATTGCTCTTGATAAACGCCTTCACGTCGGCCAGAAGCTCCTCGATCTTGATCGACCGGGCCTCCAGATGCACCTTCCTGCCATTGCGGAAGCGGAACTCCACCGTCGCGCCCTTCCCGCCGGGCTGGGTCATGATCGGCTCGAACAGGCCCCAGTTGCCGATGATCTGCTGCAAGCGCTTGGTCTTGGGCTTGTACTTCTGGCTCTCGCCGAACCGCTTGATGCTCGTCCGCCAGTGCTCGGCGGCCTTGGGATACTGGCGGCGATTCTCGAATGTCGAGCACAACATGTTCATCGCACTCTCAGCGTACGAACCCTTGGCGGCGGCCAGCTTCTGGAAGATGCGAATGTAGTTGAACTCGTCGGGCAGCTTGAACCTGCGGATACCGATCGCCAGCCGCGCGATCGTCTCGGTCTCGCCGAGCGTGTGCAGTTCGTACGTGCCCGAGGTGTCCTTCTTCCCGTCGTCGCGCGGCTGGGCGCGGCGGCCCCAGCCGTGGAAGTACCGCCCGTACCGCCCCATCGTCTCCACGCCAAACTGGGCCTTCAGGAACGAGGCGAAGTCGTAGGCCACCCGGTCGCGCAGCGGCGCGTGGAACTCGACGGCCTGCAGCAGCGCCCAGCGCCATCGCTCGCCGTCGGTCCTGGCGGTCTTCCAGGACTTCGGCCGCTTGTGGTACACCGGCTTGCCGTCTTTGTCCACCGGCGCCCCGCGAGAGCCGCTGTAATAGCCCCAGCGATAGCGGTAGCCCTCGTTGTAGTCCGGCAGCGTCGTCAGGTCGGTCTTGTACTGCAGGCGCCACGCCTCGGCATGGCCGCGCTGGCCCATCAGCATTCTCGCCAGGTCCAGGTAGAACGAGCCCACGGCGGCGTGCTCGTCTTCGTTCTTGGTCAGCGGCATGGCCTGGAGCATCAACTGCAGCGCCCGGACGCGGTCGCGCTCGTAGCTGCTGACGTACTTTCCGCCCCCACGGTGATACCCGCGATGGAACTCACCGCTGATGATGTACCCGTAGTGCGTGCCGTGGAGATACGACTGCGCCGCGGTCTGCAGCAGGCGCCAGTTCCTGGCGTGGACGGTGATGACCTTCTCGCGGAAGGTATCGATCTCGCTGCGGCGGTTCAGGCGCTGCAACGCCTGGATCGCCATGTTCATGTCCGCGCCGACTTTCTTCTTGTCCGTCCCGGTCGCCAGGGCCAGCTTCGAGAATAGCGTGTAGGCCTCCTTGTAGTTGCCCTGCTTGTACAGCTTCTGGGCCTGCGCCCGGTCGGGCGCCTTGTCGTCGGCCCGTGCGGCGGTAATCAGGGCGGCGCCCGCGCAGCAGGCGATCAACAGGAGGGCGATTTGTCCGGTACGTTTCATGGTTCGATCCTCATTCAAGTGACGACCATCGATCATCGATCGTGGATTTCCTGACTCATGCTACTTCTATGGACGCGCGAACACCACATCCGGTTCCGCCCGATTCGGATCGCCCGGAGGCCTATGACAATCACATCCAAAGTGCTCGAGAAACAGAACGGACAACAGATAGAACAACGGAAGAAACACCCAACGGCTCTAGCCGCAGATTTCGCAGATTTGAAGAAACAGAGAACAGAAAGGTAATTTGAACGCAAAGATGATCACAGATGCATTTCATCGGTTTTCGTTTCCGCCGTTTCAGTAACTCTCGTTCTTCTGCTCTTTCTCTTCTTCCTCTAATCTGCGTAATCTGCGAAATCTGCGGCTAGAGCCGTTGTCGTTGTTTCTGTTTTACCTGTCCTTTTCTGTTCTGTGTTTTTTCAGTCTCTAGACATTTCTTCGGCTAAGAGTCTGGACGCGATTGTCCTGCCCGAGGCCCGTATACATCGCGGGGGTCGTGGCGCATAATGTCGGCCGCGACCTACTGGAGCGATAACGAACGATGTATATCCTGAATGTCCTGGCGCCGGTGTTTCTGGTGATCGCCCTCGGGGCGGTGCTGCGGCGCACGCGGTTCGTCAGCGACGAGGTGCTTTCGGGCATGAATCGCCTGGCCTACTGGGTGGGCCTGCCCTGCGTGCTCTTCCACAAGATTGCCGGGGCGTCCTTTGACGAGGGGACGTCGTTCGACACGTTCTGGCTGGTGCTGATCGGCATGTGCGCGAGCCTGCTGGCCAGCGGGGCCGTCGCGTGGGCCCTGCGCATGGACCGCGGCAAGATGGGCGTGTTCCTCCAGGCGGGCTTCCGGGGGAACCTGGCCTTCGTGGGCCTGGCGGTCGTGCTGTCGGCGTTCTCGGCCCTGCCCGATGCCGCCTCCGGCGCCCTGGCCCGGGCCGAGCGGACCGTCGTGCTGACGCTCGGCCCCATCGTGCCGGTCTACAACGTGGCGGCCGTCTTCGTGCTGCTGGCCTGCCGCCACCGCATCTCGGCCCGAACGCTCAGGACGATGGGCCTCCAGGTCGCTGCCAACCCCCTGCTCATCGCCTGCGCGGGGGGCCTGGCGGTGTCCCTGTCCGGTTGGACCATGCCGGGGGCCATCACGCGCACGCTCGAGGTGGTCGGCCAGTTCGCCCTGCCCCTGGCCCTGCTGTGCGTGGGGGGCAAGATCGCGGCGACGCGGATCGGCGGCCACGCAGGCCTGCCCCTGCTGGCCGCCATAATCAAGGTCGCCGTCGGCCCGCTGGTGGGTTTCGTCGCGGCCGGCTGGCTTGGCGCCGATCGCGTGGACCGCGCGGTGGCCCTGATCATGCTCGCCTGCCCGACCGCGGTGGCCTCCTACGTCCTGAGCGAGCAGCTCGGCGGAGACGGGGCCCTGTCAGCCGGTGCGGTGGTCGTCAGCACGGTCTTGTCGGTGTTCTCCCTGGCGGCGGTAGTGGCCCTGATCTGACGAACGCTCGGGCAAAAAAACTCTCCGGTCTGCCCAACAGACGGTAGCTCTCTGACCTACGGGGGTTATAGTAGGTGGCGTCGTGCCTTCCCTGCCCGCCGGCCGACGGCTTGAATCAGCGGCCCGGGGGAGGCACAATGTCCGTGGACTGAAAGGCCGTGATGGTGCACTTCCGTAGGACATGTTGCGTGGCGATTCTGCTGATCGGGTCGGCCCTGTCGGCCCCCCTCGCCGCCCAGGACGTCACCCACGCCGGATCCGCCGCGACCGACCTGATGAAGCGCCGCCTCTACACCGACGCCATCAACGTCCTGATGCGCGAGATCAAGGGACGCAAGGAGTCGGCGGCGGGCAAGCAGTATCTCATGCTCGGCGAGTGTCACTACATGCTCAAGCTCTACGCCAAGGCCCGCCCGTGGTTCTACAAGGCCGACAAGTTCCTCCCCGCGGGGCAGAGCAAGGTCGTGGCGCAGTATCGCCTGGCGTGCACGGCCTACCGCATGGGCGACCGCAGCGGGGCGATCAAGCGGATTGACACGTTTGCGGCGGCCCATCCAACGGGGCGGCGGACGGGCACGCTGCTGCTGTTCAAGATGAAGCTGCTGGCCGCCGGCGGGGCGGCGGCTGAGTCCAAGGTGGAAGCGGTCTACAGGAAGGTCGTCGGCTCGCGCAGCGGGTCGTCGCGCTCGTCGGGGCCGTTCAGTCCGGCGGTGCGGACGGCAGCCGAGAAGTTGATGACCGACTACTACGTCGCGATCGGCAAGCAGGACAAGGCCATGCGGATGTACGCCTCGCTGGTCAACGGCTTTCGCAACCTGCGAGCGCAGTACGCCCGCGAGAATCGCACGATTCCGCGCGGCCTGGAGCAGGCGCACGACAATGCGGCGATGCAGTTGGGCCTGCTGCACGCCAAGGCCAAGCGCTACAGCGAGGCGGTCAAGTGGCTGGAGAACGTGCGGTATGACGCCGAACTGATGCGTCGCGCGCGGCTGCTGCTGGCGCAGGTGGCCTACCAGAACCGCGACTTCGAGCGGGCCTCGCGGTATCTCGCGTACGGCGGCTTTATAGAGACCGTGCCCAAGGGCGCCCTGCGATCGGACATGTACCTGGTTCTGGGCCTGTGCGAGGCGGCCCGGGAAGGCGGCAAACCGGAGCGCATCGAGGGCTACCTCCAGCGTGTGGGGCCCGAGTCGGCAGGATACACGCAGGCCCAGTCGCAATTGGGCGACCTGTATCGCACCAAGGGTCTGGACACTCAGGCCATCGCCGCCTACCGCAACGCCGAGGCCTCCCCCAAGTACGAGGCCCACGCGCTGTACCACCTCGGCCTGCTCTACATCGCCCAGGCCAAGGCCGCCGCGGACAAGGCCCACAGCGAGAAGATCTACAAGCTCGCGGCGGCCAAACTCAGCACGCTGGCCGAGAAGTACCCCACCAGCCAACTCGCCCGCATGGCGCGCGACGCGATGAACGCGCTGCTGACGATGGGCTTCGACGTGACGGTCGCCCGCAGCGACGCCGAGAAGATCCGCCAGTGGGCCAAGATCGCCCGGTCCAGCCCAGGCCAGGCCACCGCCGCCCGGGCCCTGCTGAGCATGGCCCGCCTGCACCACAAGGGCGTCATGGACGCCAAGACCCAGCGCTACGTCAAGCCCCCCGACTACGCCGCCTGCACCGCCGCGTGCGAGACGCTGCTGGACGCCCGCACGTACAAGGGCGCGGACTTCGACCCGGCCGTCTGGCGGGCCGTGCGAACCGAGGCGCTGTACCTCCGCGCCCACTGCCACATGGTCAGCGCGTCGGCCGGGCGAGGCGGACGAGGCAAGGGCGCGCCGACCTACGTCAGGTCGCCCAAGATGTCCCAAGCCGTAGCCGACTTCACCGCCGCTCGCGACCTGGTGGAGGCGAAGAACCTGGACATGGTCAAGGGCATCGAGTTGGGACTGCTCGGGGCGATGCTCAAGTCCGACAAAGGCGACCTCCGCAAGGCCGCCCAGGCCCGGTTCGCGGAGTTGGCCGACGAGTACGGCGCCGATCCGCGGTTTCAGCAGTTGGCGATGGACCTGGCCGACTGGTACATCCGCCAGGGCCGACCCCTCGACGCGGCCCGCGAGTACAAGGGCATTGCCGACCGCGGCGCCTCCCAATTGCCCAAAGACGACCTGCTCAAGGCGCTGCTCTCGGCCGGCCGGCTCTACAGCCGCGCCGGGGCCGAGGCGCTGGAAGACCCGGGCGAGCGGACGTACGGGATCTACATCTACCCGCGCGAGGTCTTCACCGTCGGCGGGATGCTCTCGACGTACCGCCCGTTCAAGAAGACCATCCGCGTGACGTGGCCCAAGGGGGTCAAGACGATCACGGGCGAACAGGCGCTGGCAATCGTGTCGAAGGCCTCGGGCATGCAGTTCGTCTGGGACGGCCGCCGCGGGAACCTGAAAGACTCGGTGGCGTACTACCTGCGGCGCAAGAAGCTGACGTTCGACGGTCCGGCCGGTACGGTGCGGGAGTTCCTCGAGCAGATCCTCGACGTCAAGACGCACCGGCTGGCCAGGGACATCGGCCTGACCGGCCCGGCGCCCGGGCTGTCGAAGCCGGACGAGGACGGCCTGGCGCCCGAGATTTTCGAGATCTACGATGTGCGGCACCAGTGGCACAGGCACGCGCCGCTGGCGCGGAGCTACGGATCGTGGATGAGCGCCCACGCCGGCCAGGCCGCGATGATGTTCAATGTGGTCAAACGCATCGAATCGCTGGCGGGCACGAAGGTGCTCTGGGCAGACGGGGTGGACACCGACACGATCCTTGCCGCCGAGTACAGCGCCGTGCCCAACCAGGCCACCCACCAGGCGCTCTCGTGCGGGCAGACGCTGGCGGGCCTGCTCGAGCCGCTGGAGATGCGGTTCAAGATCATCCCGCGCAACCGCGCGGCGGAGGTCTTCTCGCAAGCCAAGGACTGCTACAACGACATCCGCCGCATCGACCCGCGAAGCCCCTGCGGCGAGCAGTCGCTGTTCCTGCTGGCGATGGACTTCTACCGCCAGCGCGACTACGAGCGGATGAAGGTCGTCCTGCGGGAGTACCTCAAGCTCTTCGACGACGCCGACCGCAAGTACTACCACGAGGCGTGCTTCTGGGTGGGATGGGTCTTCGAGAACGACAAGCGCTTCCGGGAGGCCTGCTACTGGTACAACCGCGCCGCGGCCGAGCGGCTGACAATCTACAAGGTCCCTGACGGGCAAACGCCCCCCACCCGCGAGCAGTTCAAGGCGATGTGCTCCTACGACACGCTGTTCGCCCTTGAGGAACCCACCAGCGTGAACTTCAAGGGCGTGACGCTGGGCAACGGCCTGCTCGAGTTCGTCCGCCTGCGAACGAACATGGCCATTGAACTGGACCCCAGCGTGGCCGACGCGGCGGTGGCGATCAAGGACACCACGCAGGCCAAGACGACCGTGCTGGACGTGCTGCTGGCCGCATTGAGCGATTTGGGCCTGGGCATTCGCATCGAGAACGTCAATCCCGAGGTCGCCGCCAAGGCCTACTACCGCATGGCCTCGACGTACAAGACTGACGGCATGATGGAGCAGGCCCTTAACGGCTGCGACCTCCTGCTGAGGCGGTTCCCCACGTCGCGGCGGCGACGCGATGCGTTCAAGCTCAAGCTCGAAATCTGCAAGGGCCTGAAGGACTACCGCACCGTGCTGGCCACCATGGAGCAGATCAAGACCGAACTGGGCGACGAGATCGAGGTCTACAAGATCGACTTCGAGATCGCGTGGATCTACTTCGAACTGTGCGACTACGCCCGTGCCCGGAGCTACTTCCGCAAGTCGCTTGCCGCCGCCAGGGATCCGGCCGAGCGCACCAAGATCCGCGACGGGTACGCCCGCATCCTGTTCCAGATGGGCGAGTCTGACGAAGCGCTGAACCAGTATCGGGCGCTGGCCAAGGCCGAGTCCGAGCCCCTGCGGGCGTTTGTCGACCGGCTGATGGTGTGGTACTTCGAGCAGGCCTCGGGCAAGGCCGAGTCACCCAAACTGCCCGACGACGCGTCCAAGCTCATGCGATGGTACACCGACCTGACCGACCAGCAGCGAACCCGCCTGCCCGCAGCCATGCTCGCGCGGGCGACCTGGGTCTACTACCTCGTCGGACGTCTCGACGAGGGTCGCAAACGCACCGACCAGGCGCTGGAGCGATACCGGGCGGCCGGCAATAGCCCCGACGACTGGCTGGCGGCCGAGGCGCTGTTCCGCGCGGGGATGATCCACGTCCGCGCCGGGCGCCTGACCGAGGCGGTCGACGCGTTCCAGTACCTGCTGATCTCAACGAAGTCCACCGAGGGCCAACTTCGCGCCATCTTCGCCCTCGCCCAATGCCACAAGAAGCTGGGCAACCCCACGAAGGCGACGATGCGCCTGGACCAGATACTCCAGCGTTTCCCGGACTCACCCTACGCCGCTAGAGTCCGGGCGATGCGCAAGAAGAAGACACCCGCCGCGCCGCCGGACGGCGAAGCGGAACCGAAACAGTGAAGGACCCTGTGACCGTGACAGACCGTCTCAAACATCTCGCATGGTGCCTGGCCGCCCCAGCGGCCGCGCGGATGCAGAAAAGGGGTCAGGAACCTTTTTGTGGCATTGTCTTCGTTCGGCCTCGAGGGCGGAGGGTGATCGCAAAAAGGTTCCTGACCCCTTTTCTGCTGCTGGCGATGGCCCTGACCGCCACCTGCGCCGGCGCCGCCGAGGCGCCCGAGGACATCCTGCGCCAGGCCCGCAAGTTCCAGCGTGAGGAGAAGGTCTCTCGGGCGGCCGACCTGTATCGCAAGTTCCTCCAGGCCCACGGAACGCATTCCCACGCCCTGGACGCCCGTTATGGACTGGCGCAGTGCCTCGACGCCCTGGGCCTCGTCGACGAAGTGCCCGAACACCTCCAGGCCATCATCGCATCGAAGAACAAGCGATTCCGTCACCGCACCGATGCGCACTACATGCTCGGCAAGCACTATGCGTCGCTGAAGAAGTACCCCAGTGCGGTCAAGATCTTCGAGAAGATGCTCGACGAAGGGGCGGGCCTGCACGAGGACGAAGTGCTGAACCTCTGCGGAAGCTACTACGCGATCCTGAAGAAGTACGAGGACGCCGCCGCGAAGTTCAACATCCTCAAGCGCCGCCGCACCTCCCGCTATGCCGAGCAGGCCGCCTACAAGCTCTGCGTGATGTGGCTTCGCGCGGAGGACCTGGAGATGGCCGTCGACGCCGTGGGGGACCTGGCCTCGCGCTTCCCGCAGAACACACAGGCCCGCGCGATGATGTTCCAGGTGGCCAACCTCTTCCGCAAGAAGGGCCGGTTCGCCAAGGCCATCGGCGCCTGCGAGCAGCTCAAGACGCTGTTCCCCCGGTCGCGCGAGGCCCTCGCCGTCGGGTACGTCGTCGGCCTGTGCTATCGCGACCGCAAGGAGTACGCCAAGGCCATTACCGCCCTGGACGCCGCGGCCAAGCGCATCGAGAACCGCAAGAGCGGGCTGGCCGCCGAAGCCCTGTTCGAGGCCGCCGGGATACTCTACGCCCACATGGACAAGCCTGCCGAGGCGATGCGCCGGTACAAGCAGACGGCCGAACTGGCCCGGAGCATCCCCGGCGACCGCAGGACCCAGGTCCTGGAGCATTGCTACTTCCGGCTGGCCGAGTACCACTACCTCAAGAAGGAATGGGGCGCCGCCCTGGAGTACTACCTGTTCCTGAAGAAGCTCGGCACGAAGATCAACATCCTGCCGCGAATCCTCGCCTGCCAGGCCGCACTCGACAAGAACCCGATGGAGCAGATCACCTCCGAGCAGGACGTGGTCTACATCAAGAAGAAGATCGAGGAGAATCCCGGCACGCTGGCGGCGGCCGAAGCCGAGGTGTTCCTGCTGGACCGGGAACTGAAGGCCGCCGGCGCCCGATTCGTCCCCGACGAGATGGCCGCCAAGTACCAGGCCCTGCTGAAACGGTACTCCAGGGAGGTCCTGACCAAGACGCACATCGCGTCGTATCTGTATCTGCAGGCCGGCTCGTGCTATATCACCGGCCAAAAGGAGGTCAACGGGCCCAAGGCCATCGCCCTGTTCGACAAGGCCCTCGCGATCGACCCCGAGACGCCCTACACGACGCAGATCCTCGAGGGCATCGCCCACGTGGCGGACGTCACCGGCGATACGCCCAAGGCCTTCGCGACGTACAAGCGTTTGTACGAACTGTCGGCCGCCCGCGCCAAGGCTGACGCCAAGAACACCGAGGCACGCACGCAGACGCTGGAGTATCTCAAGAGCATGCTCACTCGCGTCGACACGCCCGATTCGGTAGCCCAGGCGGTCGAGACCGCCCAGCGGATCGTGGGCGAGAAGGGCCAGTTCTCCGAGGTCGCCCGCCACGCGATGTTCTACATCGGCGAGTTGCACTTCCTGCGGAAGAACTTCTCGGCCTCCGCGGCGACGTTCACGAAGTTCGTCAAGGCCTACGGACCCAGGCAGGACGGCCAGGGCGACGTCGTGGGCGCCCCGTGGAAGCCCGCCGAATTGACCGAGCAGGTCGAGCAGGTCTACGAGGCCGCCATCCGCATCGCCCACTGCTGGTACCTCCAGGGCCACACGCAGAACATGCTCAAGGCCTATCGCTGGGTGGTGCACAACTTCCCGCACTCGCACAAGCACGCCGCCGAAGCCCGGTACTGGGTGACCGTCGACAGGCTCAAGGGCAAGGCCGGACAGGACGCCGAAACCAAGCGCAAGGTCGCCGAGGACCTCTGGACGCTGCTGGTGCACCCGAAGTTCAACTTCACCAGCCGCGAGTTTGCAGGCGGCTATCATCCGTGGGTGCGTGACGAGGCCACCGAGCGATACGTCAAAGCCGCCATTCTGAAATCGGGCGAGCTCTACAGCGAACTGCGCGAGCACGAGCGAGCGGCGAGCATCTTCGGGGCGTACCTGTCGCTGTACTCGTCGGCGCCTTCCCGTGTGCGCAGGCCCGGTCGAAGGCCCGTGCCCTCCCCCACCCAGGGCGACGAGATGCTTCGTATCGCCCGATACGCCCAGGGCAGGGAATACCTGGCCATGGGCGACGTGCCGGGCATGATCAGTTGCTACCAGGTCTATCTCGACAGCGCCCGCGGCGACCGTTTCCGCGGATCGGCGCTGCACATGCTGGCCCATCACGCGGCCAAGATGGGCGACCCGGTCGCCGTCGAGGCCTACGCGACGTTGCTGGACGAGTACGGCACGAACGACACCGACGACGAGGGCAAGCCTATTCCCGTGCCTCGCGAGAAGTGGATTCGTCGCACCACGCGGGCCGGGCGCGGGCCCGGGTGGAACGGTATCCGCATCGCCCCGCCCAAGGGACTGGACCTGAGCAAGGTCCGGTTCGCGCTGGCCCTGTACTACTGGAACGCCAAGGACTGGGCGCGGTGCGCCCGGGTGCTCGCCCCGTTCAGCGCCGACCCGCGCCTGTTCGAGTCGACCGTCCGCGCCCAGGCGTTGTACATGGCCGGGCGGAGCTACTTCAACGTCGCCGACTACGCCCGCAGCGCCAAGGCGCTGGGCAGGCTGATCCGCGACCATGAGAAGTTCGAGGCCCTGGAAGAGGTCTACGTCTACGCCGCCCGCGCCTCGGTGGCGACGAAGAACTGGGGCGAGGTCGGCAGGCTGTACGACGCGTTCAAGAGGAAGTGGCCTCGCTCGCCGAATCGCCCTCACATGGACCTGTGCTCGGCGCTGGCGGCGCTGAGGCTGGGCAACACGGCGATGGGGGTCAGGCAACTGAAGAGCATCGCATCGAGCGACACCTACCAGGACGTCAAGGGCACGGCGCACGGCCACCTGGGCGAGCACTACGCAGCGCTGACCCCGCCGGACCACGCGTCGGCGCTGAAGCACTTCACCGCGAGCCTGGAGGTGTATCCGCAGCAGCGCCACTGCCTGGCGGCGGCGAAATGCTGCATCGCCCTGGGCAAGTGGCAAGAGGCGAAAGACCTTCTCGTGCGGACGACGCGCGAGTTCCCCGGCGGGGATAAGAAGATCCTCTACGAGGCCAAGCGCCTCCTGCCGGGCGTGATGAAGAAACTGGCAAACTGAAAACGTGGCAGTCTCCACAGAGACGCAGAGACACAGAGGTAGGAAGATGAACGGACGAATGAACGGACGAAAGAACAAATGGGTCGAGTTGGAGGAGAAAAGGGGTCAGGAACCTTTTTGGCGTCTTGCCTCTGCTGGGCTCCGGAGGCGGGAGGTGCCGCCAAAAAGGTTCCTGACCCCTTTTCTCCTTCTGACCGTCGTGATGGTTCTGGGCCTAGTCGCGTGCGGCGCGCCGGCGGCGGACGAGGACCCGGACTTCGAGTCTCTCCTGCAGGACAAGGACGAGGTCCTCAAGGGCGAGATGGAGGAGGCGGTCGACGGCGACAACAAGGAGTTCACCGTTGTAACCGACAGCGACATCAGCCTGCTGGAAGTGGACGACGTGTACAAGAGCAGCAGCACGTTCTTCACCGTCATCCGGATCAACACCAAAGGCGCCAAGGGGGGCGAGTTCGTGGTCAAGCGGACCCGGGGCGACCGCGATCCGGGGCGCAAGTGGAGCCGCGTCTCGGGGACCGGGCCGATCAGCATCGACAGCCGCGAGACGCTGCTGGACCGCTTCTTCAGCGGCGGGCCGCTGATGTGGCCTATCGCCTTCCTGCTGCTGATCCTGATCATCATTGCCCTGAACAGCGCGTGGGTGTATCGCCGGGGCAAGCAGGCACCGCGCCGGTTCGTCGAGGCGGCCGAACGGGCCCTCGAGGACGGCGACGTCAAGCGGTTTGGCGACCTGGCGGCCAGCGAGAAGGGCCTGTTCGCCAGCGTCTGCTGCGCCATGGTGAGCAAGTTCGAGACCTCCACCACCGCGGACCTGATGATCCGCTGCGAGGCCGAGGCCAAGCGACAGATCAGCGTCCTCCGGATTCCACTGAAGGGCCTGAACTTCATCGCCGCGGTGGCCCCCCTGCTGGGCCTGCTGGGCACGGTGATCGGCATGATCATCTGTTTCGACAGCCTTTCCGAGGACGCGGCCAGCGCGGCCAAGGCCCAGGCGATGGCCGGCGGGATCAAGATCGCCCTGCTGACCACCGCGGCGGGCCTGTCGGTCGCGGCGCCGGCCCTGCTGGTGTTCTTCCTGTTCAACCAGAGGCTCAACATGATCATCTCCCACTGCGAGACGCTGGCGGGCGATTTCGTGCATGAGCTGGCCGTCGTCAAACGGAACATGCCCCCGTCGCAGAACGGCAGGAACGGGAGCGAGCAAGCGGCCGCATCGACGGCTGGGGAGGCCCAGTCATGAAATTCTCCGGCGTCGAAGAAGAGCAGGAAATGCGGATGAATCTCGACCCGATGATCGACTGCGTGTTCCTGCTGATCATCTTCTTCCTGGTCACCACGTCGTTCATCAAGCTCGAGCAGGACCTGACGATCAACCTGCCCGTTCAGAGCAAGCAACTGAAGACCAAGACCCCCCCGCCGCGGCCGATCGTGGTCAAGGTCAAGTATTTGCCCGGCGGCAAGGCGTACTACCACCTCGAGAACGAGCGCATGAGCATGTCGTCGCTGCGCATCCGCCTCAGCAGGGCCCGCGTGCGGAGCAAGGACCAGACCGCGGTGGTCATCCGGGGCGACCGGCGCGTAAAATGGGAACACGTGGCCGCCGTAATGAGTTGTTGCGCGCAGGCGGGGATCACGAAGGTGTCGGCGACCGTCGAGATCAGCGAGAGCAGAGGTTAGACAGATGCCTCCCGACGCAGAGGACCATCACGAGGCTGAGACGCGGGTGAAGTTCGACTGGCATCCCCACACGGTCGAGGTCGTCAACAAGCGGGCCGTGCTGCTCGGGATGGGGCTGTTTGCGCTGCTGGTGGCGATCGCGCTGTTCTGGAAGTTGTATCCGGCCGACGACACCAAGGCCAAGCTCAAAGAGTTCGAGTTCTCCGTCGACGAGCCGGTTGTCGAGCAGTTCGAACTGAGCGAGCCGAAGCGCGATCTGATTCTCGAAGACCCCGAGCAACTGACCGACGAGCCGGACATCGACGAACGCCCGGACATCCGGATGACCGTCACCGAGACCGACGTGGTGATGACCGAGGAGTTCGTCCAGACCAGGAACATCGAGATCGACACGCCCGAGATCTCCCTGGACGCCACCGAGGTCGACATCGACGCGCCCGAGGAGATCAGCGAGGAGTCCGAGACGATCGCCTTTGCGCTGAACCCGATCGCCGCGACCGTCTCGACGCCCGCGGACATCTTCAAGTACACCGACCCGACGCCCGTTCCGGAGCACCAGTTGGAGCAGCATTTCATCAGCCGCGCACCGCGGCCCAGCCGCGACGTGGAAGCCCTGCCGAAGATGTTCGGCCGACAGGACGCCACGCCGACGGTCGGCGAGATCGGCCCGGCGAACATGGCGCTGTTCGGCACGGGTGATTTCTTCCGCACGATGACGCGGTTCGGCGGGGTCAAGGCCAAGGCGTCGGTCGACGGGGCGCTGGAATGGCTGGCGCGACACCAGGAGCCGGAAGGCCACTGGGACGCCGACAAGCACGGCGGGACGGCGAGCGCCGACGTCGGCGTGACGGGACTGGCCTTGCTGGCCCTGATGGGCGGCGGGAACACGACGCGTAAGGGCGAGTATCGTCGCAACGTGCTCCGCGGCACGCAGGCGCTGATCCGCCTGCAGGCCAAGGACGGCGGGATCGCGGGGGCCAAGGGCGGCAAGGTCAACATGTACTGCCACTCGATCGCGACGATCGCCCTGTGCGAAGCGTACGGCCGCGCGCGGGACGAGCGCGTGGGCCTCGCGGCGAGGCTGGCGGTGAACTTCCTGTGCAAGGCGGTCAATCCTGACGGCGGGTGGCGGTACACGCCCAACTGCGGCGAGTCGGACATGTCGGTCAGCGCCTGGTGCGTCCAGGCGCTCAAGACGGCCAAGCTCGCGCAGATCAAGTTCGACCACGCCGTGTATTCGCGGTCGCTCTCATTCGTCGACAGCGTCACCAACGATGGGGCCAGCAGCGACTCGACGGGGGCCGTCGGGTACATGTTCAGTCGCGGCGAGGGCGGTTCGGGCCATCCGGCCCTGACGGCGGCGGGGATGATGGTGAGGCAATTCAGCGGCACGGGGGTCAAGTCGCACCTGCTGGTCAAGGGGGCGGCCATGACAAGACGACAAGTGCCCTCCTGGTCCCGCCAGGACTTTTATCTCTGGTACTACGCCACCTACGCCATGCACAACATGGGCGGCGAGCACCGGGTGTGGTGGAACCGGCGGATCCGCGACGTGCTGGTGGAGAACCAGTGCAAGACGGGCGACGACGAGGGCAGTTGGGACTACGAGAAGGCCCGCTGGGGCACGCGCGGCGGGCGCGTGTACACGACGGCCCTCGGCGCCCTGTGCCTCGAAGTCTACTACCGTTATTCCGCCGCCATGACCAGCTTCGGCGTGGCGCCCGACCTGGACGACCTGTTCCTCCAGTAGGCGTTATCCGAGCATCTCGGCGAGCCTGGCCAGCAGGAGCTTCGGGTCGAAGGGTTTCTGCAGGAGGATCGCGCTGAGTTCCGTCAGCCCGCGCCGCTCCAGTTCCTCGTCGGCATATCCGGAGATGTAGATGACCTTCATGTCAGGCCGTAGTTCCACGGCCCTGGCCGCCAGGTCGAGCCCGCTCATGCCCGGCATGACCACGTCGGTGACAAGCACGTCCAGGGGCTTGGTCCTTTGGGAGAGTTCTCTCAGGGCCTCGTCCGGGCAACTCGCCTGCACCACCTCGAAGCCGGCCTCGGTGAGGTACTCCGCCAGGAGGCGGCGCAGCATGTCCTCGTCCTCGACCAGCATGACACGGCCGGTGCCTGGCGGCAAGCGAAGGGGTTCCTGCTCCGTTGCGGGTTTCGCGGCAGACGCGGCCACTGTCGGGAAATACATGCGGAACGTCGTGCCCACTCCGAGTTGGCTCTCGCAGGTGATGACACCCCCGCTTCGCCTCACAAAGCCATACACCATCGACAGTCCAAGCCCCGTCCCCTTGCCTGTCTCCTTTGTCGTGAAGAACGGGTCAAAGACCCTGGCTCGTGTCTCGGGATCCATCCCGACGCCGGAGTCGCGGACGGAAACAACCACGTACGTCCCCGGCGTGATGTCTTCGTACTGTTGGACAAAGGCCTCGTCCAGTTCGACGGTGGCGAGATCGACGGACAGATCGCCCCCTCTCGGCATGGCGTCCCGAGCGTTGAGACAGAGGTTGATCATCGCCTGGTGAAAGTGCACGGCGTCCAGTTCCACGCGCAGCGGTTCGTCGCCCGAGCTCACCACCAGCCGGACGTCCTCCCCGAGCATCTGGGGCAGGGATGTCCGGAGGTCGCGGACCAGATCGCGGGGATCGAGAATCTCCGGGCGGAGCGTCCCCTGTCGGCTGAACGCCAGGAGCTGATTCGACAGGTGGCTTGACCGTTCGGCGGCATCCAGGACCTGCTCCAATTTCGCCCGTCCTTCATCCGTCACCAGCCCGCGCCGCAGGACCATCGACGTGAAGCCCTCGATGACCTGAAGCTGATTGCGAAAGTCGTGGGCCACCCCGCCGGCCAACTGGCCGATTGCCTCCATCTTCTGGGACTGGAGGAATTGCTCCTCGAGTTGCCTGTGGTCGGTGAGATCCAGATGGCAGCCGGTCATTCGAACGGGTTTGCCCAAGCGATCGTGCACCATCTCGCCACGTGCGAGAATCCACCGATAGCTTCCATCCCTGTGTCGCAGGCGGAACTCGACGACGTACTGGTCGGTCCGTCCCTCGATGTACTCCCGCAGCGCCTGCAGCGTCCTGGCCCGATCGTCCGGATGCAGGCGGCTTTCCCATTCTTCGTACGCGCCGGCAAGCTCATCGTCGGCATAACCGAGTTGGGCCTTCCACTCGGGGGAGAAGTAGACCTCGTTGGTCGCCATGTTCCAGTCCCAGATGCCGATGTTGCCCGATTGCAGGGCAATCTCAAGCCGCGCCCGGGCCTGCCTGATCTGCTCCTCGGCGCTGCGTCGATCCGTGATGTCCAGGAACGTGCCGATGAACTGTCGAACGTTTCCCCGCTGATCACGGTCGAAGACGGCATCGCGGGACAGGCACCATATCCACTGCCCGCCGGCGGCCTTGAAGCGGTATTCGATCTCCAATACCTCCCCATCGGGAAGCAGGGCTATCTGCTCCATATGCTCGGCGATTGCCGCTCGGTCATCCGGATGGAAGAACTCGGCAAACTGCTCGGGAGGCAAGGCGTTCAGATCCTGAAGGCTGTACCCCACCAGTTCCGTGTAGGCTGGATTGATGTAGACATTGGTCCTGCGATCCAGGTCGTATATGTAGACGCCGTTGAGTTCCGACTCGATGACCTTGCTGACGAAGTGCTCGCGTTCGCGCAGGGCTTCCTCGGCCTGCTTGCGGTCGGTGATGTCCTCGCCGAGGGACTGGTAGGCGACAGGTTGCCCGTCGGCGTCGAACAGTGCGCGATTGGTCCATCGCTGCCAGCGAATCTCGCCGTCGGGCGCATGGACCCGGTGCTCGTGCGACTGGCTCGGCGAATCGACCGTCAGCGCCCGGATGTTGTCCATGACGGTCTGGCGGTCGGCTTCCGGAATCAGCGAGAGGAAAGACGCCCCGACCAACTCGTCGGACGTCTTGTCGAAGTACCGGCAGTAGGACCCATTGACATACGTGATCTCGCCGTCGGGAAGGAAGCGGCAAATCAGGACGGGCATGTCTTCGGCGACCGCCCGATATCGCTCCTCGGACCTCCGCAGGTCCTCCTCGGCCCGTTTGTGCTCGGTGATGTCTCGGGCGGTGGCCAACGTACCGGTCACGTGGCCCCGGGAGTCCTTGAGCACCCGGCACCACCAGGCCAAGAGGCGTTTGGCGCCGTCGCGGCGCCGCTGCCAGCTCTCGACGTAGATCGTTTCCTCGCTGCCCTCGAAGAGCGACTGTACGACATCGTAGGTGTCCTGCTCGCCTTCGAAGTAGTAGGCGGCCTCCTTGCCCAGCACGTCGGGCCCGAAGAACTCCAGCCCCGCCTGGTTCGCCCACGTGTAGACCTTCCGGTTGTCCACTTCCATGATGATGTCGGGCACGGAGGCGAGAATGGCCTCCTGGCGCAACGAGAGAAGTCGCAGTTCATCCTCAGCGTGCCGGCGTTCCGTCACGTCGCGCCCGTAGAGGTTCACGTACTGGTCGGCCGGAACCGGAACGGCAGAAAACGACAGGACCCGCCCTCCGTGCGTCAGCGCCTCGTGCCACACCGCCCCCTCGGCCAGCGACCACGACACCCGGTCGCGCCAGACGGCCGGTGCGGGCTGTCCCACGCCGCTGTCCAGTGCAGCCAGGAGGCCCTCGCTGGCGGCGTTGGCGTACAGCACCGTGCCGTCAGCCGAGATGCGAAGCACGGGATCAGGATTCTCCGAGGGAAACTTCGCGAGATTCGCGATCTCCTCCTCCGCCCGCTTGCGGTCGGTGATGTCCTCGACGATCCCGACAATGCGGACGAGTTGGCCGCTCTCGTCGCGAACGGGCACGGTCAGGTCGTTGACCCAGCGAACGGCGCCGTCCTTGTGGATGACGCGGTAGACAGACTCGGTCGCTTCCCAACCGGGGGTCGCCGGGTCCCACGTATCCTCGGGGTGAATGACCTCGCCCCAGACAGCCGGGTCGGTCATGAGATCGTCGACCGTGCGCCCGAGGATCTGCGCACAGGCGGGACTGACGTACAGCATCACATTCGTCCGAGCGTCCTGGACCCACATGCCGTGGCGGACATTTCCGGCGATCTGGCGAAACTGCTCCTCAGAGTTCCGCAGGGCCTGTTCGGCGCGCCGGCGTTTGCGGCGCTGCTCGGCTTCGGCCAGTTCTCGCCCGATGGCGGGCGCCAGGCGGGCGAGGTGACCCTTCATCACGTAGTCGTGGGCTCCGGCGCGCATCATCTCGACGGCCGTGTCCTCGCCGATGGCACCGGATACGATGATGAAGGGGAGGTCCAGACCCGTTTCCTTCAGCGTCTCCAGTGCCGCCGGGGCGCTGAAGTGGGGCAGGGAGTAGTCGCAGAGAATGATGTCCCACTGCCCGCCGTCCAGGGCGGCAGCCATCGCCCGGCGCGTCTCGACACGCTCGCCCTGCGGGTCGTATCCGGCGCGGTGCAGCTCGCGCAGTATCAGTTCGGCGTCATCGGATGAATCTTCAACGAGCAGTAACCGTAGCGGGGGCTTCATTTCGGTCATTTGCCGCTCGGCGGCTGCTCGTTCAGGAGCATCCAGTACAGGCCCAGTTGCTGCACTGCTTCAGTAAACTGCCCAAAATCCACGGGCTTGCGGACGTAGCTGTTGCAGCCGTTTTCATAGCTGTCGATGATGTCCTGCTCCCGGTCCGAAGAGGTCAGCACGACCACGGGCAGCAGTTTCGTCCGCTCGTCGTCGCGCAATCTGCCAAGCACCTCCACACCGT
>CAZVEV010000095.1:0-18743 GCA_964625865.1 uncultured Planctomycetaceae bacterium | reverse complement strand
GCGCGACCGCCATCGCCGTCCATCGTTGCCCCGCCTACTGAAGTGGGATGCACCCGGTCGCCGGCAGCTTCTCGTTTTCTGTTGACCTGCACGACATGCTGTCGTATCATTACGACGCACTGTCGTACGGTTCGCTTGATATCCGGATGACGAAGGGCACCGCCGATGAGACAACCTGCACTGGCTAACGCGGAACTGGCCGTCATGAACCTGCTCTGGCAAGCCGAGAGCCTGACCGCCCGCCAGATCCGCGAACGGCTTTATCCCGACGCAACCAAGGCACAGCACGGAACGGTCCAGAAGCTCCTCCAGCGCCTGGAGGACAAGGGATACGTCGAGCGTGATCGCAGCCTGTCGGTTCACCTGTTCTCGGCGGCGATCTCGCGCCAGACCTACGCGGGGCAGCAACTGGAATCGCTGGCCGATACGCTGACGGCAGGGTCGTTCGCGCCGCTGATCACGCACCTCGTCGAAGCCCGGAAGATCTCCCGCCAGGAGATCCGCCGGATCCGCGCCATCCTGGACGAACACGCCGGCGGGGAGACCGCCGATGACTGACCTGATCCTGCAGATCGGTCTGAGCAATGCCTGCCTGTCGCTGGCGCTGGCGGTGGTGGCGGTCGTGGTCGGAGCGACGGTCAGGCGCCCCGGCCTGACGAACCTGCTCTGGCTGCTCGTGCTGGTGAAGCTGGTCACGCCCCCCGTAGTGTCGATTCCCGTGGCCACCCTTCCGGTGCAGGACCAGACCGCGGCGGTCACCGCGGACACCTCACGGACACCGTCGCCGTCGGCCGACCCGTCCACTGACAGACCCGGACGCAGCGTGTTCGGATCAGGCGTGTCGGCAGCCGGCGTTCGTGAACCGGATGCGTCGCGATCGGAACGGACTGTCGCCGGTCGCGGGGCGGATCTCGTTGAGCAACCGCCCGTCTCCCTGATCGCGGACATCAAGGCCGCTGCATGGGAGGTCGGCAAGAAGTGGGGCCCGCCGCTATGGCTTCTGGGCAGCGTGTGTGTCCTGGTCGGGTCGCTGACCCGGGCCTGTCGCTTCAGCCGCCTGCTGGCAGCGGAATCCGAAGCGGCGCCGCCGCAGTTGCAGGCCGTCGCGAGGGAGGTCGCAGACCGCCTGGGGCTCGGCGGGCTGCCCGCAATCCGCACGACGTCGGCCCGCCTGTCGCCCATGGTGTGGTGGGCCGGCGGGCGCGTGTGCGTTGTCATCCCCACGATGCTGCTGGAGACGCTGGAGGCCAGGCAGGTGCGGTGGGTCCTGGCCCATGAGCTGGCCCACGTGCGGCGGCGCGACCACCTGGTCCGCTGGCTGGAGTGGCTGGCGTGCGTGGGCTTCTGGTGGAACCCCGTGGTCTGGTGGGCACGGCGCAACCTGCGGGCAACCGAAGAGATCTGCTGCGACGCGCTGGTCCTGTCGGCCCTGAAACCCCAACCCCACTCGTATGCGACGTCACTCCTGACGGCTGTCGAATCCCTTGCGTGTCCGGCGATCCGCCGACCGGCCATGGCGAGCGAAATCAACGGAGGCGGATTCCTGGAAAGGAGATTCCGGATGATCGTGTCAAAGAAGGCGAGTCGAGCAAATTCACGTTGGATGCAGGCGGTCGCCCTGCTGTGTGCGACAGCCGTCCTGCCGCTGGGCCTGGCGGTCGCACAGGACCTCGAGGCCGTCGAACGGCGCCTCGGCCAAGGTGTCGCGGAAGGGGAGCTTACGTTGAAACAGGCCGCCGCGATGATGGACGCCCTGCGGGAAGCAGCCGGCGACGAGAGGGCACACCGCGAGAAAGCTCACGAGCGGGACGGGAAGGCCCTCGAACGAATGAAGCACTGGGTCGATTCGGTGGGCGCGCGGATCAAGGAAGCCGTCGAGAAAGGGCAACTGTCCGAAGAAGACGCGTGGAAGAAGTGGCACGCGTTCAAGGAGAGGGAATTCGGCCCCAAACTGAAGCACGCGGTCGAAGCCGGGCATATGTCCGAAGCCGACGCTAAGGCGCTGTGGCGCGGCGTGGAGATCGCCGAGGCCGGCGAGCGTCTGAAGGCCGCCGTCGCCAGAGGTGATCTGACCGAAGAGCAGGCCCGGGCCAAATGGGCCCAGATCACCCGAAAGGCGCCGGGCAACGACCGCCGCGAGGAAGCCGACGAACGGGACCGCAGGGCCACAGAGCGATTCGGGCACTGGGTGGAGTCCGTCAGCGATAAGCTCGATGCGGCTGTCGAGAATGGTGATCTGTCCGAGGAAGAGGCATGGGCCAAGTGGTACGCCTTCAAGGAGAAGGAATTCGGCCCGAAGTTGAAGGGCGCAGTCGAAGCCGGCCATATGTCGGAACACGCGGCCAGGGCCCTGTGGCTGTCGGTAGAGAAGGCCGAAGCCGCCGAGCGCATCAAGGCCGCCGTCGCCAAAGGTGAGATGACCGAGGAACAGGCCCGAGCCAAGTGGGCCCAGATCAACAGGGACTTCGAGGCCAAGGGCAAGCAGCATGACCGCCGCGGCGAGCGCGAACGAATCGACGCGCATCTCAAGGCGGTCTGGGCGAAGCTCCAGGCCGCCGTGAAGGCCGGCAAGATGTCCGAGGAAGACGCCCACAGGAAGATGGGCGAGATCAAGAAGGAGATCTTCGCCAAACTCAAGGGCCGAGCCCACCGCGAAGACCCGCGCATCGAGAAGTACCGCCGCATCGAGGCCGAGATCCGCGCCGCGGTCGAGGCGGGCAAGCTGTCGAGAGAAGAGGCGGGCAGGAAGCTCGAGGCCATCCGCAGGGAGATGTTCCGAGACCGCAGTCGCCCCGCCCGTGACGATCGCGGCGAGGACCATGACCAGGGCGCTGCGGCCGAGCGGGACCAGATCGTGCGACGGATTGGCGCGGCGCTGGTCCGGGCGGCGTCGGGCATCCGCAAGCCGCAGGTGACCATCGATGCCGACCCCGCCAGGGCCGTCGCCGTTGAAGTACCGGAGCAGGACGGCGGGATCATGCTCGTGCCCCAGCGGGGCATCAGCGAGGACAAGGAACCGGACATGACGGTCAGGAACGGCACGCCGCTGGGGATGCTCTTCGCGTCGGCCCCGCTCGTGCCGGTCATCGACGGCAAGCCCGTCGACCGCAGCAAACTCTACAACGTGACCTTCACCGACGCCGAAGGCAGGGCCCACCCGGTCAACTGCCTGCTGCTGTCGGTCAAGCAACTGTCGGAAGACGACTACCGCCTGTACGCGTTCGGCAAGGCGGGCAAGCCGCTGATCGACGTCCGGATCACCGACGGCGACGGCCCCGACACGATGCCCCTGGCGCTGGAGGTCAAAGAGACCGACGACGGCCCGGCCGACGTGGTGATCACCATCTACGGCAAGTACCAGGCCCGCTTCCCCGGCGGCGTGGCCGAGTAGGCATGCGACCCGCTCCATGAGATGGAGTCGGGTGCCGTGGGCTGACGCGAAGCGGCAACCACGATCTCCACTTGATCGGAGCATCGTGGTTGCCGCTTCGCGTCAAGCCACGGCACCCGCGTGGCCGAGCAGACCCCATGACTACTCGGCTTCGGGCATGCCGTCGTATTGGACGACGCACTCGGGTTTGCCGCAGTAGATGAAACTGTTGTTCATGTGGTCGCGCTCGTCCAGGCCGATGCGTCTGAACACGTCGGCCCAGGTGGTGCAGTCGCAGTACTGCCGCACCACCGCGTTGTCGACGGGCTGGTCTTCCCATTCGGGATGATCCTCGACGAACTGCGCATAGACGTGTTCGGCATGGTCCTCGAACTCGGCGTTGAACAGGAAGGCCCGCCGGATCCGCAGCAGGGCCATGATGCGCGTCAGCATGACATAGCCGGCCACCATCAGCAGCGGGATCAGCGGGAACAGATACCAGGGGTCCTTGACCCCGTCTTCCTTCATCTTCTCGTTGATAACCAGCAGGTGCCAGTACTCATTATCCTGCGCCTCGCGGCCCCACGCGGCGATGCTGCGGGCAGCGCGCACCAGGTCCGGCTTTCGATAGCCGCGCGTCATGCGGCCGTACTGCCTGTACTCCCACGCGCGGTAGGGAATGCTCGCGAGGGTTTCGATGAGCTTGGCCTTGCCCAGCGTGGTCTTCTTGCCGGTGATCAGGTCCATTGACCAGAAGAAGAGTCTCGCCGCCAGCGAATACCGGTACCGCGGCCTTTCCAGCGATGCCGCCTGTTCCTTCTTCAAGTCGATGTCCATGAACCGGACACTCCTTTCGTTCTCGCGCCTGACACAGTGCGTGGCCCCAGCCCAAGGCGCGCAGCCACTTGCGGACCTGCGGGTTCGGCCTGCAAGTCATGCTAGGCTCGTTTGAGGGCGTTCTCAACTCAGCGCACGTGTGGACCCCCTGATAGGGAGATCGTCGCTCAGGCCGCAGCCTCGTGCGTCCTGGAGGGGTCTGGCCGGGGCAAGGGGTCTCCACATGGCCCGCTCGCGATGTCATCGGCACAGTGCGTCTGGTGTTCTGCCCCCATTCATCCCCTTGATTCCTGAATGTCGGGTCCGTATTATTCAGGTATGGGTGCGGTGTCAGTCAACTTCGAATGGGACGGCGACAAGGCGAACGCCAACGTGTCCAAGCATGGCGTTTCATTCGAAGAAGCGGCCACCGTATTCGGCGACCCTTTATCATTAACGATAGTTGACCCGCGGCATTCCTCCGGCCAGGAAGAACGATTCATCACGATGGGGACGTCGTATCAGGGGGTGCTTATCGTGGTGATCCATTGCGACCGAGGCGAGAGTATACGACTCATCAGTGCGCGGCGAGCAACACGACGTGAAAAAAGAACCTATGCCAACAAGACGATCAGATGATAGGACGGACATGATGGAAGAGTACGACTTTTCCAAGGGCACGCGCGGGAAGTATGCCCAAAGGTATGCCAGAGGATGCAACGTCGTCGTTCTGGATCCGGAAGTGACGAAGGAGTTTCCGGATTCCAAGAGCGTCAACGACGCCCTGAAGTCCCTGGCCCACATCATCAAGACGCACCAAGAGGCCACATCCGGCCACTGAAATCAGTGGGGGCCCGTCACAGCCTCGGGTCGATGCAGGGTTTGAGGCAGGTGCCGGCGTCCATCAGGTCGAAGGCCTCGGTCATACGGGCCAGCGGGAGCATGTGGGTGACGATCGTGTCGGCGGGAAAGGGCCCGCTCCGGATCAGCCCCGATGTACATCGGGGTCACGCAATGGCGCCCGCGTCGCGCAGGTCCTGGATATCGGCCTCGCTGTAACCGAGCAGTTCCCCGAGGATCTCCCGGTTGTGCTCGCCTAGCGCCGGCGCGCCCGGCCGGGCGGTCACGTCGACCTCGCCGCGGAACTTGACGGGGCTTCCCGCGACCTTGAAACCGTCGGCGCCTTCGACCGGAACCAGCATGTTCCGGGCGCTTATCTGCTCGTAGCTGAACAGGTCCTCGATGGTGTTGATTCGGGCGCAGGGCACGCTGGCGGCTTCGAATGCTGCAATCCAGTCGTCCGTGGTTCGGCCGGCGAGACATTCATTGATGATGACCTTCAGTTCCGCGTGGTGTTCGGTGCGCAGGGCGTTTGTGGCGAACCGCGGGTCGTCCGCCAACTCGGCCCGGCCGAACGCGTCGCACAGCGCGCGGAAGATCCTGTCGTTGCCCACGGCGATCACGATGGTCGAATCGCTCGTCTCGAACGCATCGAAGGGCGTGATCGACGGGTGGCGCGCGCCGATCGGGCCGGGCACCTTGCCGGTCGTCTGGTATCGCGCAATGGCGTTTTCCAGCACGGAGACCGCGCTGTCGAGCATCGCCACGTCGATCCGGGCGCCTGGGTCGTCGCTGGATCGGCCCCGCCGAAACAGCGCCGTGACGATCCCGATTGTCGTGTACAGGCCGGAGATGATGTCAGCAATCGACGACCCGACGCGCACGCACTGCCCGTCTTCCGTGCCGGTGATCGACATCAGGCCCGAAAGCGACTGGATGACCATGTCGTAGGCGGCGTTGGTCGAGTCCGGACCGGAATAGCCGAACCCGCTGACGCTGGCGTAGACCAGCGAGGGGTTCAGTTCCTCGATCCGCTGCTCGGAAAAGCCCAGCCTCTCCAGCGTGCCGGGCCTGTAGTTCTCCACCAGCACGTCGGCGGTGCGGACCAGGTCGCCCAGCACGGCGGCGCCCTTGTCGG
This sequence comes from uncultured Planctomycetaceae bacterium, assembly GCA_964625865.1. Lineage (GTDB taxonomy): Bacteria > Planctomycetota > Phycisphaerae > SM23-33 > SM23-33 > CAZVEV01. The sequence continues at coordinate 12,579 of CAZVEV010000095.1, read as the reverse complement.
TCTTCAGGTTCAGCGTCAGCGACTTCTTGCCGCAGTTGATGCTCCCAAAATACGCCGACCGCGCCCCCGCCTCGTCCAGGAACGGGCCGAACTGCCTCGCATCGTCCCCCACGCCGGGGGCCTCGACCTTGATGATCTCCGCGCCCAGGTCGCCCAGGATCATCGTGCAGAACGGGCCGGCCAGGACGCGCGTCAGGTCGATCACAACGATGCCGCTCAAAGGTCTCTCGGTCATCAGTCTCCCTTCAATCCCAGTTCGGTGAGCTTCTCGTCGGTGGGGATCCCGTCTTCGCTCCACCCCCGCAGGCGATAGTACTCGTCGAGCATCGCGTCGAGGTCGGCCTGGGGGCAGTACCGTCCCTTGGCGGGGCCGTCCGGGATCGGTTCGTTCATCACGCGCCACGGCAGGGTGTCGTCGGCGCGGGACACGCCGCGGGAAACGTTGATCATCCGCTCGAGGTTGTAGACCCGCTCGCCAATCGTTTCGAGGTCCTCGAGGCCCAGGTCCCAGCCGGTCACGTAGTTCAGCACGCGGACGATCTCCTCGTTGAGCATCGTGCCGAATCCCCGCTCGGCGGTGAAGCGGCAGATGACCATCGAGTCGCCGGCGGCGGTGAAGTACTGGCTGTCCCGGACGTACTCCGGCTGCGGGGCGAAGCCGGGATCGGACTCGGGCATGACGTACTTGGGCCTGGCGTCATGGTGACTGCCCCCGCGCGTCGACGTGGGATACGACAGCGACATCCCACGCAGTCCGCGTGCCGAATGTCCCGCGATCTCCAGGCCCTTGACGGCGTAGAGGTATTTGTGCGCCTCGTTGCCGAACTCCTCGGCCAACCGCCATGACCCGGCGGCCAGTTTCGCTCCGATGCCTTCTCGCAAGGCGGTCTTGCGGATCAGGTCGATCATCCCGGGCCCGTCGGCGAAGTCCACCGTCCCGCCGAGATCGCCCGGCGAGACGACGCCCTTCTCCAGGCATTCGGCGACGAACGAGAGCGTCACGCCCATCGAGATCGTATCGAGGCCCATCAGGTCGCAGAGGTGGTTGGCGTTGATAATCGCGTTGATGTCGCGGTTGTCGAGCATCGATCCGAGCGCGTAGAGGGTCTCGTACTCGGGCATCTTGACCGGCTTGCCCGCGTACGGTCCTTCGGCGGCCTTGACGTTCTTCCCGCAGGCGACGGGGCAGCCGTGGCAGGTGACGTCTTTGTCCCGGTACTGCTCGCGCAGAACCTCGCCGCTGATGTCGTTGGCGCCGGCGAACGTCTCCCGGGCGTTGTTGTGCGCGGGGAGCATGCCCTTGCCGTTAATGATGTTCACCAGGATCGGCGTGCCGTGGCGCCGCAGCGCCGCACTGCCTTCCCGGAGCACATCCAGACGCCCTCTCAGGTAGCTGACGAGGGCGTCTCGGTCGGCAATCTCGGTGTGCTTGGCGCCCTTGACGACGACGGCCTTGAGATTCTTCGAGCCCATCACCGCGCCCAGCCCGGCCCGGCCGGCCGCCCCGGGCCGCTTGCCCCCGCCGAGAATGTTAGCGAACGGTACGCCGTTCTCACCGGCGGGACCGATCGCCACCGCCATGCTGTCAGGCCCCTCCCGCGACGCAAGGGCCTCCAGCGTCGCCTCGGTGTCCTTGCCCCACAGATCGCCCGCGTCCTTGACCTCCGCGCCGTCCTCGGTGACCCGCAGGTAGACGGGCGTCTCGGCACGGCCGCTGATGAAGATGGCGTCGAATCCGGTCCGCTTCTGGACGACGGCGAACTTCCCGCCGAAGTTCGAATCGGCAAACAGGCCCGTCAGCGGGGAGATGGCGGCGACGTGGCCCCGGCTGGAGCCCCACACGGGCGTATCGGTGACCGGCCCGACGGCAAAGGCCAGGGCGTTGTCCGGCCCGAGCGGGTCGGCGTCGGCGGGCACGTTGTCATGGATCAGCTTGGCGGCCAGACCGTTTCCGCCAAGGAACTTACGCGCAAAGGCCTCGTCGAACCGCTCCCGGGCGACCCGGCCCGAACCGAGGCCCACCTTGAGAATACTGCCATGGTGTCCAAACATCACGCGGGTCTCCTGCCATGGCCGGCAAACCGCCGGCGCGCCTGGAGGGCCTCGCTATCACTCAGAGAGCAGAGGCACAACAGCGTCGCGCACCTTTCTCGCCAGTTCAAGGGCCTCCCGGGCCTGTTCCGCAGAGGCGTCGGGGCGATCTCCGGGATACCGAAGCTCGACGCCGTAAGGCGTCAGGACAACAACGTCCCTCAGCGACGCGGCGAGTGCGGCGTCACGCGTTTCAACCAGCCGGATCAGACTGGCCAGCACATGGGTCTTGGGGAACTCGATATCCCACCGCGTCAGCAGGGCTTTGAGGTGCTTCTCCGCCGCCTGCTGGCTGTGAAACGCCACAGCGTTCAGAAAGGGGGCTTCATCCGAGAGCAGGCGCTCGGCAAGGGCCAAATCCACATCCGCTTTGTGAAGCCACTGGCTGACGATCTGTGTCTTGGCGTGCTCATGCGGCGTCATAGATCACCCTCCCGTACTTGTCGGCCGGGTAGGCGATGCCACCGATGACGTCCTTGCTCTGCTCAAACCACTCGGTCGTAATGAACAACACGTCAAACGGATACTGAATGTCCCACAACGCCTTGATGATGCGGACATACTCGTTTCGCCGATCGCTGGTGTCCGGTTCGACGATCAGCAGATCAATGTCGCTGTCGGGGGTCATTTCGCCGGTGGCGGCCGACCCGAACAAGATGACCTTGTCTGGCTTGGCGACCGACAGAATGCGCCGCACGATCTCGCGAATAGTGATGTCGTCTATGCCCATGATCTCACCCGCACGCGTACTATACCGAGACAGCCCTGCAAACGCCAGCGGCCCCCTGCCGCCGACCCGTCGGATTTTCTGCAAGGTTTGACCGGATACCGTCGTCTATGTCATAGTAAATGGGATGGCCTGCAGTCAGGCGTATGAGTATCCGGCCGACCCGGGCATCGACAATGGGTTCACGATGACGTGACGAAGGAGACGCACCATGTTTCGACAAATCGCACTCGCTACGGCCGCGGTGGCGCTGGTGATCCTAGCCGGCCCCGTTGGAGCCGAGGACGCTGCCAAGACCGACGAGAAGCCCCCCGCCAAGGTCGCTCCGGCCAAGGCCACACCCAAGCAGATTGCTCAGTGGGTCAAGGACCTCGGCGCCGACAAGTACGACACGCGCGAAGAGGCGGTCAAGAAACTCGCCGCTGCCGGTAAGCCCGTGATCGCCCCGGTCGCCAAGGCGGCCAAGGGCAAGGCCCTGGAGGTCTCCACTCGCGCCGTGGCCGTCTTGAAGAAGCTGCTTGCCAGCGAGGACGCCGAGACGAAGGCCGCCGCCAGGGCGGCCCTGGAGGAACTGTCCAAGGACGAGGAGCACCCGTCCAGCCACATGGCCTGGGAAGCGCTGAACGAGGGCAAGGGCGACGGCAAGGGCGGGGGAATCAACATCGGCGGCGGGCGGCTCATCTTCAACAACGCAGGCGGGGGCATCCGGGTGGTCGCGGGCAACAACGGGCAGGCCGTCCGCCAGATGGTCCAGGCCGGGATCGGCGGACAGTTCAAGGTTGTCACGGTCACGAACAACAACGGCAACAAGGAGACGGACGTCGTCGATAACGGCAAGACGGTCAAGATCGTCGAGGGCAAGGAGGGCATTACCGTGACGGTGGGCGACGCGAACAAGAAGGACGCCAAGCCCAAGGAGTACAAGGCCGCCGACGCCAAGGAACTGAAGACCAAGCACCCCGAGGCCCACAAGCTCTACGAGAAGTACGGCAAGGGCGACGCGGGCGTCGGGAACATCAACATCAACATCGCCGACGCCCTGCGCGGGCGCCAACCCCGCATGCCGCGCGTCCCGAAGGACATTCGCAAGCACTGGGGACGCTTCTTCGCCGAGAACGGCAAGCAGATCGACGAGGCCAACAAGGACCTCGACAAGGCGCTGGCCGCGTTGAAGGCCGCCACGAAGGCGCGGAAGGAAGGCGAGGCGGACCTCGACCTTGCCGAGCTGATCAAGCAGATCGAAAGTGCCCGGAAGAAGCTCACCGAGGCCCGCAAGGGCCTGGGCGACTAGCGGCGAATCAGTTGGCGCGCATGGGAGACGGGCCCAGCCAACGCCCCTGGCACGCATTTGGCCGCGGCCTGAGCGACGATCTCCCGGCCGACGGGGTAGGAAGGGGGTTCGAGTGCGGCAGGCGGCTACGGGGCTTGGCCGCCATCCGGCCACGTGACACTGTCCGCCGGCCTGGCCCGGAGGTCAACGAGGAGTCGAATTCCCTATCGGTCGGACGGCGGCGGGTGATATGCTGGCCGGATTGAACGTGCGGACACACTGACACACCACGGAGTTGAGACCATGGAGAAGATGCTGCCGGCGTTGACAGTTATCGTATCGATGTGCTGCTCGGCCTCGCGGGGTGCCGAAGCCATCAAGCACAAGTTCCTGGTGATGGACGAGGGGCGCCACCAGGTCCACTACGTTGACCAGCACAACCCGGCCAACGACTGGACGCTCACCCACAAGGGGCGCGGCTGGGACATGCAGTTGCTCGACGCGAACCGACTGGCGACGAACACCTCCAGCGGCTGGGTGGTGTACGACCTCAAGACCCGCAAGCTGCTCGAAGAGCACAGCGACAAGACCATCCGCGGAGTTGTCTCCATGCGATGGACGGCCGACGGCGTGAAGTACCTGCTGGCCAACGCCAAGGGCATCACGCTGTACAAGCTCGACAAGGCCAACACCATCGTCGCCAGCAAGAACTACCCGAAGCTCAAGACCGCCCGCTACGTGCGGGTCGCCCCCGACGGGAACCCCGTGTTCGCCAGCCATGATGGGATAACCGAGGTGTCGAAGACGGACTTGAGCATCGTCAGGCGAGTCATGATCCCCGGCGGCAAGGCGGCCAAGGCGTTCCAGGGCAACAAGACGGCCAAGGGCACTTATCTGATGGGCGCCGGGTTCGCCGGTGCGTTTTACGAACTGACGCCCGAGGGGAAGGTGCTCAAGGAGTTCTCCCTGAAGAAGGTCGGCCTGCCGGAGGGCATGGTCAATCGGTTCTACTCCGGATTCACCGTGCTGAAGAATGGACACGTCATCTGCGCCCACTGGGCCGGGCACGGGCCTGCCGCCAGCAAGAACGCCTGCCAGTTGATGCAGTTCGACAAGGACGGGAAGCTGGTGTGGACCTGGCACGACTCCAAACGCGCCGGCTGTGCCCTGCAGGCGATCATCATGGATTGATCGCGGCCGCCGTCAGCGGGTCGTCCAGGCCTGCCCGAAGGTCCGGTTCCAGTTGTGCCTCGTTCGGTGTCATCCCCTCATCGATGACAATCAAGCCACCGCCGTGCAGGACGGCCCACGAAACGTCGGACGAGAAGAAAACGGGGACTGGCTCGAGCGCAGGCCGCAGGCCGAACACGTGCCTGTACCTGCTTTCTTCGCTCGCCGATGGCGAAACGGCGACAGGTATCCAGGACGACGACGCGAAGGGGACACCCGCCGCAGACGGAGCCACTCCCCTTTGCGCTGCGCCATCCCACGTCTCCCGCGCCGCGGACCACTCGGCCGTCACCGTCCGGCCATCGGCGGTCGTGAATGTCCGCATCGCCGATGACCCAGCCACCAACACCGCCCCGCCGGGCGTCACGCCGCCCACAGCAGCAGAGGCCGGCACCACCGGCAGCGACTCGGCGTAATGATTACGAAGCACGCGCCGGTCGAGGCTCCCCGCGCTGCCGTCGCCGTTAACGTCCACCAACACACTGTACCCTTCATGGCCGATCTCCGACCCGTACGCATTCCGCAAGTCGCGCCGATCCAGCGACCCGACCTCACCGTCGCCATTGATGTCGCCCGGCAGGACGGCCAGATCGAACGACCATCCGCCCAGCGAGTTGCCCGCGATGTCTATCACGCCCGCGCCGAGGGCGACCTCATAGCGGTCCTTGTCGAAATACCCCCCAGCCGTCCCCGCCATCTTCCACTGCACGTGAACCGTGGGGGCCCCACCGGCCATGACCAGAATCGCCAAGGCACCGGCGTCGATGCCTGTCATCGTCATGTCGCCTAGCCCCACCCAGACGGCCTCGTCAAAACCCACATCCACCACGTTAGCCGTCGACCACGGCGCCGTTGCGTATGGCCGTCCCGCGGTCCACTCCGTCGAATCGACGATCCCGATGCGCCACTCGAGGTGCCCACTGCTCAGTCCGAACGTCTCCACCGTCGGCGCGACGGTATCGACGACAAGTGAGGGCGTCATCGCGGGACTGTCGACGGACTCGGCCATGTCCGGGGCTTCCTGGCGGGCGGTGATGGCGTACGCCCCGTCGGGCAGGTCGTGCGACCCGTTGGTGGTAACCGTGGTCGTTGCTCCCCCCGCCACCGCGCTGCCGATCTCGGTCCCGCCGGCGTAGATTCTCACGGTGGCTCCGAAAACCGTCCCGTTGACGGAGAACTGCAGTGTCTTACCGAATTCGCTGTTGTTGAGCATGGTGATGTTGTCGTCGTCATTTATCCCCGTATCGCTTCCGGGCAGGAGGTCCGGTGCCCCGGGGGTTGGCGTGATCACCTGGGCAACGGTGAATTCGTAGTCCCCGGTGGAGGTCGACAGCGCGCGGCCGGCAAGTGACCGCGGGTCGCTGGCGCCGCCGCCGAAGCCGCGAACGGCTACGTAGTACGTCTGCCCGGCGGCGACGTTCCACTCGATGTACGGATCCCCGCCGCCCGGTTCGGGCGCCGGTCCCGTGCCGGTCTGGTTCTGTGCCAGTACCGTCCACAAGGCGTTGTACAACTGCATGTACGAGTCCAGGCCGCTGCCGGCGGCCTGGTCGATATCGAAGCCGACCCGTTGGGTCGCCGGGGCGACGAACCTGAACACGTCGACGTCGTAGCCCCCGATCCACTCATCGGTGCCGATGCTGTCAAGGACAGGCGTGTCCAGGGCTATGGTCGTGGAGTTCACCGACGTGCCGGTGCTCGGAGAGGGCAGGTTGCGTTCCGAAGCGATATCGTCCATGTCGAGGAAGAGGCCCTGGTTAGCGTTGTTTGCCTGGTTGACCTCTCCGGGGGCGGGGTTGACGATCATCCCGACATAGTACCGGTTGTCCGTCCGGAACGGGTCGGGGTCGGGCAGGTCCAGCACGACGGTATCCTCGTACGTCAGACCTGCTGCCAATTCGTCGACCACGTGTGTGGTCAGCAGCGTGTCTGCCACCGTGATCGTGTCATCCTCCGACAGGTAGAAGTCGAGGGCGAACTCCTCGGCGTCCCCGGGGCCCTGATTCTGGACGCGGAAGGTCGTCGTGGTCTGTCCGGCGGCCCCAAGCCAATCCGGGATGGTGTTCAGGTACACGCCGAGCAGGTCCGGCGGTCTGAGATCGTCCCACCACAGGTCATAGGTCTGTCCGTTGTCAGGCCCGACGATTCTCAGGTCGTAGTAGGCTCCCGACGCAGGCAGGCCGAAATCGATGTGCTCGTCGTCCGTTGTGGTGGTCGAACCGGTGACGTAGAACCCGGCCTCGTCATACACGTGCACGTCGAGGTTGCCCTCGGCGTGGCTGAAGGCGACGTCGACGACAAGACGGTCATAGCCCGAATTCATGTAGATCCTGTACCAGTCCTCGTCGAACTGCATCGCCCAGCCCTTGTGCTTGCTGAGCCACGTCCTCTCGTTGTTGGAGTAACCGTAGGCATCAGCCGCCACGTCGTTTTCTTCGTAGAGGTCGTCCTGGAGGTCGTCCCACCAGAGGTCGTACCCCTGCCCGTTATCCGGGCCGATGACCCTCAGGTAGTACGTGCCCGAGCCGGGCAGACCAAACTCGAAGATCTCATTGTCCGTTGCACTATAGGATCCGGTAATCAATGCCCCGACATCGTCGTACACTTCGACGTCGATGTTGCCTTCGATATCATGGAACGTGCAGTTGACGGCCAGCCGTTCGTAGTTCTCCGTCATGACGATCCGATACCAGTCATCGTCCGCCTGCACGCCGGGGCCGGACACCGTGCTCAGCCAGGTGTTCTCGCCCAGACCGGTAAACGCCGATCCGCGAGTGTCGTTCTGTTCGTAGTCATCGTCGCCAAGGTCGTGCCACGACAGGTCGTACGCATTGCCCCCATTGCCCTGGAAGACCCTCAGGTAGAACGTCCCGCCGCCCGGGGGCACGACGTGCTCGAGGTGTTCGTCGTCTTTCGTGCCGGCCGCTACGGCAAGCATCGTCCCGCCCGCGTCGTGGAGCGACAGGGTGATGTCGCCGTCGGCGTGAGTGAATGTGCAGTCGGCCGTGACGCGATGCTCGCCGGAGGTCACGTCGATGCGATACCAGTCCTCGTCGAACTGTGCCGCCATGCCGTCGATGCTGCTGAGCAGCTTGCCCTCCCAGTCGACCCCCGGATAGAACGCATCGGTGTACACGTCGTTCTGCTCGTAGGCGTCGTCAAGGATGTAATTCTCGTCCCAGTCGATGCCGAAGCCCACCGAGGCGTTGTTGGTCTCGTCAAACTCGGTCACGTCGCCGCCGGAATCCACCACCATGCCAATGCCGTACCACCCGTCCCCGTCGTAGAAGGGGTCGCCCACACCGGGCAGCGTCACCGTCTTGCTCATGAGCCCGGTCTTGCTGTTGCCCCCCAGCCCCGCGATGGCGCTGACGCCCAGCAGGTAGTCACCGGTCGTGATCGTGGTATCTGTGGACACGTAGAAGGAGACATCGAAGGGTCCGGCCGCCGCGGGCTCATCGTTGGTCAGCGCGTACTGAATGGTAAGCGTCTGGCCGGCGGTGACGATGGTGGGGCCCAACACGTGGAAGTCGTTGCCGCGCAGATCGGGTGTTTGCGTCACGGTCAACGGGTAGTCATCGGTGTCCACGCCGATGTTGTTGAACTCGTTGGACTCATCGACCTCACCGTCGGCGTCATAGATGACCCCCACATAGTATGTTCCGCTGGGAATGTTGGGGAAGCCGGCCAAGGACAGGTCCACGTGGGCCCAATTGCCCGCCGGAACGTTGGTGAGCCGCGTCGTGCCCAGATAGTAATCGCCCGTACTGATGGTGCTGTTTATCGAGGCGTAGAAGTCCGCGTTGAAGGCCCCCGAGTCCACACTCCCGCCGTTACGGACGTCGAAATCGCACTGCCAGGCCTGGCCCCCATTAACGTCGTCGGGGTTGAAGTTGCTCCATGTCTCACCGTCGTCGTAGAGATCGGGCTTGGGCTCGGTAATCGTGAAGTTGACGTCGGACACATCAAAGAAGACATTGCCCCTGCCCTCGACTTTGATCCGGGCCACGGTCGTATCCACGCTCGGGAGTGAGACGCTCTGGGACCCGTCGTTGGGCGTATTGGAGGCCAACTGGTGGGCGAATGTGTTTCCACCGTCGGTCGACAGGCGGATGTCCACACTCGCGGTGTCGATGCCGGACCCGGTGGTTCCGGCGACGGTCCACGTGATGGTCTGAGTCGAGAGGCCCTCCCAGGTTACGGGCGTATTCGGGCTGGTCACCTGGAACGCTGAACCCGTATCGACCACGGTGACCACCATGTCGTCCGAGTTGACCCCGCCGCCGCCGGCGCGGTTGTCACGGACCGTGACCCTGAAGTTCAGGTCGCGATTGGTCGAGGGCAGTTGCTCGCCAAGAACGGTGGTGTTGTCCAGCAGGTCCGACAGGCGAGGGAATGTGCGGGTCGGGGTGGTCGTGGGCAGCCACGAGCGGAAGATCGGGCTCGATCCGTTGTCCGGGTCGCTGGCGGCCTGGGCCGGTCCCAGGTCCATCTCCTCCCAGCAGTACGTCAGCAGATCGCCATCACCATCGTTTCCCACGGCCGTCAGAGCAAAGGGCGTATCGGCAGGGATCGTGTAGTCTGAACCGGCACTGACCGTGGGGACGGTGTTGCCCGTCGCCGTCCGCGTGCCGACCCCGGGAATCGTGCCGTCGGCATGGTCGATGATCTCGTCGAAGCTGACCGCGTGGAAGTATGCGTCGCTGTTGTCCTGCAGGTCGTCGGCGCCGCAGATCCCCGCGTAGGCCATGATCGTCGAGCCGCTGCCGGGCTCGTAGGCCGTGCTTCCCCACCGGTTCGTGCCGGCTTGCCCGTGGATGCCGTTAAACGTGTGGTTCCCGCCGAACTGGTGTCCCATCTCGTGCGCCACGTAGTCCACCCAGAACACGTCGCCGGTTGGTTCGGCTCGCCCGGTTTCGCCGCGGGCCTTCGACCCAGTTATGCCAACCACTGCCAGACTGGCCAGCCCCCCCCCACCGGTGGTGAAGACGTGGCCGATATCATAGTTGGCATCGCCGATTTCCGCGTCGATGTTCGCCTGGTTCTCGTTCAACAAGTCGCTGGGGCTGTCGTTGGTGTACGGATCGGTCGCCGCATCGGTGTAGACCAGGTCATCGTTGTCATCGATCAACTCCAGGCTGATCGCCAGTTCGCTCTCGTAGATACCGGTCACGCGATTGACCGCGGTGACGATTGCGGCCTGGCCGGACAGGACCGTCCCGCCGTGGAAGGCCGTGTACTCCCCCGTTGCCGCCACGGCCAGACGGTACGTCCGCAACTCCGTGCCGGACGAAACGTTCGCCGGCAGCACCGGCGCCTGCGAGAGGCCCGACGGCTGATCGCTTCCCGCCGCGACCGGCGCGACCTCGCCGGCGGGCTGGTCGCCCAGCAGGCATGCCCCCTCGCTGGGAGCGATACAATCGCTCCGGTAGTAGCTGGCGTACGGACCGTCGGCCAGGTGCCAGTACGGATCCACGTAGTACGCCCCGTCCGGCGAGAGCACCTGGGCGTGGAAGCCGGCCGGCGTGATATCGAGACGCGCCACGGCGGCCGGGTCGTCCAGGCCCTGGCCCCGATACGTCCGGATCTCAGGATACCGCGCCGCCAACCCCGGCGCCATGACGGGCGCTTCGGCAATCTGAAATCGCCCAAGCGTGCCATCCGGTCTGGGGATGCTGATTTCGCTGACGCCCCCATCACGTTCGGCGGAGCCCCCCGCCGACGGGGCCAGCATCGACCGCAGTCGGTCGGTATCCAGGGCAAACAGCTCGTACTGCTCGGCCCGGAGGTACGAGACATGCTCGCCGGGGGATTGCTCGGCAGCCAGGAGAGCGTCGGCACCGACAGACTCCCACACTGCGGCGCTAAGCAGCAGCCTTCTTTCGAGCACCTCCAACACCGCTCCTGCCTTCCGTACCGACGCGTGTCGAGAAGTCATGGCGCACCTCCCGGTGTCTTCCGCTGCGGCGAAGCTGCAATTCTGTTAAGTGAAACGGCCCACAAAACCGCTTGGGTTCAAACGGCCATTTGGCGGCCTTCGCCGACGGCAACACTGGCCGTCTGCCCCCAAACGAATGAACTGCCATCCATCTGTAAGGATAGCAGCCGCCCTGTCACGCGACAACAAGAACTCCCATACGACGCCGTTCGGCGTACCGGGAAACCGCTGGCGATGCCTGATTCCTCCCTCCTGAACTCCTGTTCCCCTTCACAAGAGCATGTGGTGCGCGAGAGGGACCTTGAATTACTGACACTTGCCATTGATCTGACACTCAGGTGACCTTGAAATGCTGACACTTGTCCGCGACTGGCTACTTCGTCCGCGACTGTTACGCTCGTTTGAACCACGCTGCAAAGTGTAAAGTAGCGTAAAGCATGCGCCGATGAGCTTGCCAGGAAGAACAAGGCTACTCGGTCAGGACAAGCTCCACAGACTTGACGGGTGTCGGGTAGGCGGTGATCCATGCGGCGGTCTGGAAGTCGATCGTGTCCTTTTCGCCCGGCTGGAGGCCGACGACGACCACGTCGGCTTTCTTTCCGCGCAGCTCGTCGGTGACGGGGAAGAAGTAGGTGTTGTTCTTGTTTCGCTGGCGGGATCCGTATTCGAAGACAACGGCGGGGAACGACGGCGCGCGGTGCGAGGCGCCGACGAGGCGCCCTGCAACGCGGAGGGCGGCGAAGGCCTTGTTCATCCCGTGCTCGCCCTCCAGGGCCACGCAGAGGTAGGACCCGGCCGGGGCGTCGGCATCGATGGTGACGCGGGCCTGCCAGGCTGCCGTGACCTTGCTCGCGGCCGGCGGTGCAAACAGGTTGCTTGCCGTCCAGCTCTCAGCGGGCAGCGTCTTGCCCTTGCGCGAGAGGGCCAGTTCCGCAACGCGGCCTGGCGCGCCGACGACCCGTATGAAGCGGAACGGTCCCGCCCCGGGCAGCGAGGCCGACCAGCCGACAAGATCCGCGTCGACAAGCTCGTGCTTGCCGCCGTTGTTGCTGATGTCGGCGATCTTCACCTTGCCGCTCACCGTCTTGTCTCGCTTCAGCGCGACCGCCGTCCACGCCTTCAGGTCATTCGAGAGTTCGGCCTGCAGGCTGTCAGGCGCCGGACGCTTCTCGTGTTCGGTCCACAGCGCCCTGATCGCGATCCGGTCGAACGTCAGGGCCTCCTGGAGATCGACGCGCAGGGCCCCGCCGGCCAGCCGCCGGTCGCGGTTGTACCGAAACGCGCCGAAGAACGTCTCGTCCCTGCCGTCGAACATGTACCGGT
>CAZVEV010000094.1:12935-18947 GCA_964625865.1 uncultured Planctomycetaceae bacterium | reverse complement strand
GGGCGACGTAGTCGACGATGAACCAGTTGTCGGTGAAGCGGATGTCGCGCAGCGGGAACAGCGACTTGTCCGGGAACGGCTTGCGGTCGCGCAGCTTGCTCCCGCCCGGATACCCGCCGGCCATGTGGCTGCGGGTGGTGTCGGCGAGGTTCGCGAATGTGCCGAAATCGGTGTCCTTGTTCCCGTAGAAGAACTGCGTCGCGGTCCCGGCGCGGGCCGCCCATTCCCACTGGGCCTCGGTCGGCAGGGCGGCTTTCTTGCCCGCTTGTGGTGAGCCTGTCGAAGCCATCTTCTTGCTCAGCCACGTGCAGAACGCCGTCGCCTCGGCCCACGAGACCCGGGCCACCGGCTGATCGTAATGGTTCGCGATGTAGCCGGGCGTCGCGTGGTCCTTGCCGTGCTCGTCAATGTACCGCGTGTCGTGTTTCGGATCAAACGCCTCGTACTGCTTGTTGGTGACCTCGGTGACGCCCATCCAGAAGGGCTTGTCGATCTTGGTCACCGCACGCGGCTGCTCGTCGGCATAGCCGCCCTGGCTGCCCATGACGAACGAGCCGGCTGGAATACGGACGAACTTCATCGTCACGCCGTCGGCGAGCGTGACGGCGAACGAGGCCCTGGCCCCCTGCATGGCCTTGGCCTTTGCCGCGTCGAACGGGAAGCCGGCCGCCGTCAGCTTGTCCGGGCCGGGCTTGGGCACGCGCTTGGGCTTGATCGGCTTGACGACCTGCTTCTCGACGTAGGCCAGCGCCTGGCGGTACTCCTCCTCGGGGTTGTCGGTCAGCCCCGCGTAGAGGATGGCCAGGTCCAGGCGGCGCTTCTCGTATGTGGGGTTGGCCCACGCGCCGCGGTGCGGGGCGTTCAGGTCGATCCACGTGTAAAGCTGTCGCCACGCCTTGTCGTCGAGTTTGACGTTGTAGTGGCCCTTTTTGAACATGCGGATCAACTGGCTGGTCGAGGCGTGGTACTCCATCGGCTGGAGCAGGTCCATGTCGCTCTCGGGCCCGGGCCTGCGGACGAACGCCACCAGGCTCAGGTACGACGTGTCCTTCCGCCAGTTGCCCGGATCGCCCTGGGCGAACGAGATGCCGCCCTTTTTCTTCTGATCATCGTGACAGCCGAGACAGTACTTCTTGAGGATCGGCTGAATCTCGGTGGCGAAGCTGAACGGGCGCTTCGCGCCCAGCCACGGGGTGATCTTGTGCGGCGGACGACGCCCGGCGAGGGTGGGCTTGGAGGGCGTGACCTCGTTCTGGTCCTCGTGACAGCCGTTGCAGGCGAGGTTCTCGCCCGGCATGCCGACCATCCACGATCGCATCAGCGCCAGCGACGCGCCTTCCTTATCCAGCGGCTGAATGGCCAGCGGCGTGTTGGCCGGGGCCACAAAGCTGAACGAGCCGTCGGTCTCGACCGGGACGGTACCGAGAATCCGCTTGATGTCCCAACTGGACTCCAGCCCGACCGCCGTGTGCCCGCCGCTGCGGATGTACCCGTAGTGATACGCGTAGACGCGGAGCTGCTTGACCGTGCCCCGCGGAACGCCCTTCAGGCCGCGCCCGCCGTAAATGTCGGTGCAGAAAATCGTCGCGGGTTGGCCCTTTCTCGTGCGGTCCGGCAGCATCGGCGGGGTCTTGCGCGCCGCCAGCGGGATCGGCTCGAACAGGTCGTAATCCGCGTCGGCGTAGACGGTGGTCATGTTGTCAAACACGTCGACCAGGCACAGCGTCCACTTGCTCGATCCCTCGGTAAAGCCCTTCAGCGAGACCAGGAAGTACTTGTCCGACAGCGGCCAGGGCGTGCCGAACGTGTACTTCTGCCCGCCGCCCTGGTTGTCGTAGATGTTGCCCACCACGTCGCGCCCCCAGCCGGGGATCTCCTGCACGCAGCCGGTCTCGGTGGCCGGCAGCGGCTTGGGATGGAGGTTGAACACCGTTCGCGGCTCGCCCCAGCTCTTGTCATTGTGCCTGTAACGCAGCGGGTACTTTCGTCCGAGGGCCGGGTCGATCAGCAGCAGGCGTCCGGTCTCGCTCTTGGCGTGGTGCCCGCTGACCGTGCCCACCAGCATCGTCGAGTGGTTCGGGATCGGACGGGCGTGACAATAGGCCGTAGGGAAGTACGACCCGCTGCCCCAGTACTCCATCTGGCCGGTCCCGTCGGGGTTCATGTGGAACATGTACCGCGAGTAGTAGTGGGGCGTGTCGGTGTACTCCCAGCGGAGGTACAGGATGCGCCCGTTGTGGTGGACGCGCGGGTGCCAGTCGCTGTCCTGCTCGAACGTCAGTTGGCGGACGGCCTTGGTTCGCGTGTTGACCTTGTACAGGTTCACCATCGGCTTGCCGCCGTTCTCGCAGGGCAGTCCCTGCATGCCGGCCGTCGAGGCCACGACGATGTGGTCCTTTTCCGGCAAGTAGCAGGCGTCGAACCACTGAACGTCCTTCTGGTCGCTCGGCGTCAGTTCCCTCATGCCCTTGCCGTCGATCCCCACCTCCATCACGCCCCAGGACCCGTTGGACCCGCCGCCGGAGAACAGGAGCTTCCCGGCGTCGAAGTGCAGGTCGACGTGCTTGATGACCGAGCCCTTCGGATGGCGGAACACCGTGCGGGCCTTCACTTCGCCGCGCAGGTTCGACAGTTCGGAGATCTCGTTGTCCCAGCCCGGCGCGGGGGCAGGGGCCTTGCCCTTCTTCTTCGATCGCTTCTTGCCTCCGCCCTTCCACGGATTGATCGTCGCGGTGGTGTGCGAGTTGAGCCGGCGATTGGCCTCGCCCTTGCGGCGGACGATCAGCAGCTTGTCGACGTCCAGCAGCGGGTTGGCCAGCGACGCCTCGCGAATCAGCTTCTGCAGCGCCGCATTGGCCGCCGCGTCGGCCTTGTTGGCCTTGAACTTGGCTTCAATCGCTGCCAGCCGCGCCAGAAACGCCTTGCCGCCGGCGTACTTCGCCCCGTACGTCTTGTTGAGGTCCTCGATCATCCGCCTGGCCGACGCGGCGGTGTTGACCGGGATGTCGCCGTTGTTGACCGCAAGGGCCGTCGCCGCCGAGAGGAGTATCCCCGCCAGGGCGAGGACGATACCAAATGTCAAGTTCCGGGTGGCTGTCACGGTGGTCTCCTGCGCTTGCAGTTCTTCCGGGCGTGATGCTTCCTGTGTAATCGCAACAGTATAACCCGCGTACGGCGGAAAAGTCGCCTGCTTTTGGCCGGTGATCACGCGACGTGCCGGCCGGGGCGGCCACGCCAAAAGGCAAAGCCGCTGCGGGAGGGGTGATGCAGGAGTGTCGAGGCTGTCGCCTTGCTCGGCGGGGGGCGCTGTGGTACAAGGGCCCGACGCTGAAATGAAGCTGACAGACCAGGACAAACTGATGCTCGACGGCGGCTGCGGGGAGGGCGTGCGGCTGGCGATGGCGATTGTGACGCGGATGGCTGAGGTCCAGCAGGCCGACGAGCTGATGGACGTGACGCTCGCGCACATCGACGGGTGCGGACTGCTCAGCGAGGTCGGGGTGGCCTTTGCTGAGCGGCTGGCCGCCGGCGGGGCCACCGTCCGCATTCCCACGACGCTGAACATGGGCCCGCTGGACCTGCAGAA
Source organism: uncultured Planctomycetaceae bacterium (assembly GCA_964625865.1). Taxonomy (GTDB): domain Bacteria; phylum Planctomycetota; class Phycisphaerae; order SM23-33; family SM23-33; genus CAZVEV01. The sequence goes on along the minus strand of CAZVEV010000094.1, from coordinate 15,361 downwards.
CTGGCAGGACTTTGACGTGCCCCGGGACTTCGCCGAGATGGCCATCCGCCAGGGACGGGCCTACGAGTCGATGGGCTGCGTGCCCACGTGGACCTGCGCGCCGTACCAGGGATACCTCACGCCCCGGTTCGGCCAGCAGATCGCGTGGGGAGAGTCCAACGCCATCGTCTACGCCAACTCCGTCCTCGGCGCGCGGACCAATCGCTATGGCGACTACATCGACATTTGCGCGGCCATCACCGGGCGCGTACCGCGCTGCGGGCTGCACCTGGCGGAAAACCGTCGCGGGCAGGTCCTGCTCCGGCTGGTGGACATCGCGCCGGACGTGATATCGAGCGAGGAGTTCTGGCCGGCGATAGGGCACCTGCTGGGTCCGGTCGCCGGTGATCGGATACCGGTTATCGAAGGGCTTCCCGCGGGCGCCACGGACGATCAGCTCAAGGCCCTCGGCGCCGCGGCGGCGTCATCGGGCGGCGTGGCGCTATTCCATGCGGTGGGGCTGACGCCCGAGGCACCCACGCTGGAGGCGGCCTTCGGCGGAGGCGAGATTCCCGAAACGCGGGAGATCCGCCAGGCCGACCTCGACGAGGCGCTGGGAGACCTCTCGACGGTCGCTGACGAAGGGCAAGCCATTGACGCGGTCGTGCTGGGCTGCCCGCATTTCTCGTTCGCCGAGTTCCGCCAACTCGCCGACCTGATCCGGGCCGAGGCCGGCAGCACCGTTGCCCCCGGCGTGACGTTCATCGTGGCCACCGGCGAATCGTCGCACGCGCTGGCGGCCCGCGGCGGACTGCTCGACGTGGTCCGCACCTTCGGCGGGCTAATCACCCTGGACACCTGCGTGTTCCATTGTCCCATCATCTCGCCCGACGCCAAGGTCATCATGACCAACTCGGGCAAGTGCTCGTATTACGCGCCGGGCGAACTCGGCACGGACGTGGTGTTCGGTTCATTGGCCGACTGCGTCCGCTCAGCCATTGCCGGCCGCGTGGTCAGAGAGGGGGGACTATGGCAAGCCAGTTGAAGGGCCGATCGCTGGTTCCCGGCACCGCTGCCGGGCGGGCGCTGGTGGCCCAGACGCCGCTGAGCCTTTGGGGCGGGCTGGACCCGGCCACCGGGAACATCCCCGACCGCCGACACGAGTTATGCGGCCGGTGCATGACCGGACGCGTGCTGGTCCTGCCGACCGGCAAGGGCTCGAGCACGGCCAGCGCGATCCTCGCCGAGAGCATCCGCAACGGGACGGCGCCGGCGGCGATCATCATGAAGCGCACCGACCCGATTATCGCCCTCGGCGCCATCGTCGCCGACGAGATGTTCGGACAAACCGTCCCCGTCATCGTCCTTCCACGAGACGAGTACGACGTGATCACCGACGGCGATGAACTCACCATCACCCCCGACGGCGCCGTCACGGTCTCGCCCGTACCCGTGTAGCGGTCGATCGTCTCCGTGTTGTCGTTCCCTCCACGTTTAGCGGTCGATCGTCTCCGTGTTGTCGTTCCCTCCACGTTTAGCGGTCGATCGTTAGATCGACGCTTCTTCGGACGCGGGAAACGTCGATCCAACGATCGACCGCTAAACAGTGCGTCCGCGCGGTTTGTTCTTGTTGTTGCGGTTCGGTGTACTGCTCGATACGATTCCCGCCATGGTCATCGCATCTCACGTGATCTTCACCACGTACGGGTTCTGGTTGCCCAATGACCCCAGGGGATCGTGGTCCGACTTCGTGCGCTCCTGGGAACTGCTCAAGTTCGGCGAGGCGACCAAGACCACCGCCCGCCGGTCGCTGGCGAGGGACGAACACGACGTCCAACTCCGCCTCGAGGCCAAGCAGGCGCTGCGCTATCCGCCCGTGAAGCTCACCGGGCGCCAGGCGCTGTCCGTAGCCGAGGGCTTCGCCTTCGCGATCGAGCGATCGCGCTACCGCGTGTACGCCTGCTCGATCCTGCCCGATCACGTGCACATGGTCGTTGCGAGGCACCGCTACGGCGCCGAGCAGATCGTCCGCCGCCTGAAGCAGGCGGCGACGCTGCGACTGACCGCTGACGGTTTGCATCCCCTGGACGCCTGCCGAACTGTGGCAGGCAAACCGCCCACGCCGTGGGTCCGACGATGTTGGAAGGTCTTCCTCGACGACGACCGGGGCGTCCGGCGAGCGATCCGATACGCAGAGCAGAACCCCCTGCGGGAAGGCAAGCCTGCGCAGAACTGGTCCTTCGTCACGCCGTATGAGGGACCGGGATCGTGAGTTCGCCGCGCCGAACAGAGTATCCCGCGCGCGTGCATCGTTTAGCGGTCGATCGTCAGATCGACGCTTTCCGTTCGTGGGGAATCCGATGCGTTCGAGAGAAACAACGAACGTCGATCTGACGATCGACCGCTAAACGTGGAGAGAACGACAACACGGAGACGATCGACCGCTA
>CAZVEV010000094.1:0-12835 GCA_964625865.1 uncultured Planctomycetaceae bacterium | reverse complement strand
AGAGAACGACAACACGGAGACGATCGACCGCTAAACGTGGAGAGAACGACAACACAGAGACGATCGACCGCTGAACGGGGGAAGGTGGCGGACGGGGCGCACGGTCTTTACTGAGATGGCGCGATCCTCTAACATCCGCGTGGCGCGACTTGAGGAGATGCCATGAGACAGGCGGTGATGACCGAACCGGGCGTTATCGAGTTCAGCGACGTCGAGGCCCCCAGCCCGGGGCCCGGCGAGGTGATGCTTCGGATCAAGCGCATCGGCGTGTGCGGCACGGACGTGCACGTGAACCATGGGAGGCATCCCTTCACGCCGTTCCCGGTTATCCAGGGGCATGAGTTCTCTTCGGTCGTCGAGGCCGTCGGCGAAGGCGTCACGGGGATTTCCGTCGGCGCCAAGGCCACCGCCTGGCCCCAGGAGACGTGCGGGACCTGCCGCCCCTGCCTTCGCGGCGAGTACAACATCTGCGAAGAGTTGAAGGTGCGCGGCTTCCAGGCCCCCGGCGTGGCGCGCGACCTGTTCGTCACCGAAGCCGAGAAGGTCGTCCTCCTGCCGGATTCGTTCACGTTCGAGCAGGGCGCCTTCATCGAACCGCTGGCCGTCGGGGTCCACTCGACGGGGCGGGCAGGCGACATCGCGGGTAAGAACGTCGTCGTCCTCGGCGCCGGGCCGATAGGCAACTTCGTCGCGCAGGTGTGCGGCGCTCGCGGGGCGGGTCAGGTGCTGATAACCGACCTGAGCGACTTCCGCCTGGACGTCGCGACCCGCTGCGGAGTCGACGCGGTATCCAACGCCGCCTCCGAGCCCCTGGCGGACGCCGCGGCGCGGGTCTTCGGCGAACAGGGGTTCGACGTCGCCTTCGAGTGCGTCGGCGTCGCCGACACGCTGACCCAGGCCGTCGCCGCTATCGACAAGGGCGGGCGGATCGTCGTCCTTGGCGTCTTCGGCGACAAGCCACCGATCGACATGTCGGTCGTCTGCGAGCACGAACTGAGCCTGACCGGGACGATGATGTATCGTCAGGAAGACTACGCCCAGGCGGTCCGGTGGATCGACGAAGGGAAGATCCTCACCGAGCCGCTCGACTCGAAGCACTTTCCGTTCGCCCAGTACGCCGACGCCTACGCCTTCATCGACGCCCAGGGCGACAGGAGCATGAAGGTCTTTATCGACATGTAATCGCGATGTGAGTACGTGCGTCCCGTGCACCGTCACACGTCGCGCGGACGCATCGTTTAGCGGTCGATCGAAAGATCGACGTGTAGTCGTTGATCGTCAGATCGACGCTTCCGTCCCGCAGGGACGGACGACAACCGGGAGCAACCCATGAACGCAACGACCTCCTTTGACTACCATCAACCGACGGAAATCCGTTTCGGCAGCGGGCGCGCCGGCGAGACCGGCGAAGTCGCCGCCCGCTACGGCACGCGGGCGCTGCTGGTCACAATGCCGGTCTTCGACGCGATAGCGCCCGCTGTGGACGCCGTCAAGGCCTCGCTGGCCGACGCCGGGCTGGCCGTCGCGCACTTCGACGGCGTCGTGCCGAACCCCACCACCGAGTCGATTACCGCCGGGGCCGCCGCCGCTACCGACCACCAGGCCGACGTGATCGTCGGGTTCGGCGGTGGGTCGAGCATGGACTCAGCCAAGGCCATCGCCGTCGAAGCCACCCACCCCGGGTCCTGCTGGGACTACCTGTTCTTCCGCGAGACCAAACCCACCGACGCGACCCTGCCGGTGATCGCCGTAACCACCACAGCCGGTACGGGGTCGGAGGTCACGCAGGTCGCGGTGGTCACCCACACGTCCGAGCGGTGCAAGTCCGCCCTGTACAACCCGATCATCTTCCCGAAGGTCGCCATCGTCGACCCGGACCTGACGCACACCGTGCCCCCGCACGTCACCGCCTCGACGGGGTTCGACGCCTTCACGCACGCGTTCGAGGCCTACATCAGTTCCGGCGCCACGCCGTACACTGACACGCTGGCCGTCGAGGCGCTGCGGCTGATCGTTGCGAACCTTCCCGCCGCGGTGGCCGACGGGACCAACGCCGACGCGCGGGCGGCGCTGTCGTGGGCCAACACGCTGGCCGGTCTCTGCATCGCCAACGCCGGCGTGACGCTGCCTCACGGCATGGGCATGGCGATCAGCGGCATGTATCCGCAGATCATGCACGGGGAGGCGTTGGCGCTGGTGTATCCCGAGTGCACGCGGTACACGTTCTCGTCGTCGCCGGCGAAGTTCGCGACCCTCGGGCGGATCTTCGATGCGTCGCTGGCGTCAGCGTCGGACGACGAGGCGGCCGAGCGGTCCTGCGAGTTGCTTGATGCGTTCCTGAAGGAGACAGGCATGTGGTTCGGCCTGGCGGACTTCGACGCGCCGCGCGAGGAACTCGGGCAACTCGCCGAAGCCTGCCTCGTCCTGCCCGACTACCAGGCGAACCCCAAAGTCGCCACGCTTGACGACGTGACGGGTATCCTCGAGGGCAGCTTCCAGCGGTAGCGTGATCGTGTGTGCAGGAGAGAACCGGTGAGTGCGGACGAGGACTGGCGTGACGACGAGGGGCCGTCTGACGAGGATCTGGCGGCGTTCGGGGAGGACGCGAATGAGACGACCGCGCCGTGTCCCAACTGCGGCGCCGAGATGTACGATGACGCCGAATGGTGTCCGTCGTGCGAGCAGTACGTGACACGCGAAACCCGCGAATGGACGGGTAGACCGCTGTGGTGGATCGTCCTTGCGCTTGCGGGGGGCGTCGCGACGGTCTTCGCGCTGTCGTGTTGACCGAATGGTGCGGGGGCGTCTTTACCGTTCAGGGGCGATCTCTTACGATGTCCGCGACGCGATTTCAGGAGATACGCGCATGGAATACAGACGACTTGGCGAGAGCGACGTTGAGGTCACGCAGATCATCTTCGGCGCCTGGGCGGTTGGCGGGTGGATGTGGGGCGGCACGGACGCCGAGGCGGGTATCGCGGCGATTCGCAGGTCCGTCGAGATGGGAATCACGACGATCGACACCGCCGCGATCTACGGGATGGGACGCAGCGAGGAGATCGTCGGGCGGGCCATCGAACCGCTGAACCGCGACGAGTTGCAGATCCTGACGAAGTTCGGCATGCGGTGGGACCTCGACGCCGACGCGCCGAAGCGCTGGGACTCGGTGGGGCGCGACGGCAAGCCGTGCACGATCAAGCACTGGACGAAGGCCGACTCGGTCATTCGCGAGTGCGAGGACAGCCTGCGACGCCTCGGAATCGACACGATCGACCTGTTCCAGCAGCATTGGCCCGACCCGGGCACGCCCGTCGAGGAATGCATGGGCGCGCTCGAGACGCTGATCAGGCAGGGCAAGATCCGCGCCGCCGGGACGAGCAACTTCACCGCCGACCTGCTCGAGCGCGCCCGCGCCGTGGTGCCCATCGCGAGCAATCAGCCGCCGTACTCGATGGTCAACCGCGCCGTCGAAGCCGACGTCCTGCCGTACTGTCGAGACAACGGGATTTCCACCATCGTCTACAGCCCCATGCAGCGGGGCCTGCTGACGGGCAAGATCACGCCCGACTACGTATTCCACGGGGACGACCACCGGGCGAAGAATCCGCTGTTTCACGGCGAGAATCTCACGCGCGTCAATGCCTTCCTCGACGAGATCCGCCCCATCGCCGACGCCCACAACGCGACGCTGGCCCAACTGGCGGTCAACTGGACGCTCGCGCAAGACGGCGTGACCGCCGCGCTTGTCGGCGCCCGGAATCCCGCCCAGGCCGAGGAAAACGCCCACGCCGCCGAGTTTACCCTTGCCGACGATGAGACCGCCCGGATCAACGAACTGCTCGACCAATTGACCTTGGATTGCTTGCCCTGAGCGACGTCGAAGGGACGATTTTACATTTACGATTGAACGACAAGAAAGGCGATCGGCGAAGATCTCAAATCTACAATCGTAAATCTAATACCGATTGGCTTTAGTTAATGCGCTCGCGGTGTGTTAGCCGATCACTGTTCATAGTGGTGAATCGCACGAGTTTCGGTAAGGAGACCGCTATGAACGTTGCATCGCATCACACCGTAGGCCAACTCAAGACGCTGTACCGTACAGAGCTCAATGCACGACTGGCTCGACGTATTCACGGGGTGTACCTGGCCAAGCTAGGACGAACCTGCCCGGAGATCATGCGGATTACCGGTGCGGCCAGGCGTACTGTCCAGCACTGGGTAGCCAAGTACAATCGTGGCGGCTTGGATGAGTTGCTCGACAAGCCGCGTTCGGGGCAGCCGACCAAGCTCCCTCGTGACCGCGAAGAGGCGTTCTGCCGACGCATCGACAACGGGCCTGCCGAAGCCGATGGGGTTTCGGCCCTGAATGGACCGGCCATTCAGCGGATTCTGGAACGGGAGTTCGGGCAGACCTATTCGCTTTGGGGCGTCTACACCCTGTTGCACCGGTTGGGCTATTCCTGTCTTTGCCCCCGCCCTCACCACGAGCAGGCTGACCCGGAAGCCCAAGAGGCCTTCAAAAAAAACTCCCGGAAAAGCTGGATGAAATCGCCGCCGCCCACCCAGGCAAGCGAATCGAATTGTGGTTCCAGGATGAAGCGCGTTTCGGCCAGCAAGGCACACTGACCAGGGTGTGGGCCAAACGAGGCACACGGCCTGGAGTCGCCCGACAGACGAAGTACGAATGGCTCTATGTGATCGCGGCGGTCTGTCCCAGGACCGGGCAAAGTGCCGGGCTGTTGGCCCCCACGATCAACACCGAGATGGTCAACGCCTTCTTCGATCAACTCATGCAGGAGGTCGATCCCGATGTGCATGTGGTCATGGTGTGGGATCAAGCAGGATTCCACAGGTCTCGAACCTTGACGCTACCGCCCAACGTCACGGTCATTCCTTTGCCCGCCTACTCGCCGGAACTCAACCCGGTGGAGAACCTGTGGCACTACTTCCGCAGCCACTACTGGTCGAATCGAACCTATGCGGACTATGACGCCCTCCGCGTGGCCGCCATCGACGCCTGGCAGAAAGCCGCCCTTGACCCGACCACCATCCAATCTGTCTGCCGGGCGCCTTATGCCGAGCGCATTTACTAAACCCAATCGGTATAAAATCTAAAATCGTCTCAGTTCGTGTTCGCCCAGTAGAGTGTCTTCTCGTCGTCTTCGTCTGGGATCAGGAGCAGGGCCATCGTGCGGGGGCGGCCTTCGACGGTGAAAGTGAGCGTCGCGCGGTAGATGCCCGGGCCGAAGCGATCGACGCGCTGGACGGCGGTTTCGTCGGCACGGGCCAGTTGAGACAGGACGTAGCGCAGGCCCTTGGCTTGCGGGGGGGCGATGCCGGCAGCGATCTGGCGCGTCAGCACGTCGTCGAGCCCGTCGTCGCCGCAAGAGCGCAGTTCATCGAGCATGGCCCGCGCCCTGACGAACTGCGGCGAGGCGCCGCCCAGGCGCTCGTGCCCGTATTCATCGGAGCACCCGCCGGCCAGTGCCATCGCGGCCAGGCAGGCGGCGGCGAGATGGAGGCTACTGTGCATAGTGCGGGTAGTTCTGCTTGCCGACGAAGCCGAGATTGTGCTTCTCGTCCAGTGTCCACCCCTCCGTGCCGTATGACGCAGCATGACCGTCGGCGGTCAGGGCGTTGGTCTTTCCGTTATGGCGGAAGTGGCTCGTCGGCTGCTGCACCCAGTTTCCGCTGACCGGTTCGAGATACGTGCTGTTCTGCAGGATGTCCCTGCCCCCGACCGTCCAGAACATGGCCGCATCGTTGAAGACGAACAGTTTGGTCGGTTCCCTGACGTCGCCCAGGCGTTTGCACGTCGTTCCGTTCAGCGCGGGATCCAGGAAGAAAGCGTTGTACCCGTAGGTGGTGGTCGGCTCGCTGACGTACCAGCCCTGAGGGATGTAGGAGCCCCACAGCATCGAGGGGCATTGCAGCAGGCCCAATTCGCTGCCGAAGGCCTCCATGAAGGGGCTGGCCTCGGCGTTGACCGGGTCATCGTCCGTTCCCCACCAGTAGCACCTCTTGCCCGGCTTGGGCCAGTTGTCCAGACGGTACGGCCAGAACTTCTGGTCGTTCTCGTGGTGGTAGATGTTCATCCCCACCCCGACGCTGTCGAGGTTGTTCAGGCAGATCGCCGACTGCGCCGCAGCCCGGGCGCTGATGAGGCTGGGGGCCAGCACGCTCGACAGGATCGAGATGATCGCGATCACGACGAGCAGTTCGATGAGCGTAAACGCCTTCCGCTGCGTTGCGGCAGGCTCGAGTTGGCTCGTGTGATCGTTCATCCGTCTTACGCGTCAAGGACGTCGGGGGCCCGGGCGGCATGGCATTGCCCGGGCCCCGTCCTTCCGGGAAATCATCGGCCGCTATCAGCGGCGCCGCCGGGTCCGCATCAGACCCAGGCTACCGACCGCAAACAGCGTCAGTGTCATCGGTTCGGGCACGTTCACCGGTGCGACCGGTTCGGCGGGGAAAGAGCCATAGCTCCCGTCGCCCTGTGTCCAGCCGTCCCAGTAGCCGTCGGCCAGCACGCGGTCTCTGACACCGGTGCTGGCGTAGGCCCAGTTCTCACCGTCACCCGCGGTCTCGGAGTGTTCAATCGTGTCCGTTATCACCCAGTTTCCGCTGCCGGGGGGTACTTCCTCCCAAATGTCTTCGGTCCGGGCCGGGGCGCCGCTCCACCAGTTGGCGGGGTATTCGGGGATGTCAAACAACGGGCTTCCGAGGATCACATAGCCCTGGTAGGCAAAGCCATACACCGACATGCCGAATGTATTGTGGGTGCTCGATTCGACCGTCAGCCCGTTGTCGGCGGCCTGCAACGCTGTGAGCATGGCCTCGCTGCTGGTTGTCTCCGTGTCGTTCCACCCATATCCGAACGCGAAACTGTTGCCTTCGCCGAAGTCGACGACGGTCACGGCTCTGTAGGTCGCGTTGGAGGGATCGGCCACACCGGCGGGTCCGGCCCAGCTTTCTATGATCACATCGTCAAAGGTATGGCCGAATCCCGTCGTCGAGATCGCCAGCAGCGTCACGCACGTTACAATAAGTCCAAGAACATTCTTCATTTCGCAATTCCTCCTGCACGCGTGCCGGTTTGCGGCACGATGCAGTGTAAGCGGTTCATCAAGATGAGAGTCATACGTCGTGTCGTTCCCGAGAATCGGGCGCATCAGGTGGTTCCGGTCATCCGCATCTCCTTTAGTCACAGTCCTTTCGGTGAGCCCGACTCGGGTGGCTGACGGTCCGGGCGCAAGACCGGTCAACCGGCAACCTGGGTGGGGGAGCATTGGGGGGACGTTACAAGAGGCAGTGAACGGACAGAGCCCTCGTACCGGGCGACATCCTTGCCTGACTGCAACTCGCGAACGACCAAGCAATGCACACGATGATGCGAAAAGACATCAACGCACCAACGAAAAGACCCCGGCGGCCTCACAAGTCGCGGCGCCGGGGCATCAGAGTGTCAGATCAACTGACCTTTGGCGGTCCCGGCCGCCGATTAACTCGCGAAGGCAGCACACAGGTTGGCTGCAGGCAGGTCTTCTGGCTTCCGGGTCATCCTCACGCCGCGCCTTCCCATCTCGACTACGCATCGAGACAGTGGCCTGTTGCGGCGGTCGTCACCGGTTACAGCGGCGCGTCCGCGGCCGACTTTCACGGCCTTCCCATTTGGTCCCGGCGCTGCCGGGACACCTGCAACGCGAAGAAGTATATCCGCCGATCCCCCGCGCGCCAAATGAAAAACCGATTTCCCGGGAAGAAAAACCGGCGTCTCGTTTTCCGGCGGGGCGAACGACGCCCACGAAGAGAGAAGAGGAGGGGTTTCACGCGGGGTGTGTTGTTTCTTCCACGTTAAGCGGGTGAGCTTGCTCACCGTGTTTCCGTTCGATTGACGCAGCACGCTCGATGCTCTTCGGCGTCGGAACCGACGCCGCACGGCGAGCAAGCTCGCCCGCTAAACATTGGAGGGAACGACAACGTTGACTGGCGCTCGTATTAGTTACTCGAGTACTGCGGCGCAGGCGGCGATGAGTTGGGTTTTGAGGTCGTCGATGTCTGTTGCGGCGCGCAGGCCGGCGGCACGCTTGTGTCCGCCGCCGCCGAACTGTCGGGCGACGGCCGAGACGTCCACGGCGTCGCGGCTGCGCAGGGAGACGCGCACGCAGTCGGTGTTCTCGACGAGCAGGAGGGCGGTTTCCACGCTGGCCAGGCGGAGGGCCTCGTTGACCATGTTCTCCGTCTCGTCGGGGCGGGCGCCGGTGGCGGCGAAGTCCGCCTGGCGAATCGTCATCGCGGCCAGCCGCCCGTCGCAGTGCAGTTCGAGCGAGTCCAGCACGCGGCGGAGCAGGGCCAGCCGCTCGGGGCGGTCTGTCTGGTAGATCCGCCTGAACAGCTTGTCCGGGCGAACGCCCGCGTCGACAAGTTCAGCCACCGCGCGGAGGCAGCGACCGTCGGTGTTGGCGAAACGCAGCCAGCCGGTGTCGGTCGTTATCGCCGTCATCAGCGCTTCGGAGGCCAGTCCGTCCAGCGACCAGCCCAACTCGTCGATCAGTTCGGTCACCATTACCCCCGCCGCGGCAGCCGACGTGTCGACCCACTGCAGCGAGCCGATGTCGTCGGTCGTCGCGTGATGGTCGATCACGACGATCCTGTCCTTGAAGCCCGGCAGGAGGACGTCGAGTCCGTCGAGCTGGGCGATGGCGCAGGTGTCAACGATGACGACCAGGTCGGCAGCGTCGGCCATCGCGGTGAAGTGAACGGCCCCCACGACGGGCGGCTGGTCGAAAAGGTAATCGTACCGTGACGGGGCCTGGTCGGGCAGGAAGAGGCTGACGGTCTTCCCCGCCGCCGCAGCCGCCGCGGCCAGGGCGGCCATCGAACCAAGACCGTCCCCGTCGGGTCGCCCGTGGGTCGTCACCAGCAGGGACCGCGCCTGGTCAAGGCGGCCGGCGACGGCCTTCATTGTCTCATCCGCAGAGTTCTCGCACACGGTCGACATCCCGGGTTATCTGGGCCTTCAACGCCTCGGCGTCGGCGAATCGCTGCTGGTCGCGGATGCGGGCAACGAAGCCCAGGCTCATAGTTTCATCGTAGAAATCGCCCTCGGCATTGAGGAGAAATGCCTCGATCGTTCGTTCGGCAGGCCCGAAGGTGGGGTTCTCGCCGATACTGATCGCCGCCGGGAAGCGGGCGCCCTGGACGTCGGCGAACCCCGCGTAGATGCCGTTCCCGGGCGTGATCTGCTGGCCCGCGTCGAGATTCGCGGTGGGGTAGTCCAGCAGGCGCCCGCGCCGGTATCCGCCGACCACCTGTCCGTACAGGACGAACTCGCGTCCGAGGCATCGCGCCGCGTCGGCCACCCGCCCGGCGGCGATCAGCCGTCGAACCAGCGTGCTGGAGATGCGCGTCTCGGCGCCGTCGATGTCCATCGTCAGCGGCTCGACGACGTGCACGTCGAACCCCGCGTCGAGCCCGGCCTGCCGGAGTACGTCGATCGTGCCTTCCCGCTTTCGCCCGAAGAAGAAGTTCTGTCCTTCGACCATCGCCGTCGGCGCGAAGCGGTCGAGGATGATCGTCTCGATGAAGTCTCCGGCGGAGATGCTCAGCAGCTCGGGCGTAGTCTCCAGCGTGACGGTCCAGTCGGCCCCGGCGGCGGCGAGGCGGCGGCACCGCTCGGAGGGCGGGGCGATGCGCATCGGCACGTCGGACGGGCGCAGGACGAGGTCCGGCGGGGGCTCGAACGTCAGGGCCACCACCTCTGCGCCGCGCCCGTCGGCCAGCGTCCGGGCGGCGGCGATGATCCGCTGATGTCCGGCGTGCACGCCGTCGAAGTTGCCGATCGTCAGCACGCAGCCGCGCACGTCGTCAGGCACGGCGCCGAGCCCTTGTATGCATCGATTACTCATGGTCTGTTCTGTCTGGTTGCTCTTGCGGGTGGGCTTGGGCCTGTCGGGCCCGTACCAGCGGCACGGTCTCGCCGGCCGGTATCAGGTCCACCGCGACATCATACACCCTCTGGAGGACATCTTCGCGGATGACCTGCTCGCTCGTGCCTGCCGCCGCGACCCGCCCGTCGCGCATCAGCACGAGGCGGTCGGCGAAACGTGCGGCGAGGTTGACGTCGTGGCTGACGCAGACGACGGCCATCGGCCAGTCGTGCGCCAGACGCCGCATCATCGTGTAGATCATCAGTTGGTTTCGGATGTCGAGTTGGCTGGTGGGCTCGTCGAGCAGCATGACCGCCGGCTGCTGGGCCAGCGCGCGGGCGATCATGACGCGCTGGGCCTCTCCGCCGGACAGTTCCCCCAGCGTGCGGGAGGCGAAGTCCGTCGTCTCGGTCATGATCATCGCCTGGCGGGCCACCGCCCGGTCGGTCGCGCCGGCCAGGCCCAGCAGGCCCGTGTGGGCGAAGCGGCCCATGAGCACCAATTCCATCGCGGTGAATCCAAAGGCGGCCCCGGGGGTCTGCGGCACGTAGGCCAGGCGGCGGGCCAGCGCCCGGGCGTCGTAGCTGCCCAGGTCGCGGTCGCCCAGTCGGATGGTCCCCGCACGGGGCGTCAGGCGCCCCAGGAGGCATCGCAGCAGCGTGGTCTTGCCCGATCCGTTGGGGCCCAGCACGCACAGGAGTTTGCCCGGCTCGGCCCGCAGGTCCACGTCTCTCAGTACGGGCGCAGACGGGCGATACGCGAAGGACAGGCCCGCCGCGTCGATGGCGCAGAGGGGGTCGCTCATGGGGCCGCCCCCCTGAATCGTCCTCGCAGCAGATAGATGAAGAACGGTCCGCCCGCCAGGGCCGTCACCACGCCGACCGGCAGCTCGCCCAGCCCCGTCCAGCGGTCGATCAGGCGGCACAGCGTGTCGGCGGTCATCAGGAAGATCGCGCCGGCAAAGCCGCTGACGATGGCCAGCAGGCGGTGGTCCGGGCCCAGGAGGATTCGGCAGACGTGCGGGACGATCAGCCCGACAAAGCCGATCGGCCCGGCCAGGGCGACAGCCATCGCGGTCATCAGCGAGACCACGACAAACGTCTGGATCCGCAGGGCGTGCACCGACACGCCGGACGAGGCGGCCACCTCGTCGCCCAGGCCCAGCGCGTTGAACGCCGCCCCGCGGACGAACAGCAGGGCCCACCCGACGACCACGAGCGCCCCGCAGACGGCCAGCAGCACCGGGTCGGACCACATCCATTCGGGCACCTGGCCCATGCCCCAGCCGATGAAGTGGATCATCTCGGTCGGCTGGGTGAACTGCAGGATCACCAGGATGATCGCCCCGTTGAAGACGTTGATCATCACGCCGGCCAGCAGAAGGACGTAGGGGTCCAGGCGGCCTCGACGCTGGGCGATGGCGTAGACGACCGCCGCGGTGGCCAGCCCGCCGACCAGCGCCAGGACAGGCGTGGTAGCCCACGTGGGGACCGCGAGGCTCGTCGCCAGCGCCAGCCCGCACAGCACGCCGACCCCCGCGCCGCTCGAGATGCCCAGGATGTACGGCTCGGCCAGCGGGTTGCGAAGCAGCGCCTGCAGCGCCATGCCGCCTACCGCCAGCGCCGCGCCCACCACCGCCGCCGCACCCGCGCGAAACATGCGCACGCGCCAGATCTCGGGCGTCAGCCTGTATTGGCCTGCGAGGCTGCACAGGACCGCGGCGGCGGCGGTTGCGGCCAGCAGCGCCGCCAGCCAGATCGCCAGCCTCCGGGCGGTCACTGCGGGCGGTGATGTCGCGGAGGGGCTGTTCATGGCGCAGTCCCCCGGGCGGTCTCGGGATGGATCATGTCGGCCAGCCGCGGCGCGGCCGTGTGGGCCTGCCAGCCGGTCGGGATCGTCCATCGCTTGTCGGTCACGACGTGGACGGCCACCGCTGACCCCGACGAGCGCACCAGGTCCTGCCAGTACGTCTTGGCCTCGCCCGCCTTGTCGGCCTGCTCGCACTGGCAGACGATGACGTCGGGCGCCAGTTTCAGGACCGACTCGATGCCCGTCTGTTTCCACCCGTCGTACTTCTCGGCTGCGACGTTGACGCCGCCGGCGACGTCGATCAGTTCGTTCATGAACGTTGCCCGCCCGGCCGTCGAGGGGTCGCGGTGACCCATGACGAAGATCACGCGCGGGCGCCGCCTGCCTGCAACCCGGTTGCGGACGGTGTCGAGTTGGGCCAGGAACTGCTTGCCCGCCTCGTTGCCCTTGTCCGCCTGCCCGAGCAGGGCGGCGATCCGGCCCATTGTCTCGGCGACGTCGGTCAGCGTCTCGATGCGGACATACTCAATCCTGACGTCGGGCATGAGCTTGCGAACGGTCTCGAACCGCGCGGGGGTCGTCTGGGTAAGCAGCACGTCGGGGGCCACGGCGACGATCGGCTCGGCGCGGATGTTCAACTGGCTGCCGACGACCGGGATGTCGAGGCCCTCGGGGACCGTGCAGTGGGTCGTCACGCCGACGATATGGTCATCGAGCCCCATCTCGAAGAGCATCGCCGTGATCGCCGGCGAGAACGAGACCGTCCGCGGAGTGGGGGCCTGCCCGCGTCGCAAGTCGCGCGAGCAGCCGGCAAGGATCATCGCCGTCACAAGAAGAACCGTTCTGTGCCTCATGGTCTGTCCCGATGTTGGGGGCCGCCTGAGCATCCTAGTGGCCCAGCGCCAGATCCCAAAGCAAAAACGATCGCCCAGGCCCCAATGGTGTGCGACCTTTTTTTCTGGCGGGAGGCATTGAGACGAAAGGCCGGAAGACAGAGGATATCTTTGACGGGATAACGGAGCTGAAATGGATGGAAAAGACGGCGTGGTTCAAATGAGGGTAACAGATGGGGGGATGCGGCCGCGATAGAAGCA